>CAZSWK010000068.1:0-13644 GCA_964610835.1 uncultured Anaerolineaceae bacterium | reverse complement strand
AAGAGAGCGTGCGTATCGCCGATGCGCTGGGCGACCGGCTGTACGGCGTCCGTCTCGACACGCCGGTCGAGCGCGGGCGGGTCACGCCCGACCTGGTCCAGGAGGTGCGCGCCCGGCTCGACCAGGCCGGCCACGAACACGTGAAAGTCATCGTCAGCGGCGGCCTCAACCCCGAGCGCATCGGCTGGTTCAAGGAGCAGCACGCGCCGGTCGACTCGTATGCCGTCGGCTCGTTCATCGCCGGCGCCGAGCCGATCGACTTCACCGGCGACCTCAAGGAAATCGACGGCAAGCCGATCGCCAAGCGCGGGCGTATTCCGGGCATTACCGGCAGCCCGCGACTGCAGCCCATCGACCTCGTGGCGTGGCGAAGCCAGGCGAACGGCGGGTGAGCAGACAGGTGCCCCAGCCCGTGTCAGCATTTAGCAATGGATCGCGGCGACGAGATCGATCGCCGGCTCGACGAGCTGGCCGAGCGCGAGACGGCGTATGGCCTCTTTCAGCGGGCCGGTGCGTTGCTGCGCAGCCGCCATCACGCGCAGGCTGCCGTGCTGCTCGAGCGCGCCGCGCGCCTGGAACCGCGCAAGGGGTCGATCGTCGAAGCGCTCGGGCGCGCCTACTACAACAGCGGGCAACACGATCGCGCGGCGCAGGCATTCCGCGAGCTGCTCGATATCGATCCGTCAGCTCCGTACGGCCATTTTGGCCTGGGCCAGTCGCTGAAGCAGCTCGGGCAGCCGGACGCGGCGCGAGCTCATCTGCGCCTGGCGGTTGCCCTGGCGCCCGAGTCGGAGCTATACCGCAACGCACTCAGAAGGCTGCCGTCGGCAAAGCTGAAACCGTGACCGGAAGCAACACGTGAGTGACCGATCGGCCCAGGCGCTGGCGGGCGTGCTCGGCGTCCTGCTGGTCGTGCTGGTCGGCGCGTCCATATTCCTGTTGCTGACGCAGCATTCGCCGCGCTCGACCCTGGCCCCGGTTACCGCGCCACCCTCGCCGAGCCTGATCGCGCCAAGTCTCGTGGCAAGCGCGGCCACGCCCTCATTGCCGCCGACCAGCGAGTCTTCAGCCACCCCGCCGGCGACATCTCCGTCGGTGACCAGCTCGGGTGAAACGCCGACGCCGACGCCGACTCCGACGCCGGCCGTCACTGCCTCGCCCACACCGACGCCCTCGCTCAACCCCACTGCGCCCCAGCGTGAGCTGCGCGTCACGGATTTGGGGCTCGACAACCACGACCCGGAGATAGGCTCGGTCGCCCGCTACATCTCGTTCAGCGTCGATGGCCAGAGCCTCATCTCCGCGCGCCTGACGAGCATCAGCGCCGGCCCGGTGCGCATGTGCCTGTGGAAGGGCGATGACGCGACCAACAAGCTTTGTGCCGCCAACGAACGCAAGCCCAAGATCAAGCAGGCAGTGTTCGATTCGGGAACCACGACGTGGCACCTGTCCCTGATCGGCGCGAACAACAACATCAGCCCGTACGTGACGCTGGTGCTCGACTTCAACGCCGAGGCGCCATCGGTGCACTTCGACAACCTGCGCTTTCAGGGCACTCCCGTGCCGAACTACAACGGCCTGACGGCGCTGGTCGCTACCGAGGGCAGCGGCACGATCGCGGTCAGCGGCACGTTCGACCCAGTGCCCCCGCAGGCCTACCGGGTTGTCATCGATCCCAGCGGCTTCGATCAGTCAGGTGGCTCGACCACCGGCTTCAGCTTCAACCAGCCCGTTGACGCGGGGACGTCCTACCAGATCACCATCGAGAACCCGGGCACCCAGGTGGAGGCGTCCGCAGTATTCCTGTCGGCCATCATCAGCTGGCCGTGAGGCCGTCGATCTCACCGGCACGCGCCAGCCGGTCGACCAGGTAGAGCCCCAGCAGCGACTTCGCATCGCGGATGGCGCCTGCCCGCGCGCGCTCGAGCGCCTCGTCCAGGGGCAGGACGACCAATTCCAGGCGCTCGTCCTCCATGGGCCCGCGGTAGGCCGGGTCGCGATCCAGCCCCGTGGCGAGATAGAGGTGCATCAGTTCGGTGGCGAAGCCGGGGGTCGTGAAGAACTCGGCCAATTTGCGCCACTGTGCGGCGCGATAGCCGGTCTCCTCGCTCAGCTCGCGCCGCGCCGCATGTGACGGCTCCTCGAGCGCACCGTCCGGGCCGCGATCGAGCGTGCCGGCCGGCAGTTCGAGCAACACCTCGCCGGCCGCGTGGCGGTACTGACGGACCATCGGCAACTGCCGATCGGCTAGAAGTGCCACGATGCACACCGCGCCGGGGTGAATCACCATCTCACGGGCGTGCTGACGGCCCTCCGGATCGGCGATGGTGTCGCGCACGAACGTCATGTAGTTGCCCTGACGCACCACTTCGCGTTCGACGAGTCGTTCGCTGAGCTGTGATTCCCGATCAGAAGCCATGTCCAGGCGAGTATGCCAGCCGCGTACTGGTACCTGTTTCTCATAGGCCGCGCCGGATGGTCTCCATAGGATCGGTGGCGTGGGACGAGTCAGCCCGGCTGTCCCGGCAAATTGGAGACTGAAATGACCGACATCCGGCGCACCGTTTTCAGCCTCGTGGTCCTGGCAGCGTTCTTGCTTGTCCTGGCCGCGCCATTCCGCTGGTGGTTCTTCTAGGCCGACGGCGCTAGTCGCCAGCCAGCGTCAAATCGACGGCCCCGCCCGCTTCGGGCGGCGTGACGTCGGGTTAGCGCAACCGGCGCGTTTGCCCTCGCGCCGTTTGCTGCATCTGGTCTTGATCGGCCGCTAGGGGGCCCCTGTCGATGCTCCTGCTCTACGCGGTTCTGTTCGGCGTGCTCGTCGGCTTGGCCACCCATGGCAGCCTGACGCGATTGGCCGACGCCCGTGTCCGGCTGTGGCCGCTTGCGCTGCTTGGGCTGGCCTTCCAGGTTGTCCTGTTCAGCAGCCCGATCGCGGACGTGGTCGGCTCGTGGGGCCCGGCGCTCTACGTGCTCTCGACGGCGGTCGTGCTCGGCGCGCTGCTCGTCAACGTGCGCCAGCCCGGCTTCTGGCTGATTCTGCTGGGCGCAGCACTGAACTTCGCGGTGATCGTCGCCAATGGCGGCCAGATGCCGGCATCGCCGGCGGCCCTGGCCCTGCTGACCGGCCAGCCGGTCGTACCCACCGACGCGTTCTCGAACTCCGTGCTCGCCGGACCGCACACCATCTTTCCGTCACTGGGCGATGTCTATGTGCTGCCGCAGCCGATCCCGTTCGCCAATGTGTTCTCGATCGGTGACGTGTTGATCGGGCTCGGCGGAGCGGTCTGGCTGGTGCGTGTGATGCAGGGCGGCGGCCAGGAGGCGCAGTCGCGGAGGCAGATGGGCTCGGTGGCGGGCATACAACACGCCAATGGCTGATAGCAGCAGGCGCATCGTGGATACGGACGTCCAGGGACACGTGGCAGGCACACTGCGTGAGCTGGCCACGGCTGTCGGCGCCGACGGTGGTGTCGCCCTCTACCACGACGACGGCGACGGACTGTACGAGCTGGTTGCCGAACAGGACATGCGCGCCGAGCCGTGGTCCGTGTGGACCCGCCTGGTGCGCCTCGTGCGCCGCGGCCACGCCGCTCAGACGATGCTGCTGCCGGCGCCGGGCGGGACGATGGTGCTCGTGGAGCGCGGCGGCCAGGAGGGGTTCACGAAGCAGGACGCGTCAGTTGCCCGGCTGTATGCGCGCCGGCTGGCCGGGGACGACCCGCCGACGGGCGTGGCTCCCGGAAGGTCGCCGTGGATCCGGCAGCTGGAGGCGATGCACCACATCGGCGCGCGTCTCAGCCGCCTGGCATCGATCCCCGAGCTGGGCACGGCGATCTGCAATGAAACTCGCGAGGTAATCGAATACGACGGCGCACAGGTGTTGCTGTTCGGCGTGGACGGCGCGCTCGAGCGCGTTGCCACCAGCACGCGCCGCGACGGCCGGCCGGAGCCGGCCTCGCTGGCCGATCTCACCAGCGGGCCGGCTGGCGAGGCGGTTACCCGGGCGGCTTTTGGCGGTGCGCCGGTGCTCGCTGCGCAGCTCGGTCGCGCCGGTGGCGCGACGAACGATCCGCGTTCGCTGCTGGCCGTACCCATCCGGCATGAGGGTCGGATCAGCGGCGTGGTCGTTCTGACCGGGCGCGGCGAGCGCTTCGACGACGACGACGTGCGGCTGCTCCAGATCCTCGCCGGACAGGCTGCAGTGGCGATCGAAAACGCGCGCCTGATGGAAGGTCGCGACAAGCTCGTCCAGGAACTCGCCGCGCTGCTCGACGTGAGCACCGCGGCGGGTGCCGCCAAGGATGAGATTGCCCTCGCCGCCGTCGTGGCCGGCCGCGTCCGGGCGGCGACGGGCATGGATGGGTGCACCGTCTGGCACTGGGATGAGAGCTCGACCATGCTGCGCCTGCTGACCCAGGATGGCTCGTGGATCGCCGGCAACTTGGAGACCATCGATGCCGCCGACTCGAGCGAACGTCGTGCGGTCCTGCGTGAGGGCCGATCGTGCGTGATGCCGGCCGGTGTGGGCAGCTCCAGCCTCGATGGGCAGCTGCGCAAACGAGGTGTGCAGGGGATCGTCCTGCTGCCGCTCAACACCGGTACGCGGACGATCGGTCTGATCGAGCTCTACGCGCTCGATGGCCGGAGGCTGGACGAATCCGAGATGCAGACATGTCAGGCAATGGCCAGCCTGGCGGCCACCGGGCTCGAGCGGGTGCGCCTGTTCCAACAGCTTCAGAACGCAGCCGACATCGACCTCGTCACCGGCCTGAACAACCACCGCTACCTCCAGGAGCGCCTGCGCCAGGAGGTGGCACGGTCGGCGCGCAGCCACGCCACGATGGCGGTCCTGATGCTCGACCTCGACGGCTTCAAGCCGGTCAACGACCGCCACGGCCACTCCAACGGCGACCGCGTCCTGCATAACGTGGCGGCAATCGTGCGTGCGGCGGTGCGCACCAGTGACGTGGTGGCGCGCTACGGCGGTGACGAGTTCGTGGTGGTGATGCCCGACACGAGTGAGGAGCAAGCCGAGGTTGTCGCGCGGCGTGTGGTGTCAACCGTGCGCGGCGCCGAGCACGAGCTGGGCAACCACACCACGGTCAGCGTCGGCGTCAGTGCCGGGCTGGCCATGTATCCGGGCGACGGACGCAATCCGGCACGGCTGCTGGCCGCCGCCG
Organism: uncultured Anaerolineaceae bacterium; assembly: GCA_964610835.1. GTDB lineage: Bacteria > Chloroflexota > Limnocylindria > Limnocylindrales > CSP1-4 > JALYGJ01. The sequence continues at coordinate 8,464 of CAZSWK010000068.1, read as the reverse complement.
ACGCGGCGATGTACGCCGCCAAACGCAGTGGCGGCGGCCAGCTCGAGCGGCCGGGCACGCGCGAACTGGTAGCGGTAGAGGTGGCACCGGCCGCGGCGGTGAGCTGAAGGCCGCCCGCCGCGGCAGCGAGCGTCAGGTCAGGGGGTCAATCGTGCGCGAGCGCCGTGCCCTCATTGGCGTCGAACAGGTGGATCTTCTCGATCGGCACGAACAGGTCGAGCACATCGCCCGGCCGCACGTGGTGCGACGCGTCGACGATGGCGACCAGGTCGTGCTCGCCGGCGCGCAAATGCAGCAACTCCTCGTTGCCCAGGAACTCGACCACGTCGGTCGTCGCGCGCACCGTGGCACCATCGCCGCCGCCACCGCTGCCGATCTGGAAGTGCTCGGGGCGAACGCCCGCGGTGAGCTCCTTGGGGCCACCCTCGACCGCGCCCTTTAGCCGGTCCGGTAGCGGCAGCTCGATGCTCTCGTTCTTGAGCATCGTCTTGCCGCCCTCGGTTGTTGCGCTCACGTTCACGAAGTTCATCGCCGGGCTGCCGATGAAGCCGGCCACGAACCGGTTGACGGGATGCTCGTACAGCTGCTGCGGCGCGCCGACCTGCTGGAGCACGCCGAAGTTCACCACCGCGATGCGGTCGCCCATCGTCATCGCCTCGACCTGGTCGTGCGTGACGTAGATGATCGTCGTGCGCAGTCGCTGGTGGAGACGCGCGATCTCGGCACGTGTCTGGACACGCAGCTTGGCATCGAGGTTGGAGAGCGGCTCGTCCATCAGGAAGACGGCCGGTTCACGCACGATGGCACGACCCAGCGCGACGCGCTGGCGCTGGCCGCCGGAGAGCTGCTTGGGCTTACGGTCGAGGAGGTTGGACAGCTCGATCGTCGCCGCCGTCGTGCGCACCCGCTTGTCGATCTCGGCCTTGGGCACCTTGCGCAGCTTCAGGCCGAAGGCCAGGTTGTCGAAGACGGTCATGTGCGGATAAAGCGCGTAGCTCTGGAAGACCATGGCCACGTCACGATCCTTGGGCGCGAGGTCGTTGACCACGCGGTCACCGATCTTGAGCGTGCCCTCGGTGATTTCTTCGAGACCGGCGACCATGCGCAGGGCGGTGGTCTTGCCGCAACCTGATGGTCCCACCAGGACGAGGAACTCTTCGTCCTGGATCTCGAGGTTGAGGTCCTTCACGGCGACGACGTCGCCCGAATACCTCTTCCAGACATGATCGAAGGTGACCGTCGCCACAGCCGAGTCCTCCTCCCGCGGACGTCGTAAGCCGGATCCGGCTTCGGATCAATGCGGCGCGACCGCCCGTCGGCTGATCGTAGCACTGCTCCCAGCGTGAACTGGGTCCGGATTGGCCGTGCGCAGACGCCATCGCGAGCGCCGGACCGCTAGCATGCTCGGCGAGCGGAGGTAGCCATGCCAGTTCTGGACATCGTCGGGTGGATCATCATCGGCTTCCTGGCCGGTGCGCTGTCGGGCATCGTGGTCGCCAATCGCACTCCCGGCGGTTGCCTGGCCAACGTCCTGATCGGCGTGCTCGGTGGCCTGGTCGGTGGTTTCCTGGCCCGCCAGTTCTTCAACCAGGAGCAGGTCTACGGCTGGCTGGGAGCGCTGGTCGTGGCCTTCGTGGGGGCGGTCATCGTGCGCTGGTTGCTCGGGCTCTCGAACCCAAATCCGCGGCGCTGACGACCGCTCGCATCAACCCCGGCCAGCTGATCAGCGCTTTCGGGCGGTCCGTTTCTCCCTGGCCGGCAGGCTGAGCGCGTAGACCAGCGAGCGGCCCGCCCACTCGCGCACCCGGTCCGGTGCTGACTGCCAGTCGGGCACGCTCACGTACTCACGCATCGGCCGGCCGGGCATCGGCTCAAGCAGGTGGCAGCCCGACGCCAGCGCGGCCTGGCGCTCGTCGCCGGGCAGGCGCACGAACAGCTCATCGTTGAACAGGCCCATGAACATCTGGGTGTTGGCAAACGCGGCAATCGTGCCGAACATCGGTCTCAGCGCGACGCGCGGATCGTCCGGCACGAACGCCTTGAATGCCTTGCGCGCGGCGGGGTTGCTCTTCGGGGACCTGGCGTCGCGGGGTGCCATCGCCGCATTATGCGCGACCGAACTAGACGCCCACCTCCCGGTGGACGGTCGCGCCGGTCGCCCTGGCCGCCCTGACCGCCCTGGCCGCGCTGGTCGCCCTGGCCGCGCCGTTTAGCAGCTCGTCGGCGATCACGCCGGCCCAGGCGTCGATTGCCGGCCAGTCGCGGAAGTCGCCGCGCGGTGCGTGCAGCAGGCCGACTATCAATTTCTCGGCCAGGCCGAGCCGCTCCGGATCGAGCCGCCCGGCAAAATTGCCGTGTTGCCGCGCGTGGCTCTGTTCGACAATCTCGCCGAGGTCCACCGGATCGGTCTGCGGCATCGCCGGCTCGCCCACCGGCCCGCTGCTGAACAACCACAAAGGTCGCAGCGCAAGGTCCGCTGCATGGATCTTCACGAAGTCCACCGCCTCTCTCAGCCAGTGGCCGGCGTAGACGGCGCTACCCAGGACCACCGCATCGAAGTTGGCGACGCTGTCGACCTCCTCGATCGGCATCGTGGTAACGGTCAGCCCGCGGCCGGCGAGGACGCGCCCGATCTCGTCGCCGATGTCGAGCGTGGAGCCGTGCCGGCTGGCGGTCGCAACCAGGACATGTGGTGCCACTCTCAAAGGTTGACCACCTGACCCGCACATGGGGGAGGGCCAAACGCCCCTCCTGACCCGGGCCGACCGTCAGGTGCGCAGCAGGTGTGGTGTCAGCCGGACGGCGAGTGAACTCTTGGGCATGGCGCCCACGATGCGATCGACCACGCGCCCGTTCTTGATGACGACCATGGTCGGGATGCTGTAGGCCTCGAACCGCTGCGCGGTCGCGGGGTTGTCGTCGACGTTGACCTTGACCACCTTCAGCCGACCGGCATACTCGCGCGACAGCTCTTCGAGGATGGGACTGACGAAGCGGCACGGTCCGCACCATGGTGCCCACAGGTCGACCACGACCGCCGCGGCGGCCTTTGCCTCGACGTCGAAAGTAGCGTCCGTGGCATTGACCAGCCACGGCAATGGCTTGCCGCAGCTGCCGCAATGGGGCACGCCCTTCTCGCTGGCGCGGATCTTGTTGAGCTTGCCGCAGGAAGCGCAGCGCAGCAGCGATTCGGGCGCGCCGGCCGATGGCTGGGCGTTGGTCTGCGGGTCGGGGGTGGGGGTCGGCTGATCGGTCATCTCTTGCTCTCGTTTCTGGCCTCGAGGATACCCTTGCCGGCATGCGGGCGGCGGAATCGGGCGAGCTCGAAATGGTCAACAAGCCCGAGGAGCGGCGTTGGCATGCGTTGCTGGACGGCAAGCGGGTTGGCTATGTCGAATATCGCCTCTCGCCCGGACGCGTGAGTTTCATCCACACCGTGGTGGCGCCCGATTACCAGGGCCACGGAATCGCCCGGCAACTGGCGCGTGCCGTGCTCGACGATGCGGTCGCGCGTGGTCTGCGCATCTCCCCGTACTGTCCCTACATCCGCTCCTACCTGGAACGGCACCACGAGTACGACGCGCAGGTCGACCCCGTGCGGCGCCCGCCCGCCGAGCCCTGAGCTGCGCGTCGAGCCGCCCGCTGCAGCAATCCGCCTGAGCGGCCAAGCGCCCGGCCCCGAACAGTCCGATCGGCACTTTCCCGCAACCGGTGCCCGCCGCGACCATGGCCGGGGAACTGGATCGGATAGGTCGAACGCGACAGGCTGCGGTCGCCTGGAGGTCGGGAGGGCCGCACGGTGAGGGTCCTGGTCGCTTATGCATCGCGCAAGGGCAACACGCGTCTGGTGGCAGAGCGTATTGCGGCTGCGCTCCGCGAACGCGCCACCGTTGATCTGATCGACGTCGAGACTGCACCGCGCGAGTTGCCCGACGGAGACACCGTGTTCGTCGGCGGTCCCACCGAAGCGCACGGTGTGACGCAGCCGATGACCAACTTCTTCAGCCATCTGCACACCGGCGCCCTGGCCGGCCGGGCCGCCGTGGCGTTCGATACACGCCTCGACTGGCCGCGCCTGCTGTCCGGCTCGGCGGCGGTCGGCATCACGAAGCGCCTGCGTGAGGCGGGCGCACGGGTCGTGGCGCCGCCCGAGAGCTTCATCGTCAACGGTGTGCCCGAGCTGCTCCCGGGCGAACTCGAGCGTATCGACCCGTGGGCGCTGTCGGTTGTTGAGAAAGCCGCAGCGCAACTGAACATCGCCAAGGTGCCGGTCTGATGGACAGGACCGGGCGCAATACGCCGCGGCGCACGAGGGGCGCGCCGCGCCGGAGGGAGGAACAGGACATGGTCAAGTTCGCCGAAATCGTCGAGGGCGCCACCGACAAGATCGGTGCGAAGCGGATCTTCGGCGAGCCATACGAGAAGAACGGGGTGACGATCATCCCCGCGGCCCGCGTGATGGGTGGCGCCGGAGCCGGCGAGAGCGAAATGCCGCAACCGGCCGGCGAGGGCGTGCCGGGCGAGGATGGGAGCAAGCGGCCGAGCGGCGGCGGGGTCGGTTACGGCATGAGTGGCCGCCCGGCCGGCGCCTTCGTAATCAAGGGCGACCAGGTGACCTGGCTGCCGGCGATCGACGTCAACCGCATCGTCTTCGGCGCCCAGGTCGTGGCGATCATCTTCCTGTTCGTGATGCGCTCGATCGTGAAGACGCGCGCCAAGGCAGCCGAGGCACGCGCCAGGGCAATCGACAAGAGCTAGCAGCCGGCGCCGCCGCGGGCGTTGCCTCGTGGTTGCCGGGAAAGGAGGCCGCTGATGCGTGCCCTGTTGCCGCGCGCCGTAGCGCTACTCGCCACATTCACCGTCGCTGGGTGCGCTGCCGTGGAGATCAGACCAGCCAGCGAACAACCAGCCACCGAGCAGCCCGCCAGCCCGGCGTCACCGACGCTCAGCGTGCGCCCTGCCACGCCCGAGCCGACGCCGACAGCGCCGCCACTGGTGCCCAACTTCGAGCTGCCTTCGCCGACGGCCACCGCCGTTGCCACCGTCCGACCGACCACGGCACCACCGGCACCGGTCACGGCGTTGCTCGATTGCGACGTTGTGAATTCGCAGGACGTCAGCGACGCGCTGAACAGCACGGCGCTGCTCGGGCCCGAGTGGAGCGCTTTCGCGTCGGGAGCTGAGGAGTGCCGCTGGGATACGTCAGCCGGCTCGAAGGTTCTGAGCGTTGTCGTCTTCCCAGGTGAGGACGTCGATCCCGATTGGGGAGCGACCCGTGACGGGTCGCAGGCACACGCCGCGTACGTGGGTATCAACTGGTCCGATTACGTGAACGCCAGCGGCGGCATCTACCGCTACGGCCTGCAGGCATCGATGGTCGACACGGAATCGGTCGCACACGTGCTGCTTCTGTCGCGCCGCGACGAAACCGCTCGTGCCGAGGACATTCGCGCCAGTCTCCACTCGCTCGTGGGTGACGTGCTCGTCAGCTGTCCGTAGCCCCGTTCGACTGACATCCCCGCGACGTTGATCCGCTAGCTCCAGAGGCTTCGACCAGGTTGTTGGCGGTAGTCGCCGCATCCGTGGGTTCTGGTGGCAGTTCGTCCACGGCTCTTGCGCACATGAATCGTCCTCCGGGCAGTATGGACGGGCGCGAGTGTGTCCCTGATGGTCCGCAAGGTGACCGGCCGATCGGCCTGTCGTGCACTTCCGAACGGCACTACTTCGCACGCCACGACACGGCCTAGGGTCGGGACAAGGTGACAACGACCTTCGAGCCACTCGCCATCGCGCGCGACAGCTGCAAGGGCTGCGGGCTGTGCGTGGATGTATGCCCGCAGCATTGCCTGGCCCTCGACGAATCGGTCGTCAACCTGCTCGGCTACCACCCGGTCGAGCTGACCGACGCGGCCGCGTGCACCAGCTGCGCCCTGTGCGCGCGCATCTGCCCCGACGTCACGTTCACCGTCTACGCCAGGCCAAAGGGAGCACGCGCATGAGTGCCACGGCGACTGCGGACACCACCCGCCCGGTGCTCATGAAGGGCAATCAGGCCATGGCCGAGGCGGCCATCCAGGCCGGCTGCGACGCGTACTTCGGCTATCCCATCACGCCGCAGGCGGAAGTGCTCGAGTGGATGGCCAGGCGCATGCCGGAACTCGGCCGCGTCTTCGTCCAGGCGGAGAGCGAGCTCGGCGCCATCAACATGGCCCTCGGCGCCGGTGCCGCCGGCGCGCGCGTCTTCGTTTCTTCGTCGAGCCCGGGCATCAGCCTGATGGCTGAGGGCATGAGCTACATGGCCGGCTCGGAAATTCCCGTGGTGCTGCTCAACGTGATGCGCGGCGGACCGGGCCTGGGCAGCATCGGGCCCTCACAGTCGGACTACTTCCAGGCGGTCAAGGGCCACGGCCACGGCGACTACCGGACGCCCGTTCTGGCTCCCGCTTCGATCGCCGAGGCGGTGTCACTTGTGGCCGACGCCTTCGAGATCGCCGAGCGCTACCGCACGCCGGTGATGATCCTCGCCGACGGTGTGATCGGCCAGGCGATGGAGCCGGTGGTGCCGCAGTACCGCGAACCGCCGCGGCCGGCCGACGGCTGGCAGCTCACGGGCGCTAACGGACGCCCGCCACGCGTGCTGCGTTCACTGAACCTCGCCCCCGAGGATCTCGAGCGGCACAACCGCGACCTGCAGGCGAAGTACGCCGAGATCGCGCGCAACGAAGTCCGTTATGCCACCGAGGATCTCGATGACGCGGAGATCGCCATCGTCGCCTACGGCACCGCCGCCCGCGTGGCGCGCACGGCGGTCGAGCGGGCTCGCGAGCACGACCTGAAGGTCGGCATCTTCCGGCCCATCTCGCTGTGGCCGTTCCCGGCAGAGGAACTCGCCCTGGCGCTGCGCGGCAAGCGCGCGGCGGTGGTCGTCGAGCTGTCCGCCGGCCAAATGGTCGAGGACGTGCGACTCGCCCTGGGCGGCTCCGTGCCGGTGTTCTTCCACGGCCGGACCGGCGGCATGGTGCCCACGCCGGGCGAGGTGGTGGACGTGGTGCGCCGCGCCTGGTCGCTGAGCGCGCCACCGTCACACAGAGGAAACGGCCGATGACCATCCAGGCGCCCGACCAGCCGCGCGTCATCTACCAACACCCCGACTCGCTGGTCGACCGGTCGACGCACTACTGCCCGGGGTGCGGGCACGGCATCATTCACCGGCTGATCGCCGAGCTCATCGATGAGCTCGACCTCGCGCCGCGGACGATCGGCATCGGCTCGGTCGGCTGCAGCGTGTTCGCCTACGACTACTTCAAGGTTGACTTCGTCGAGTCGCCCCATGGCCGCGCACCGGCTGAGGCGACCGGCGTGCGCCGCGTACGACCGGACGCGTTCGTGTTCACCTACCAGGGCGACGGCGACCTGGCGGCCATCGGTACCGCCGAGATCGTGCACGCCGCGGCACGAGGGGAGAACATCAGCGTCGTCTTCGTCAACAACGGCATCTACGGCATGACCGGCGGGCAGATGGCGCCGACCACGCTGCTCGGCCAGGTCACCACGTCCAGCCCCACCGGGCGCGAGGCGGGCGTGGCCGGCTATCCCATCCCGATCACCGAAATGCTTGCGCTCGTGCCGGGCGTGGCGTACGCCGCCCGCGGCTCGATCGCCACCCCGCAGCTGATCGGCCGCACCAGGCAGATGCTCAAGAAGTCGTTCGAGGCCCAGCTCAAGGGCGCCGGCTTCTCGATCGTCGAGGTGCTCTCGACCTGTCCGGTCGGTTGGGGGATCACGGCCGAGGAGGCGATGAAGCACGTCGAGACCGAGGTCGTCAAGACCTACCCGCTGGGTGTGTATGCCGATCGCGTGGCCGAGCGCCTCGCCGGGGCAGCGTCCGAGGGCCGGTCGGAGGAGAAGTCGGAATGACGATGGAGAAATCGGCCATCTTCGCCGGCTTTGGTGGCCAGGGGCTGCTGTTCTGCGGCAACGTGCTGGCCCAGGCGGCGGTCATCGAAGGCCGCGAGGTGTCGTGGATGCCGTCCTATGGCCCCGAGATGCGTGGCGGCACGGCGTATTGCACGGTCATCGTCGCGGACCGGCCGATCGGCTCGCCGATGGTCGACGCGGCGGACGTCATCGTCGCGCTCAACCCACCGTCGATGGCCAAGTTCGAGCCGATCATCGTGCCCGGCGGGCTGCTGATCTACAACTCATCGCTGATCGAGGCCGAGCCGTCGCGGGCGGACATCGAGGCCGTGTCGGTGCCCTGTACCGCGCTGGCCAGGGAGGCCGGCGACGATCGCCTGGTGAGCGTCGTCGCATTGGGCGCGGTCATCGCGCGCCGGCCCATCGTGTCGGCCGACTCGGCGCGCCAGGCGCTGCGGGAGCTGCTCGGCGGGGCGAAGGCGAGGTTCCTGGAGTCGGATCTGGCGGCGTTTGACCTGGGTTACCAAAGGGCTTTGCCGGTGGCGGC
>CAZSWK010000067.1:7305-13795 GCA_964610835.1 uncultured Anaerolineaceae bacterium | reverse complement strand
CTGGCTCCCCTACCATTGCCGCCGATGGAAGATCCCAAGCAAGTTGCGCGCGCCCGGATCGAGGGCGCCCACCAGGCGCTGATCGGGCTGTCGCGCCGGATCCAGGCTAACCCGGAGCTCGGTTTCGAGGAGACGTTGGCCGCTGGCTGGACCGCGGAATGGCTGGAGGAGGCCGGCTTCAAGGTTGAGCGTGGCGTCGGCGGCCTGGACACCGCAGTCCGCGGCACGTACGGGCCGGGGCCACTCAATGTCGCGCTGCTGGTCGAATACGACGCTCTCCCTGAGGTCGGTCACGCGTGCGGCCACAACATCATCGCCGCCAGCTCGATCGGCGCGGGCATTGCCCTGGCGCCGGTGGCGGATCAGCTGGGACTCAGGGTGACCGTGCTGGGCACGCCGGCCGAGGAGGGCGGCGGCGGCAAGATCATGCTCATCGACGCAGGCGCCTTCGCGAATGTCCACTGCGCGCTGATGATCCACCCCGGTCCGAGCGACCTGCTGCTGCCGGAGGTCCTGGCCGCCGAGACCTTCGAGGTGACGTACGCGGGCAAGCCAGCGCACGCGGGGTCATTTCCCGAACGCGGCATCAATGCCGCCGACGCGATGGTCGTCGCCCAGGTGGCCATCGGCCTGCTGCGCCAGGGCCTGCTGCCGACCGACCGCGTGCACGGCATCGTCACCAGCGGTGGCGAGGCGTCGAACATCATCCCGGCGCGAACGACCGCCGATTACATGGTCCGTGCCGCCACGGTTGCTCGACTCGAGGAGCTGCGCCTCAAGGTGGGTAACTGTTTCGAGGCAGGCGCCGTGGCCAGCGGCGCCCGGCTGCAGATGGAACGCAAGCCGATCTACGCGGACATGCGCCACGACCTCGACCTGGCGGAGCTGTATCGGGCCAACCTGGAGGCACTCGGACGCTCGTTCGAGCCGGCGACGAACGCGGCCGGTGACCGGATCGAGATGAACCGCTTCTCGACGGACATGGGCAATGTCTCGTACGTGGTGCCCGCCATCCACCCGATCCTGGGTATCGACTCGGCCCCGGCGGTCAACCACCAGCCGGCCTTCACCGAGGCGACCATCACCCCGGCGGCCGATCAGGCGATCTACGACGGCGCCGTTGCGCTGGCCTGGACGGCGATCGATGCGGCCCGCGACGCTGAGCTCAGGGTGCGCCTGCTGGCGAGGCGGAAGACGGAGCCCTAGCCCGCGCGCAACACCAGGATGTGTTGGTGGACGATGTTGGGCACGAAACCGCGCGGGTAGCCGTAGGGCCGTAGCCGCGCACCGGCCTGGTGCCAGATGAGGTCACCCTTGGTCACGAAGCCGGCCCGCTCGGCACCTGCGGCGAGGTCGGCACCGGTAAAGCGGTAGCGGCCCTGCTGGTAGGCGTCGCGCACAATGACCGCCGCGTAGCGCCCGGGGCGCAGCACACGCCGCAGCTCGCCGAACACGCCTTCCATGCGCTCGAGGTACTCGGCGTACGTCTTGCTGTTGGCGATGTCGGCCGCCTGATCGCTGACCATCGCATAGTCGGTGCGCCGGTTGGCGAAGCGTTCGGCCAGCCGCCCGCCGGCCATCGTCTGACGCAGCTGGGGGTTGTACGGCGGGTCGGTGGCGACGAAGTCGACCGATTCCGGCTCGAGCTCGACCAGCAACGTCATGGCGTCGCCGACGACCATTCGGCAGCCCGACGCGTCGAACCCGCGCGCGCCACCGGGATCCGCACTTCCGAGATCGGCCAGACTGGCCTGGCCATCGCCGCTCCCCATCTGGGCCACGACCTGCCGGTACACGTCGGCCCAGCGCTGTTCCAACTCGAAGCCCAGGGCCCGACGAGGCGCGCGGCAGATGGCCGCTCCCAGGAGCGTACCGCCCACGCCGGCGAATGGGTCGAGGACCAGCTCACCGGGTTGCGTGAAGAACTCGATCAGGCGCGCCATCAGCCGTGGCGGCTTGTTCGCACCGTGGGCTTTCCGTAGTTGGTGGCCCACTTCCGACGGATAGGCGGTCGCCCACACCGACTTGGTGAAGTACAGCCACTCCTCGCCGGAGAGCACGTTCAGGGTGTTGTCTGGATGCACCGCGAGCCGCGCATCCGACCGCTCGCGACCGCTCTGCACCCCACAAGTATCCCCCAGACCACCGCTATCCTTCGGGCCATGGCGTTCGTCGGGCGGGAACGCGAACTTTCGATTCTCGGCGCAGCTCTCGACCGTGCAGCGCGCGGCGAGCCGGCCCACGTCGCCGTCAGCGGACCGCTGGGCATTGGCATCAGCGCGCTGTTCGACGAGCTGGCGCGCCGTCTCGATGGTGCCCCGGTGGTGACCCTGCTGCGCGCGCGCTGCTACGCGCCACGCTCGGGCGTTCCCTATGCCGCCGTGGCCGATGCCCTCGCGCCTGCCCTCGCACGCCTGCCTGATGAGCGGTTTGTCGGTGTGGTTGGACCGGTGGCCTTCGACATTGCCCAGGTCATCGCCGGCGTGGGTGATCGTCTGGATGCTCTGGGCGCACCACCGCAGTCGCCGCATCTCAGCGCAGCCCACCAGCAGGGTGCTCGGGTGCGTGAGGCACTGCTCGGCGTGATTGAACGGCTGGCGGCCGACGGCCTGCTGTGCCTGGTCGTCGAGGACATGGAGCATGCCGATCCGGCGACGCGCGAATTCATAGCTTCGCTGGTGCGCTTCACCGGCCGGCTGCGCCTTGGGCTGGTGATCGGTATTCATCCCGACGTCATTCCGCGCGGCGATCCGTTGCGCAGGCTCGAGCGCATCCTGGATGAATCGCCTGCCGTGGAGCGCGTCGTGCTGAGCGGCCTGTCGCGAGCGGAAATGTTGGTCATGCTCGAAGAGCTGGCCGGCGAGCGACCCACGCTGGGTTTCGTCGCGGCAGTAATGGAGGGCTCGCAGGGCAACCCGCTGATAGCCGGCCAGCTGCTCGCCGCCCAACAGGACGTGGCTGGCATGCGCCTGTCGGATGACCTCGACGAGATCATCGAGGCTCGCCTGATGCGCCTCGAACCCGCCCAGGTGCGCGTTCTCCGCGTGCTCGCCGCGACGCGCCGGCCGTTGTCGGCCGACGAGCTGCTGAGCCTGCAGCTGGCCGACGGCCACCTGACGCGCGCGAGCATGAACGCCGCTCTCGAGAGCGGGCTGGCCACTGATGCCGGGGGGCAGCTCGTGATCGCTCACGAAGTCTTTGCCGAGGCCATCGAACGCTTGACGATGCCCCGCCAGCGCCATCGCCTCCATGCCAGTCTGGTCGAATGGGCCGTCTCGCCCGGCGAGGCGGCGTGGCATTGGCAAGCGGCCGGACGGCCCGCGGAAGCCGCCGCGGCGCATCTGCGGGCGGCACACGCCGCGCTGCCCGTTGACCCGGGCGCCTCGGCAATGCTGCACTACTCGATGGCCCTCGAACTCGCCGAGGACGTGCCGGGCGATGCGTCTCTGCTGGCCGCGGCCGCCGCGGCTGCCAACTCGGCAGCCGCTTTCCGCCGCGCTGCCGCCTATGCCGAGCAGGCCATCGAGGTGGTTGCCGGCGGCCGCGTGGAACGGCTGCTGGCGGGCAGGGGCGGCGCGGTCGCGGACCGGACGCGCGCGGGCGAGTTGTCGCTGCAGCTCGGTGAATACCGGCGGTCGAGCGGTGACTCCGTCGGCGCGCGACAGGCATTCGAACAGGGCGTCGCGCTGACACCGCCCCACGCCCATGGGTTGCGAGCACGCGCCCTGGCGTTGCTTGCCCAGGACCTGATGCTCGAAGGCCGCTTCGCCGACAGTGCGCGGACAGCACGACAGGCGCGCGATCTCGCCGCCGCCAGCCCGGATGCCCTCGGCGCGCTGGCGCACGCCACTGACACCCTCGGGGTGGATCTTGCGTACGGGGGTGAGATCGACCGTGCGCTCGAGCTGCTCGAAGAGGCGATCGACACCGGCCGGCAGGCCGGCGATCTCGCCGAGGTGATGCGCGGCTACGCGAACATGACCACCGTTCTCGATCTCGACCTGAGACGCGAGAAGGCGTTGGAAGTGGTCAAGGAGGGCATGGCCGAGGCGAGTCGGAACGGTCTGGGATTGACCTACGGTGCCTTCCTGCGCGGTAACGCGGCGGACATCCTGTTCCAGCTTGGCCGCTGGCAGGAGTGCGAGGCAGAGTGCCGGGCGGCGCTCGAGTTCCCACCCGCTGGCGTCGCCTGGTTCAGCCCCATCCTGTACCTGGGTTTGGTGCTCGTTGAATCGCGCGCCGACGACGAGGCGGCGCGGTTAGTTGGGCGCAGCCTGCTGCAGCTCGAAACGGTTCCGGCGGGCCAGTGGTCATCACTTGTGCTGCGCACCGCGGTCAGCCTCGCACTGTGGCGCGGGGATTTTGATGACGCCCTGAACGCCGCGGCCCAGAACTGGTCGCGCGTCGTGGAGACGGATGACGCGGGGCAGATGGCCAGCTCGGTGGCGCTGATCCTCGAGGCCGCAGCTGCCGCGGCGCAGCGCGGGCGGCTGCGCCGCGACTGGTCGAAGGTCGCCGACGCGAGTACCTCGGCCACCGACATGCTGACCCAGGCCGAGCAGCGCATCGCACGCCACGAGTTGCCGGCGAGTGTAGGGGCGCGGCGCGAGGCCGAGCTGTACCTGGCAACCGCGCGGGCACACCTCGCGCGTGTCCGCGGTCGAGCAAAGCCCGAAACGTGGGCGGAGCTGGCAGAGGCGTGGACGAAGGTGCACGTGCCGTACCAGGCGGCCAAGGCCCGCTGGTGGCAGGCTCAGGCGGCGTTGCCCGTTAGAACGCGACGTGCTGAGGCACGTCGCGCACTACTCGCCGCGTGGCGGATCGCCGGTGAGCTGCCGGCTCAACCCCTGCGCCGCGCCCTGCGTGATATAGCCGATCGTGGCCGCATCAAGTTGCCCCAGGCGGAGCTCGTCGCCATTCCGATTGTGCCCGCCACTGAGGCGGAGTCGATCGCGGAGGGCAAGCGGCAGGCGGTGCCGGTGGGCCCCGGCCTGGTCCCTGCCGAGAGTGCTCTGGCCGAGCGTGTGGCGGCCGGAGGGCCGAGCCCGGGCGAGCTGCGCTTCGGTCTCAGCCCACGCGAGAACGCCGTGCTGCTGGTGCTTGCCGAGGGACGCACCAACCGCGAGATCGCGGAGCGCCTGTTCATCAGCGAGCGCACCGTGGCCGTCCATGTGCGGCGCATCCTCGCCAAGCTCGGCGTCAGCGGACGCGTCGAGGCCGCCGGCCTTGCGATCCGGCTGGGCCTGGTACCGAGCGACCCGCACGCCTCGATCGATGAGCGGGCTTCCGTCACGGCGGGTCCCACCGGGTGACCACACGAATCGGGCTGATCGGCAACAATCGAGTAATGAACATCAAGTCGCTCGTCCGGCCGCTGGCCGCGCTGGTTCTGGTCGGGCCATTGCTCGTGGCGTGCGGGGGCACGGCGGGCCCGGCCTGGACATACGCACCCCTGGGCCCCACGCCATCTGCCGAGGCCTCAGCTTCATCCGCGCCGAGCCAGCAACCAGCAGGCTCACCGGGTCTGGTGCTCCAGGTGGCGAGCAACCAGGATCAGCCGCTTGTCTTCCAGCCGGCCGAGCTGACCGCTCCCGCCAATACGGTCATCACGGTTACCTACACCAACAACACCAACCTGCCGCACAACATCCACTTCTTCGACGGCACCGATCAGAACGCCCCCTCGCTGGGCGCGACCAAGGTCCAGACCGGGCCCAACATGCAGGACTCGGTGACGTTCACGACGCCATCTACGCCGGGCGACTATTTCTTCTGGTGTGACGTCCACCAGTCAGCCATGACGGGCACGCTGCACGTCACCCAGTGAGGTGCGTAGCAGCCGTCGGCGGCCGTTCGTCTTGACGTAGACTCGCACCCGCTCTCGCCGCCGTGTCCCGGTGAGGCGGGAACATATGGCGCGCCCGGCCAGTCACTGGTCGCGCATCCTTCCGATCTGTGGGGGTCTGACCAGCTAGATGTCCGCCAACCCGTCACCTGCTGTCGCGGCGCTTCTCTCTTTCCTGTTCCCCGGCCTGGGCCAGATCTACGCCGGGGACACGCGCAAGGGTGTCATCTGGGCGCTGCCAATGATTGCCTTCATCGGTGGGGTGGTCTGGCTGCTCTTCGCGGGCAAAGACGCGATGCTCCAGCTGGCGCTCAACAAGGTGCAGCTGGCGCTGCTCATCCTGAATGTCGCGTTCTTCTGCTACCACGTGGCGGCGATGCTCGACGCCTATGCAGTGGCACAGCACGAGCGGCTGCGCAACCTCGGCTACCGGCGCGGGGCGCCGATCATCCTCGCTTCACTGATCGCGTTGACCACCGTGCTCCACGGCGTGCCCGAGGTCGTGGGCTACCAGGTGAATCGTGGCCTGGCCGACATCTTCGGCCATGGCACCGGATCGCTGCCGGGCCAGCAGAGCTTCTCGCCGCAGCCGTCGCAGAGCCTCATCCCGATCGGGAGTTTCGAGAATGGGGGCGATTCGCCGTC
>CAZSWK010000067.1:0-7205 GCA_964610835.1 uncultured Anaerolineaceae bacterium | reverse complement strand
CGTCGCAGAGCCTCATCCCGATCGGGAGTTTCGAGAATGGGGGCGATTCGCCGTCCCCCTCGATTGAGCCGAGCGGCGGCAGCAGCGCGCCCACTCCAACCGGCACGGCGGCGCCCGGGGCTTCCCAGACACCACTGCCCTCGATCGACCTGGCCGGCTGGCCGTCGTGGGCCCAGGACGGCCGGCTCAACCTGCTGCTCGTCGGCGGCGACTCGCGCTCCGACACCGGTCTCGACACCAACAGCCTGCGCACTGACTCGATGATCCTGCTGAGTGTCGATATCCAGAGCGGCAAGGCGGCCATGTTCAGTTTCCCGCGCAACATGTGCAGCCGCACCATCAATCTGCCGTTCTGTTCCTCGGCCACACGCTATCCCGACTGGTTCCAGATCCCGCTCTCGCCCGAGGATGCCGGCGCGCGGCCGGGCGGCATTTACGACGGCTTGCTGAACGAGCTCTGGCGCGACGCCGCGTCGCAGCCGGGCAAGTGGGTTGGCTCGGACGGCATTGGGGCTGAATGCCAGACGCAGTTCGATTGCGAACGTGCCTGGCGCGCGCTGGCCGGCACGATCCAGGCCATGACCGGGCAGAACATCGACGGCATCGTTGCGGTCAACCTCAAGGGCTTCGTCAGCGTGATCAGCAACCTCCCCGACGGTGGCATCTGGCTGGACATTCCGAGCCCGCTGTACGACGACAATTACTACAACTCGCAGCAGCAGAAGATGCTCGTCGACTTCAAGCCGGGCTGCCAGTTCCTGAACCCGGAGGAGGCGCTCGCCTACGCTCGCTCACGGCACCAGGACTCGGACTACCAGCGTGAGCGGCGGCAGCAGTTCGTGCTCCAATCGGTCCGCAAGCAGTTGGACCCGCTCGCCCTGCTGCCACACATCCCGGCACTGTTGCAGGTAGCCCAGGAGAACCTGTTTACGACGCTGACCGACACCGACCTGCCCTACATCGCCCAGGTGGCTGCCCGCGTCGACGCCGGCCGGATGTACCAGATCACCCTGGCGCCGGGCCCGCTGAACAGGCTGACGAGCATGGCCGACATCCAGAACCTGGTGACCAACATCTTCCAGCAGCCCCAGCCGGCGCCGCAGCCCACGCCATCCAACCCCGGCCAGGCCTGCCCGCCGCGCACCTAGTCGGTCGGCAGCAGCAGCCGCCGGAGTAAGTCGGCGCGCAACTCTTCGAAGGTCGTTGTCGCGCGCGCTCCGGCTGCCTCGAGATCGGCGGGCGACGCCGCACCGTAGGCCAGGCCGATACCGATCATCCCGGCCGCGCTGCCGGCGAGCATGTCCCACGTGGCATCGCCCGCGTACCAGCACTCCGCCGGCGCCCTGTTGAGTCGCTGAGCCGTCTGCAGCAGCAGGTCGGGCGCCGGCTTGGCGTGCTCGACGTGGCTGCCGTCGACGATCAGCGGTCTTACCGGCAAGTCGAGTGCGGCGACGGACGTCGCGACCTGCTCGCTGCGGCTCGATGTGGCGATCGCCCACTGCAGCTCGCTGCGCTCCAGCGCGAGCAACAGTGCGCGGGCTCCGGCGACGGGGCGCGGCGAGCGGTTGAGCGCGTCGAAGATCTCGCCCGCGCGGTGGTCGATCGCTTCCTGCCGAGCGGCATCGATCGTCCGTCCCGCTTGCGCCGCGATCTCGCGGGCGAGCCGCTTTCCGTCGGAGCCGATCAGGGCCGCGACCGGCTGGTGTTCAGCCGGAATGCCCATCTCGGCGAACGTCGTCAGCCACGCCTCGATGCGTGTTCCAACCGTGTCGACCAGGGTGCCGTCGAGATCGAAGACGATCGCGCGTGGGTCATCCAGATCGGCGAGTCGGCTCACAGCTGCGCGCCCAGGTCAGCCGGCGTCGTCACTGGCAAGCGGCAGACGAAGTCGCGGCAAACGTAGGCCGTCGCGTTTCCCTGGATCATGGGACGATCCTTGAGCAGCGGGACCGTCGTAGCCTCCCGGCCCACGGCAACGACGGCAAGGGGTCGGTAAACGGCGCGCACGACGCCAAGCAGCGCCCGCGTGTCATGCTCGTCGTGGGTGCCCGCGATCGCCACCTCCGTCAGCCCGTCGCGCACGAGCAGCCCGGCGTTCAGCCATTGGGCAAAGGCGGTTGGGTAGCGGGCTGGCAGATTGCCCACCAGCTTGAGTGTCTCTTCGCCGGCCTGACGGTAACTGCCTTCGCCGGTGAGCGCGTTGAGGCGCAGCAGGACCTCAGCCGCCGCGGCGTTGCCGGAGGGCAGCGGACTGTCCTGCAGGCTCTTGGGTCGGGCCAGCAGCGGCTCGTGGTCGTCGGCCGTATCGAAGAAGCCGCCCGCCGGGTCGGAGAAGCGTCCGAGGATCTCGTCCGCCAGTCCACGAGCCGCCCCGAACCAGCGCTCGTCGAACGTTGCTTCGTACAGGGCGAGAAGTCCATCGGCGAGGTGGGCATGGTCTTCCAGGACACCGGCGTGGCGGGCCTGGCCGTCCTTGAAGGAGCGCTGCAGTCGTCCGTCCCCGTCGCGCGCCCTGGTCAGCAGCAGATCGGCTGACTTTTCGGCCAGGCGCGCCCAGTGGTCATCGTCGAACGCGATTGCCGCGTCGGCGAGCGCCGCGATCATCAGCCCGTTCCAGGAAGTGAGCACCTTGTCGTCGCGCGCCGGTTGCGGGCGTCGCTGACGGGCCTCGAACAGCATCCGGCGCGCGCGCTGGACCATGTCGGGTGAGGTGCCTTCGTCCGCGACGCGATGCAGGATGTTGACGGTCTCCCAGTTGCCGCCGGCGGTGACGTCGTAGGCGCGCTCGAAAGCGGGCGCGTCGGCGCCCAGCAGCTCGTCGACCTCCGCCTTGGTCCAGGTGTAGGTGGCACCCTCGATACCCTCGGTGTCCGCGTCGAGGCTGGCGGCGAAGCCACCGTCGCTTGTCAGCATCTCGCGCTCGACGAACTCCAGCGTCCGCTCGGCAACCTCGCGGTAACGCTCGTCGCGCGTCAGCTGCCAGGCGTGCACGTAGACGCGCGCCAGGAGGGCGTTGTCGTAGAGCATCTTCTCGAAGTGCGGCACTAGCCAGCGCGCGTCGGTGGAGTACCGCGCGAAACCACCGCCCAGCTGGTCGAAGATGCCGCCGTCGGCCATGGCGTCGAGCGCCTGGATCGCCATCGCCAGGGCCCGTTCGTCGCCTGAGCCCAGGTGCCAGCGCAGCAGGAACTCGATGGTCAGTGGCTGCGGGAACTTGGGCGCCTGTCCCCAGCCGCCATGTCGGTCGTCGAATCCGGCTTCGAGGGCCTCGAGAGCCGCTTCTGCCGCCTCGTCGGGACTGGTGGGTGCGCCGAGCGGCACACTTATCACCTTCGCGACCGCTGCTGCCGCTCGATCGGCCGCGGCCAGAACCTCGGGGCGTTGCTCAGTCCATGCTTGCGCGACTCCCTCGAGGACTTGCCGGAACGACGGCAGACCATGGCGCGGCGTGTCCGGGAAGTAGGTGCCGGCGTAGAAAGGCTTGCCGTCCGGCGTCAGGAAGACGCTCATCGGCCAGCCGCCCTGGCCGGTCATCTGCTGGACGGCGTCCATGTAGATCGCGTCCACGTCGGGCCGCTCTTCGCGGTCGACCTTGATTGCCACGAAGGCGTCGTTGAGCAGCGTCGCCGTCGCCTCGTCCTCGAACGATTCACGTTCCATGACGTGGCACCAGTGGCAGGCCGCGTAACCAACCGACAGGAAGATCGGCCGCTGCGTCTCCCGCGCCCGATCGAGGGCCTCCTCACCCCACGGGTACCAGTCGACCGGGTTGTGAGCGTGCTGCAGCAGGTACGGGCTCGTTTCCGCCGCCAAACGGTTCACCATCGCCCCGATGCTACCGGTCCGTCGTCTGGTGCCGGTCACCTTGCGAGCCTTCCGCAACGGGACCGCCGCGAACGAGTACGCGTGGGCATCCCCGACGAGTCGCAGATTGGTGTGCGGGCCGGCCGCGGCAGGCATGAGAATGCCGCCCCGCCCTGGGGGGAGTGGCCGGTGACGCAACTGGGGCGGCCTCGAGGCAACCGGCTCGGGGTCGCTCCGACCAACCTGGCGCACTAGCATCGGCCCGTGCCCAGGCAAGCACCTCCGACTGCGGCCGTCATCCTCGCTGCCGGACTCGGCGTGCGCTTCGGAGGCAACAAGCTCCTGGCCCAGCTCGGCGGGCGGCCGCTACTGCAGCACATGCTGGACCTCGCGGCCAGCCTGCCCGTGGCGCCGGTCGTTGCCGTTCTGGGCCGCAACGCGGGGGAGTTGCGTGCGGCGTGTCGCTGGGGCGACGAGCTCATCGTTGTCAACCCGCGGCCCGACGCCGGCCTGTCGTCCTCTGTGCGCCTTGGCCTGGCCGAGCTCGAACACACGCGCGCTGATCGCGCGCTGATGCTGCTCGGCGACCAGCCGTGGCTGCGAGTGGCGCAGGTAGAGCCGCTGCTGGCGGCCGCGACTGATAGCCCGCTGGTCGTCCCTCGCTATCAGGGAACGCGAGGGGCGCCGGTGCTCCTTACTCGAGCGGCCTGGCCGCTCGCCGCCCAGCTACACGGCGATCAAGGCTTCTCGCAGCTGTTTGCCACGCACCCCGAGTTGGTCACGTACGTTGACGTTCCCGGCACGAACCCGGACGTTGACTCTCCGGCCGACCTCAGTCGCGGCGCAGGATGAGGCCGATCTTGCCGTACGGCGGGCGCGGGTCGCAGTAAACCTTCACCTGTTCGTCGGTCTCGGAAGTCACTGACGTATCCCACAGCCGGTTCTGCGCCTCGAATGAGACCTCGGCGAGTTGTGGGAAGCGTTCCAGGATGGCCTGGCCCATCTCGTTGACGAGATGCTGTATCGAGAGGCTGACGAAGCGCTCGAAGACCGCCGCGACCAGGTCGGCGATCTGTTCCCCCGCGACGTAGTGCGCGTGGCCCGGCTCGAGGGCGTCCTGCACGTCGGCATAGCGCCAGCCGACGTCCAGGTGGATGTACAGCGGCCGGTCGCGCTTCTCCGGCAGGGTCGTGTACTCGTCGCGCGCGAAATCCGCGAATGCCGACCCGGTCAGCTTGATGAGCTGCAGGCCCTGCCGGCCGGCTGCGAGGTCCGCGACGCGGACGCCCGCGTCAGCCGATCGCTCGAGTTCGAGGCGCGCGTGTGACCGGTCGTCATGGCGGCGCGAGAACAGCCTGGTGCTGGCCGCGAAACCGTCGCCGTCAGTCGCCGGCACGACCCCTGGTTCGAATGGAATCTCGACACCGGAGACGCGCAAGCGCTCCATGTGCGGGTAGGTCTGCAGGAACCGGCGCCCGACGAACAGCAGCCACTCCTCGAGCGTCGCGCCGTCGAACGCGAGCGACTCGCCATGGATGAAGTTCTTCATCGTGTCGGTCGCGACGACCAGGCGGTTGTCGCCTTCCGTGTACGCGGCCATGAAGGCCGTGCCCAGCACCTGCACCTCGATTTCGGCTGCCAGCAGGGCGTTCGAGCGCCCTGTGAAACATGACTCGGGTATCTCGGGAAGGCCGGTCAGCGGCCGGGCATGCGTCCGGTAGGTAGCGACCTCGGCCTTGCCGTAGTAGATCTCAGCCTTCATTCCTGCTCCTCTTCCGCTGCCGATCGCGCGCGATGGCGATGACGTCCGACAGCCCACGTTCCAGCTCGGCTGCCCGGTCAGCCTGCATGCGCCCCTCCAGGACCTCCGCGATCGTTTCACGCGAGCGGCCGTTGACAAAGATCACGAAACGAAACCCGAAGCGCTCCTCGTAGGCGTCGTTGAGCTTCCCGAGGCGAGCCGCCAACGGGCCATCGTCCCGGCCTCGGTCGTAGCCCTGCTCGCGGTACGACAGCGCCGAGACGGCCGCCGGCAACGCGCCGATGCGCGGATGAGCGTTGAGCAGCTCGACCTGCTCGTCTTCGGGCACCACATATGCCAGGTGCTCAGCGCGGGCGAGCAGTGCATCCCAATCTGCAGCATCCTCCGCCGCCAGACGCTCGATGAACCGCGGTGCCTCCTCGAAGAGTGTCCGCAGCGTCTCGGGCGACGGCCGCATCAGGAACCGCGATAGCTGCTGATCGAATATGGCGCCAGGAGCAGCGGCACGTGGTAGCTGCGGGTCGGGTCGTCTACTCGGAACGTGAGCGCCGCGCGGCGGAAAAACTTCGTGTCGAGGTCGAATTCGATCCGGTAGTCGCCGGCCGACAGAGGTCCCTGCAGCAGGTGCCGAATACGGCCGTCCGAGTCGGTTGTCGCTTCCCCGGCCGGCTGACCGTCGGGGGCGAACAGCTTGACCCGGATGCCGGCCGCGGGCCGCCCGTGTTCGCTGTCGAGCACGTGTGTAGAGACTGTCGGCTGGTCGTTACCCTTGGCATCCATGGCCGAGTTGGCATTACGCATCGGGGACCTGAACTTTACCGCCCGCTGGGAAGCCGCCGCACCAAATACCGTGGCCGCCATCCGGCGCTGGCTGCCCATCCACAGCAGGCTCATCCACTGCCGCTGGAGTGGCGAGGGCTGCTGGATCCCGTTCGGGGAGATGCGGCCGGGGGTCGGCTATGAGAACCACACCAGCCATCCCGGGCCGGGGGACCTGATCATCTATCCCGGTGATCTGTCCGAGTGCGAGATCCTGATCGCCTACGGCGCGGTCGACTTTTCCTCGAAGGTAGGCCAGCTGGCCGGCAACCACTTCGCCACGATCGTCGATGGCGGCGCCCAGCTGGCGGAGATGGGGCGGCGCGTCCTGTGGGAAGGCGCCCAGGACATCGTCATCGACGAACGTGCCTGACGGCGAAGCAGTGAGGGCCATCAGGTCGTTGCAGGACACAGATCGGCCGCGACTGGCCGCGACCATGCGCGATACCTGGGGCTCGACGCGCATGGCGTCGCGTGGCCGCCTCCTTGAGATCCCCAACCTGCCCGGTTTCGTGGCTGAAGACAACGGCGACTGGCTGGGTTACGCGGCGTACGAGATCGTCGTACGGGCGCTCGAGGTGGCCGGGCTCGAAAGCCTCAAACCGGGCGGTGGCGTGGGCGGCGCGCTGCTGGCCGCCTGCGTGCGCGTCGCCCTAGAACGGGACCTGCGCCGGTTGTGGCTGATCACGACCAACGACAACACTGCCGCGCTGCGCTTCTACCAGCGCCATGGCTTCCGCATCGTCGCCGTTCATCGCGACGCGGTCAGCCATGCCCGCCGCGATCTCAAACCCGAGATCGGCCTGATCGGCGCGCTGCT
>CAZSWK010000066.1:12551-14075 GCA_964610835.1 uncultured Anaerolineaceae bacterium | reverse complement strand
CCGAGCAACTCAACCGTGCGTTCGGTGGAGGTGGAGCTCGAGACTGAAGCGCTTCCGGCGTGGTGGCCGCAGGAGGTCGACCCGTGGGTTTGGGCGATCATCCTCGATGCCCCGGACGGGCGCGCTGAGCTGGTCCTGCTCGACTACGTGACCGGCGACCTCATCTACTCCCAATCGCCGTTGCCCTAGCCCAGTCGTCTGCGCGAGGATCTCGAGCGAACAGGTCATTTGGCACTGGTGAGGTGCCATCGGCATAGGCATGCTATTGGCATATGCATGCCGACAACCACCATGGCTACCACGACGACGGGCATCACCACCACGGCGGATACCGCGGCTGGGTGCGCTCCGGCGGCCGGCGTGGTCGGTGGCTCGAACCGTTCCTGCTGCGACTGATCGCGGAAGGCGAGGCATATGGCGCCGCGCTGATCGATCAGCTCGATGGCCTGTGCCTGGCGCCCGATGGTGTCGATGTGGGCATGGCCTACCGGACATTGCGCGAGCTGGAGGCGGAGGGGCTGGTGGCGTCTGACTGGCAGACGGACGACGGGCCGCCCCGTCGGACCTATCGGCTGACCGCGGCGGGCCGGCGCGCGCTGGACGAATGGGTATCAGTGATGCATGAGCGGGCGCGTCTGATCGGTGCCTTCCTCGAAGGAACGGAAGGACTGGATCAGGGCGAAGGAGGTTGACATGAGTTGTGGTCATGGCTGGCACGGCTGTGGGCCGTGGTATGGCTGGGGTTACGAAGCCGGTCCTTATGAGCGTGGGCCGTACGCACGTGGTCCTTATGAGCGCGGCTGGTACGGTCCGGCCGACCGGGACGAGGACTACGAGCGGCCGCGCCGCCGGCGGCATCGACGCGAGCGCGAGGCACCGGCCGAGGGCCTGGAGTCCCGGCTGGCCGAGTTGCGCGACGAGGTTCGCCAACTCGAAAAGGAGCTGAGCAACCTGCGCGCACCAGGAAGCGAGTAGTCAATCGATCTGCTGCTCCATGGCGTTGCCCAGAGACTTCCGCGCGCGGTGCTCCGCGCTGGGCCGACTTGAATCACACTTCGACTTCGTGCATTGCGAGTGTGCGAAGCGGATGCGCGAAGCGCCGGCGTCACCGTCGCTGAGGGATCTGGGCAGCGCGTGGCAGGCTCAGGCCACGCTGGGGCACGCACGGTCGCATGCCCTCGACCGCCCCACCGGTGCCGAACTATCCCTTGGCCCATAGCTTGTGCACGCGGTCTAAATCGGACTTGAAACCGGGCGCTTTGGCCGGTCGGCGACGTCGAACATGGCGGCGATCTCGGTGGCGGTTACCTTGCACCCATTGTGCGCTGCCCCGCACCACCATCAGTCGACGTCACGGCGCGGAGGCCCCGAAAAGGCCCAATCGGCGCCGATTGCCTAGCATCTGGCCATGACGCTGCCGAACGATCCCGCCACCAAGTTTGCCGACTACGCCCACCCGGAGAAGATGGTGACCACCGCCTGGCTGGCGGCCGCCAGCACGTCGGCGGTGGCGGCCGCGGCGAT
>CAZSWK010000066.1:5757-12541 GCA_964610835.1 uncultured Anaerolineaceae bacterium | reverse complement strand
ACCCCGGACGTGCCCGGCGGCGAGGCGGTGAGGGCCTGGCTGGCGGCTCACCTGGGCGATCCGGGGCTGGTGGTGGTCGAGTCGGACGAGGACATCCTGCTCTACGAGACCGGCCACATCCCCGGCGCGGTCAAGGTCGACTGGCACACCGAGCTCAATGACCCCGTCACGCGCGACTACGTCGACTCGGCCGGCTTCGCGGCGCTGATGCGGCGCAAGGGCATCGCGCGCGACGCGACCGTGGTCTTCTACGGCGACAAGAGCAACTGGTGGGCAGCCTACGCGCTGTGGGTCTTCAGCCTGTTCGGCCATCCCGACGTTCGGCTGCTCGACGGCGGTCGCGCGAAATGGGAGGCCGAGGGCCGGCCGATGACGACCGACAAGCCCAGCCCCAGGGCGTCCGACTATCCGGAGGTTCCCCGCGACGACGCGCCCATCCGCGCCTTCCGCGACGAGGTCCTCGCGCACCTGGGCAAGCCGCTGATCGACGTGCGCTCGCCCGACGAATACACCGGCCGCCTGCTGCACATGGCCAGCTACCCGCAGGAGGGCGCGCTGCGCGGTGGCCACATCCCGGGAGCGCGCAACGTGCCCTGGGCACGTGCCGCCAATGAGGACGGCACGTTCAAGTCGCGCGCCGAGCTCGAGGCGCTCTACGGCGGGGAAGTGGGCCTCGCGCCCGACGACGACGTGGTCGTCTACTGCCGCATCGGCGAACGCTCCAGCCACACCTGGTTCGCACTCACCCACCTGCTCGGCTTTGGCAACGTGCGCAACTACGACGGCTCGTGGACCGAGTGGGGCAACAGCGTGCGCGTACCGATCGAGCGCGAGTCGGACCTGACGTGACCGACCAGCTGCCTGCGTCGCTCGCGGAGATCGTCGAGGAGTTCGCGAGCTCACCGCGCGAGGATCGTCTCGAACTGCTGCTGGAGTACTCGCAGTCATTGCCCGCTCTGCCCGAGCGCTACACGACGCACCCCGAGCGCCTGGAACCGGTGCCCGAGTGCCAGTCGCCGGTCTTCCTGGCGACCGAGCTGGACGCCGACGGCCGCGTACAGCTGTTCTTCGACGCGCCGCCCCAGTCGCCCACCACGCGCGGCTTCGCGGGTATCTTTCACGCCGGTCTCAACGCGCGAACGGCCGACGAGGTTCTCGCCGTGCCGGCCGACGTCACCGAGCGCATGGGGCTGGCCGAGGTCGTCAGCCCGCTGCGCCTACGTGGCGCGGCGGCCATGCTCTACCGGCTACAACGCCAGGTGCGCGCCCTCACCTGACCCCGCCCCGCGACTGATCGCGATCCCACTCAACCGGCCGGCTCCAGTGCGACCCGTCTGACTTGGGCGGCCCATTCCGTCAAATGTTGCCCCTGTCGACCTTATGCGGGCCTCAACTTGGTGGCGAGGCAATTGCCGAGCCAGGTTGATTTCCCACACTCAGGAAAGTGGTGATCAACACCTGCGCCGCCGCCTGACCGGTGCTCATCTTCCGGTTAAGGTCGGCCCAGCCAACATCTGTCACGACTCGGACTTCTAGTGAAGGCCGTACTGGAGCTCGTACAGCTGGCGGTAGGTGCCACCTCTGGCCAGCAGCTCGGCGTGCGAGCCTGTCTCGACCACCCGACCGTGCTGCAGGACGATGATCCGGTTGGCGTGCTGGATGGTGGAGAGTCGGTGGGCGATGACGATCGACGTGCGGCCGGCCATGAGCTTGGGCAGGGCGTCCTGGATCAGGTGCTCGGTGGCCGTGTCGACCGATGACGTGGCCTCGTCGAGGACGAGCATGATCTCCGGGTTGAAGGCCACGATCCGGGCGAAACCGAGCAGCTGCTTCTGGCCCACGGACAGGCTCGAGCCACGCTCGGTCAGGACCGTGTCGTAACCATTGGGGAGCGCCTCGATGAAGCCAGCGGCGTTGACGAATTCAGCTGCCGCGCGCACGCGCTCGTCACTGATCGTCTCGTCGCGCAGGCGGATGTTGGCCGCGACCGTGCCGGCGAAGATGAACGGATCCTGCAGCACGATGCCCACGTGGCGGCGCAGCTCGGCCAGGCGCAGCTCGCGGAGGTCGACGCCGTCGAGCAGGATGTGCCCCTGCTGGATGTCGTAGAAGCGTGCCAGCAGGCTGACGATCGACGTCTTGCCGGCACCGGTGGCGCCGACGATGGCCACGCGGGCGCCGGGCTCGATGTGCAGGTCGACGTCACGCAGCACCCAGTCATTGCCGTGGTAGGCGAAGGAGACGTGGTCGAAGACGATCTCGCCGCGCACGTTCGCCAGCTTCCTGGGCGACGCCGGATCGACGATCGCCGGCTGCGTGTCGAGAATGCGGAAGATGCGCTCCGATGAGGCCATCGCCGACTGCAGCAGGTTGTACCTGTCGGACAGGTCCTCGATGGGCGAGAAGAACTGGTCGAGCAGCTGCCAGAAGGCGACCAGCGTGCCCACGGTGAGCGTGCCGCCGATCACCCACGCGCCGCCGGCGATGAACAGCGCCGCGGTGGTCACCGCGCGGGTGACCAGGATCAGGGGCCTGAAGGTCGAGTTGATGCGGATCGAGTTGCGACTCGCCTGGCGGAAGTCATCGTTCAGCGCATCGAACGCCTCATAGGTAGTCCGTTCGCGCGTGAACAGCTGCACCACGGCCATCCCGGAGAGGTTCTCGTTCAGGTAGGCGTTGATGCGTGCCAGCCGGATGCGCTGGTTGACGAAGGACGTCCGCAGCCGGCCGCGGAAGAAGATCGTCAGGCCGATGACAACCGGCAGCGAGGCGAAGATCACCAGCGCCAGGCGCCAGTCGAGGACGACCAGCAGGACCGACGCGCCGGCGAGCAGCAGCAGGTCGCCCAGCATCGCCACGACGCCCTGCGTGAGCAGGTCGGCCAGCGCGTCCACGTCGTTGGTCAGGCGCGTCATCAGGCGCCCGACCGGGTTGCGGTCGAAGAACGACAGCGACAGCGCCTCGAGGTGGGCAAACAACTCGGCCCGGAGATCGCGCATGGCGCGCTCGCCGATGACCATGACCAGCATGTTCTGGGCGTAGCGGAGCACGCCCCGACTGGCGACTGCGCCGAAGTAGAGCAGCCCGAGCAGCACCAGGCGAGTGGCCGCTTCCGACGAACCGATCGAGCCCTGGACGGCGGGGGTGATGGCCGAGTCGATGATCAGCTTGGTCAGCACCGCCGGCGCGACGGCGGTGATCGTCAGCAGGAGCAACCCGGCGAGCGCAACCACCACCAGCCGGCGATAGGGCAACAGGTAGTGCGCCAGGCGGCGCACGAGGCGCGCGTCGTAGGCCTTGCCCAGGGCCTCGTCGGGCGCGTACGCGTCGAGTACGGCGCTCATAACGCCGTCTCCGCGGCGACCTGGTCCTCGAGCTGCTGGCGGCGATGCATCTCGTAGTACAGGCCCCGCCGTTCCAGAAGCGAGGCGTGCGTGCCGCGCTCGGCGATCGCGCCGTTCGCCAGCACCAGGATCTGGTCGGCGTCCTTGACGGTCGAGATGCGGTGCGCCACCAGGATCGTCGTGCGCCCCCGCGTGACCGCCCCCAGGCGGTGCAGGATCTCGGCTTCAGTGTGCGTGTCGACTGCCGAGAAGACGTCGTCGAGGATCAGGATGCGCGGCCGCTTGGCGATGGCGCGCGCCAGGGCAGTGCGTTGCTTTTGGCCGCCGGACAGGGTTACGCCGCGCTCGCCGATGATCGTGTCGTAGCGCTCGGGGAAGGTCATCACGTCCTCGTTGAGCTGGGCGATCTCGCCGGCCGCGTTGAGGTCGTGCTCGGACAGCTCGTGCGAGTGGCCAAAGCCCACGTTGGTGCGCAGCGGCATCGAGAACAGGAAGGTCTCCTGCGGCGCGTAGCCGATCGCCTGGCGGAGCGCGGCGAGCGTGTGCTGCCGCACATCAAGGCCGTCGACCAGCACTTCTCCATTGGTGACGTCGAAGAGCCGCGGGATCAGGTTGACGAGCGTCGACTTGCCCGACCCGGTGGCGCCGACGACGGCCAGTGACGAGCCCGCCGGCACGCTGAAGCTCACGTTGCGGAGCACGGCTGCGTCGCCGGAGTCGCCGTAGCCGAAGGTGACGTTGCGGAACTCCACCGCACCGCGGATGGGGTCGGCGCTGGCGCCCGACTCGTCGTGGATGGTCGGCCGGACCGCCCACAGCTCCTGCAGGCGCTTGAGCGATGCCCAGCCTGACTGGACCACGTTGGAGACGAAGCCCAGGCTGACCAGCGGCCAGGCGAGCAGGCGCAGATAGGCGACGAACTGGACCAGCTGGCCCAGCGTCAGTTGTGCACCGACCGCCTGCTGGCCACCGACCACCAGCACCAGCAGCGTGGCCAGGCCTAGGATGCCCTCCATCGCCGGCCAGATGAACTGCTGCGCCCGGGCCAGGTGCATCGCGCCCGACAGGTACCGGTTGCACACCTCGCGGAAGGCGCTTACCTCCTCCTGCTCTTGGGCGAAGGCCTTGACCACGCGGATCCCGGACAGGTTCTCCTGGGCAGCCGCGGAGATGTCGCCGAACTTTGCTTGGAGCGCCTCGAAACGACGGTTGACGACGCGCCCGACGACGGCCAGCGTCAGCGTGACGAAGGGCAGGATGACCAGCGAGATGAGGGTCAGCGGGATGCTCACGCTGATCATCGCGATCAGGGTGAAAGTGACCACGGCGGCCGTGGCGATGAAGTTGACCTGGCCCATGGACAGCATCATTCGGACCGCGTTGAGGTCGTTGGTCATACGCGCCATCAGGTCGCCGATGCGGCGGTGCTGGAAGTAGGCCAGGTCCATCCGCTGCAGGTGCGCGAACAGGTCGTCGCGCATCTCGTACTCGATGTCGCGTGCCGTGATCACGGTCAGGTAGCGGCCGAACGCCTGGAACAGCGCCTGCACGACCGTCAGGCCGATGATCGCGAGGCCGAGCTGGACGATCAGGCCGAGGTCCGGCCGGCCCAGGTCGTCGACGATCCGGCCGATCAGAACGGGCGGCAGCGTCGACACGAACGCGCCGCAGACGGTCAGCAACGCACCGGCGATCAACCACAGGCGGTGCTGGCGCAGGTACATCCACAGCCCTGCGCGGGGGGATGCGGCGGGACCCGGGTGGAGGGCTCGGCGCACCGCCCGGTCGGGCGGCGCCGGGTCAGCGGCGGCACCTTCCACGACGGCATTCGGAAACGGCGTGTTGGTCATGGGGTCACGGCCCAGAATCAGCTGAGGGTGGGTGGGGCCGCCGAATCGGGACGCTCAGTCTGGGATCGCGCAGCCCGGAACGCTGCTCATGGTATTCCCGTCGCCGATGTTGCGGCTGGCGAGCCGATGTGCCCAATGGCCCTCGGGCGCCAGGCGGCCCGGCCGGTAGCCTGAGGGCGATGTCCGACTACCACCATCTTCAGGCGGCCGAGGTCGCGGCGCGACTCGGCGTCGAGCCCGCGGTTGGCCTCGCTGCCGGCGAGATCGAGCGGCGTGCGGCAGAGAGTGGCCGGAACGAACTCGAGGCGTCACGACGTGAGCCGGTTTGGCGCATGGTCGTGGCTGCCGCCACTGAACCGTTCGTGCTCATGCTCGCCGCGGCCGGACTGCTGGCAATCGTCGTCGGCGAGGCGCGCGACGGCCTGCTGGTGCTGATCGGGCTACTGCCGATCGTGGGTGCCGACGTGGTCACCGAGTACCGCGGGGAGCGCGCCCTCGAGGCGCTGCGTGCCGCTTCGGCCCCTACCGCGCGCGTGCGCCGCGGAGGGGCCGTCCAGATAATTCCCGCCGCGGAGTTGGTACCCGGTGACGTCATCCTGCTCCAGGCGGGCGACGTCGTCCCGGCCGACGCCCGGATCATTGGCGCCGAGCGGTTGCTGCTCGACCGCAGCGTGCTGACCGGTGAGTCGATTCCCGAGCCGGGCCGGGTCGAGCCCGATCCTGCTGAAGCACCGCTCGCGAGCCGCCACGCCATCGCCTACTCCGGCACGAGTGTCGTCGGTGGCCGTGGCGAAGCAATCGTCGTGTCGATCGGCAGCGCTACCGAATTCGGGCGCATTGCCGGCTCGCTGACCTCGCGTGAGCGGCGCCGCAGCCCGCTGCAGCGCGAGCTCGACCGCCTCGTGCGCATCCTGCTCGTGGTCGCCACGGGACTCATTGCCTTCACTGCAGGCATTGGCTTCCTGCGCGGCCATCCGCTGGGCGAGAACGTCATCGCCGGGATTTCCTCGGCCATTGCCGCGATCCCCGAAGAGCCACCCGTGCTCCTGGCCGTGATCCTGGGCCTGGGCGCCTACCGGCTGCTGCGCCGCGGGGTGCTCGTGCGCCGGCTGAATGCCGAGGAGACGCTCGGCGCGGTCGATCTGATCGTCACCGACAAGACCGGCACGATCACGCAGAACCGGTTGGCGGTGTCATCGGTGCGCATCCCCGGAGGCCAACTCACGCAGGCCGAGCGCACCAGGCTGCTGGAAGAGGCACTCCGCGCCGAGGAGGACGCCTGGCCGTCGCCCGATCAGATCACACCTGCGTCGTTCACGCGCGCCTTGCGTCAGGCGGTCGAGTCGGCCGGCGGCGAGAGCGTCCTGGATGTCGACCAGCTCATCAGCGCGACGCCCGCATCGGACGCGCACCCGGTCACGAGGACGCGGGCCACGCGCGACGCAAGCGTCGAGGACCTCGCATTGGGGGCGCCCGAGGTGGTGCTCGGATACGTCGCTGATGGCGTCGAAGCGGACGGTGAGCGCGCGCGCTGGGGAGCGTTGGTGGAGGAGGCCACGGCTGCCGGCGAGCGGCTGATTGGCCTGGCGC
>CAZSWK010000066.1:0-5657 GCA_964610835.1 uncultured Anaerolineaceae bacterium | reverse complement strand
CGAGCTCCCGCGGATGCACGTCGTCGCGCGATCGACACCGGAACAGAAGCAGCGGCTGGTGAACGCCGCGCGCGCGACGGGCCGGCAGGTTGCGGTCACCGGCGACGGCGTGAACGATGCCCCGGCGCTGCATCGGGCGGACGTGGCGGTGGCGATGGGCAGCGGCACCGCCGTCGCCAAGGAGGCCGCCGACCTCGTGCTCGGAGACAACTCCTTTGCCACGCTCATGTTCGGCCTGGCCGAGGGCAGGCGAATTGTCGACAACGTCCAGAAGGGCCTCGTCTTCCTGGTCTCGACGCACGTGGCCTTCCTGGGCTTCATCCTCATCTCGACGATCGCCGTGGCCAGCGGGCAGGTGCTGCTGCCGCTCCAGATCCTGTGGATGGAGCTGTTCATCGACCTTTCGACGTCGATCGCCTTCGAGCGCGAGGCGCCCGAGCCGGACATCATGCTTCGCCGACCGCGAGATCCCCGCCGGCCGCTGCTGAGCAACCGGATCCTGGGCGGCATCGTCCTGGCGGGTGGCTTCACGGCGGCGGCCGCCCTGGTCGCGATGCTCACGCGCGGCGACACATTCGAGCACGCAGCGTGGCTGGCCTACACGACGCTCGTCGCCAGCCAGTGTGTCCGCGCGTACTGGAATCGCAGCGTGCGCGAGCCGATCCATCGCCTGGGGCGCAACACATTCCTGTTTGTCGCGTGCGCCGTGGCATTGGCCATCCAGGTCGCGATCCCCTACCTGCCCGGGGTCGCCGACGCCTTCAACGCGGTGCCGCTCGACCTCTACGACTGGGTGCTGGTTGCCGCGATCGCGCTGGCACCGGCCGTCGTGGCGGAGGTGGTCCGTACTTATGCCCGCGGCCAGCGCGTCTGGGTGGCCTGATCACCGGCAATTCCCGGGCTGCTCGCCGACGGCCAGCGCCGCGGCAAGCAGCAGGATCGCGATGATGCCGGCCGGAACGACGCCGGCGATGCCGACGGCGAACAGCAGTGACAAGCCGGGCAGGTTGGCGGCGAGCATCAGCAGTACTGCCGCGTTGAGCAGCGCCACCCTCGGGGCCGCCAGCCAGCCCAGGATGTGGCGCTGCCTGGCGTGACGCGGAGGCAGGCCGGGCCCGACGGCGGGCACCAGGTGCGACCACGCGCCGACGAGCACCTGCGCCACCCAGCCGATGAACAGCGGGGCGATCAGCGGATCGAGCTGCCAGCCAGTGGCAGTCGCGCCGCCCCGAAGCACGATCCACGCCGCGATGGCGCAGCCCACGATGAACCACGCGATGCCCGCCACGAGCGACCACGTCGTGAAGCGGTGCCAGGCATGGTCGGTCCGCCAGTCGAAGCTGCGCCGGACGACATCGAGCGCGTACATGCCGAGCGCGAGCGCGCCGATGACCAGGACGACCGCCCCCGCGAGAGCCAGCGCGTCCACGCCCAGGATGAAGCCAAGCGCGGCAATCGGCGGACCCAGCGCAATGCCCAGGTAGGTCGCAACCGTTGCCCGCGAGTCGCTGATGCGCGTGCCCGCGACAGTCGGCAGCAGGTGGAGCAGCGACCCTGCGATTGCCAGGGAGACGAAGCCGAAGACGTTCAGCCAGGCGTGTGCCGGCTTGAGCGCCGGCCAATCCTGGAGTGCCGGCAGCCAGCCGAGCAACAGCAGGCTGGCCAGCGTCGCCCCGCACACCACGTTGATGACGGCCATGCCGTATATGAAGCCGATCACCGCACGTCGACCACCGAGCGCCAGTCGCAGCGGAATGAGCGTCGCGGCTCCCACGAGCGCCAGGCCACCGATGAACACGACGCCTCCCGCACCGGCGATCCAGGCGTTGCCGCCGGCGAGGCCCGGCGATGCGATCCGCCCACCGACCACGACCAGGGCACCGATTGCCACTCCCAGCACGGCGGCGAAGCGGAGCCAGCCGGGCGCCGGTGGGGCATTCGCGATCGCGGCGCTGAAGAAGGGCATCATGCCGGCGATCGCGGTCGTGGCGGCGCCGGCGAGCAGCAGGTGCACCGGGAGCCACGCTGCAAGGGCGGCGTCGCCGGGCAGGGCGACGGCGATCAGGGCAAGCGCAACGAACGCGGCCGACAGCGCGATGGCAGTCGCGGCCACCACGCGTTCAGTCGCCCGGCCGGAGCGTCGACGTTGCATGGCAGCGTCGGCCCCGGTCTTGTCGAGGCCGACGAACTGGCGGCTCATGTCAGGCCCCGCTCACTGCGGTTTGCCACCGTCCGATTATCCGTGCGTCCCGGACAGGTGCATGCGCGACCGCAGCGCGTCGTAGATTGGGGCGCTGCCCAGCCACTGCGCAGCCAGCATCGCGCCGAAGACCGCGGCTAGCATGGGCAGCAGGCTGGTGAAGGCGCCGGTCATCTCGATCACCAGCACGATGCCGGTCACCGGAGCGCGCACGACGCCGACGAAGAAGGCTGCCATGCCGACCACGGCGAATGTGATCGGATCGATGGCCAGTCCTGGTAGCGCGGCGTGGGCGATCGTGCCGCACAACAGGCCGAGTTGCGCGCCCAGCAGGAGCACCGGCGCAAACAAGCCGCCCGGCGTGAAGGCGGAGTGCGAGGCCGCCCCGAGCGCGTAGCGCACAGCGAAGGCTACCGGGATGGCGGCCGCGGCGACTCCTCCGGCGAGCAGGCTCGCGGTCAGGTCGGAACCGCTGCCCACGAGCTCGGGGGCGATCCAGGCGGCGACGCCGACTGCGACGCCGATCAAGGCCGCGTACGCGGTGCCGTGTCGCGGGCCGATGCGCCCCGAAGCGTCGGCGACGGCGAGCATCAGCCGGTTGTAGAGCGCGGCGATGATCCCGATGGCGACGCCCAACGCGATGTCGATCGGCCACGTGGCAGCGGCCGCGTAGGGCAGCGGGCCGGTGTCGGTTTGCGCTGCCGACGCGGCCGCGACATTGAAGATCGGCGCGTCACCGAGCACGAGGCGCGTGACCACGATGGCAGCCGCCGAAGCGCCCAGCGCGGCGATCGCCGTGCGACGCTCGAAGCGTCGCTCCAGCTCCTCGAGCACGAAGACGGCCCCGGCGATCGGGGCGTTGAACGCCGCGGCCAGACCGGCACCGGCACCGGCCGCGATCAGTGCGCGCACGTCGCGCCACGGCCGGTGCGTCGCGTCGCCCAGGATGCGCGCGCTGGCCGCGCCCATCTGGACGCTGGGGCCCTCCGGTCCCAGGGCCAGGCCCGACCCAATGGCGAGGATGCCGCCGACGAACTTCACCACGATCAACCGCGCAAGCGGGACAAGGCGCAGCTCGCGGTCGAGCGCGGCTTCGACCTCGGGAATGCCGCTGCCCGCCGCAAACGGTGAATAGCGGCGCACCATCCATGCCGCCGCGGCGACGCAAGCGGCCACCACGCCGGCCACCAGCAGTAGACCGACTGCCGGGGGCAGCTCATGGGCGGCCGAGACCAGCACGTCGCGCGCGTCGTCGGCAACGCCCAACACCAGGCGGAACGCGGACACGATCAGACCGGCCCACGCCCCGACGACCACGGCAACCGCAGCGAGTCGAATGACGCCGGTCCGCTCGTCGGCCGTGCTGGCCTCCGGTGTGGGAGCGGACTTCACAGAGTCAGGCTAGATCGAAGTGGCATGCCCGGCCAGGCGGCGGATACTGAGCCAGTCAGCCGCGGCGCGGGTGTCTCCAGTGGAGCCATGCAACGGCTGCGGGCGGCGGGGAGCAGCCGGCCGCCGGCGGCCCGCCGGCTAGAAGTCGGCGCTGGCCGGAGTGCGCGGGAAGGGGATGACGTCCCGGACATTGGCCATCCCTGTGGCGTAGGCCACTGACCGGTCGAAGCCCAGCCCGAACCCGGCATGCGGCACCGTGCCATACCGGCGCAGGTCGCGGTACCACCAGTAGGCTGCGGGATCGAGCCCGGTTTCCTGGATCCGGGCGTCCAGGACATCGAGGCGTTCCTCGCGCTGGCTGCCGCCGACGATCTCGCCGATGCCGGGAGCGAGCACGTCCATGGCCGCCACGGTCCGTTCGTCATCGTTCAGGCGCATGTAGAAGGGCTTGATCTGCCGCGGGTAGTTGACGACCACCACGGGCCGCTTGGCGTACTCCTCGCACAGGTAGCGCTCGTGCTCCGCCTGCAGGGCGACGCCCCAGCTGACCGGGAACTCGAACGACCGGCCCGAGCGCTCCAGGACGGCGATGGCCTCGGTGTACTCCATACGCGCGAAGTCCGAGGCCACGAAGGCCTCGAGGCGGCGCACCGCCTCGCTGTCTATTCGCTCGGCGAAGAAATCCATGTCGTCGGCGCGTTCGTCGAGGATAGCCCGGAAACCGTACTTGAGGAGGCCCTCCGCCAGGTCGGCGTTGTCGGCAAGGTCGGCGAAGGCGATCTCCGGCTCGACCATCCAGAACTCGGACAGATGGCGGCTGGTGTTGGAGTTCTCCGCGCGGAACGTGGGCCCGAAGGTATAGACGCGGGTCAGCGCCAGGCAGTACGCCTCGATGTTGAGCTGGCCGGACACGGTCAGGAAGGCGGGCTTGCCAAAGAAGTCCTGCGCGTAGTCGACCGCGCCGTCGGGCGTGCGCGGCAGGTTGGCCAGGTCGAGCGTGGAGACGCGGAAGAGCTCGCCGGCGCCCTCGGCGTCGCTGGCCGTCAGGATCGGCGTGTGCACCCAGAAGAAGCCGTGCTCGTCGAAGTAGCGATGGAGGGCCATGGCCAGGCTGTGCCGGACCCGGGCCACCGCGCCGATGCTGTTCGTGCGCACGCGCAGGTGGGCGACCTCGCGCAGGTGTTCGAAGGTGTGGTGCTTGGGCTGGATCGGGTAGCTGTCCGGGTCGTCGACCCAGCCGACGACATCGACCGCGTCGGCGACCAGCTCGACGTCCTGGCCCTTGCCCTGCGAGGCGACGAGCGTTCCGCTGACGGTGACTGCGCAGCCGCTGGTCAGGCGCGCGATCTCGTCGTGGTAGTTGGCGAGCGTCGCCGGGGCCACGACCTGGAGCGCAGCGAAGCAGGATCCGTCGTGGACGTGCAGGAAGGAGAGCCCGGCCTTCGAGTCGCGCCGGGTCCGGATCCAGCCCTGGACCGTGGCGCGCGCACCGACCGCCGGCCGGCCGGCCAGGATGTCGGCGACTCGTTCTGCCTGTGGCATCGGGTTCCCTTTTCCAGCCTCGAAGTGGCACGCGGGAGTGGGGTGGCCTACGGGGGTCGAACCCGTAACCTTCGGATCCACAGACCGTAACTGTCGACCCGGATTCGTGCTCACTTCCGGCCTGTCGGCGGCGAATGTTCGCAGCAATGTTCACAGTGACGCGGCGTTGATGTTACGGGGGTCAGGGCTGTCAGCGTTGCTGGCCACGTCGCACTTCAGGTTCCGACGGCGCCCTCGTGTGAGACGTTGCTGGGTTGGTGGGAACCAGCTACCGGGGTGGAGCCGGACTACCGACCACTCATTCGGTACCAGACCTGCGGCACCTCCTCAGTGTCCAGCGGCACGGCCCGATGAGTCGATCTTCACGAGCGGGGAGCATTGGGCGTTGGTCTCACCTGCGCTGTCTGGAGAGATGGAGTGGCGCTCCGTGCCGCGTCTTGCCTGTGCTAGAGTGAAATGGCGTTTCGCAACGACCAATGATGGAGATAAACGTGACGCCACCGACCCCCAGGCGTGGCACGGC
>CAZSWK010000065.1:0-14146 GCA_964610835.1 uncultured Anaerolineaceae bacterium | reverse complement strand
GCTCGCCGCGCAGCACACGCGCGAGGTATTCGCCGGTTGCCGAGTCGGCCGATGCAGCGATCTGCTCGGGCGTGCCCGCGGCGACGACCATGCCGCCCCGTGCGCCCCCTTCGGGACCCAGGTCGATGATCCAGTCGGCCGTCTTGATGACATCGAGGTTGTGCTCGATGACGATGACCGTGTTGCCGGCGTCGACCAACTTGTGCAGCACCTGGAGCAGCTTCTCGACGTCGGCGAAGTGAAGCCCTGTCGTGGGCTCGTCGAGCAGGTACACGGTCTTGCCCGTCGCGCGGCGCGACAGCTCGGTCGCCAGCTTGACGCGCTGCGCCTCACCGCCCGACAACGTCGTCGCCGGCTGGCCCAGGCGAATGTAGCCCAGGCCGACGTCGACAAGTGTGGCGAGCTTGGCGCGGATCTTGGGCACCGCGCTGAAGACCTCGAGCGCCTCGTCGCAGGTCATCTCGAGCACGTCGGCGATCGAGCGGCCCTTGTAGTGGATCTCCAGCGCCTCGCGGTTGTAGCGCGCCCCGCCGCACACCTCGCACGGCACGTACACGTCGGGCAGGAACTGCATCTCGATCTTGATGATCCCGTCGCCCTTGCAGTTTTCGCACCGGCCGCCCTTGACGTTGAATGAGAAGCGGCCCGGGCCATAGCCGCGCATGCGCGCCTCCGGCACGCCCGCGAACAGCTCGCGGATGGGCGTGAACAGGCCCACGTAGGTCGCCGGGTTGGAGCGTGGCGTGCGACCGATGGGCGACTGGTCGATCTCGATCACCTTGTCAACGGCGCTCACGCCTTCGAGCGCGTCGTGCTCGCCGGGTTCCTCGCGCGCGGCGTTGAGCGCGCGGGTCAGGGCACGAAACAGGATTTCCTCGACGAGCGTGCTCTTGCCGCTGCCCGACACGCCCGTGACGGCGATCATCCGCCCGAGCGGGAACTCCACGTCGATGCTCTTGAGGTTGTGGGCACGTGCACCGCGCACGACCAGGGCCTTGCCGCTGCCGCCGCGCCGGTGCTCCGGAATCGGCACCGCCAGCTCACCGCGCAGGTAAGCGCCGGTGATCGAGCGCGGCTCATCGAGGATGGCGCTCAATGGCCCGGACGCGACCACCTCGCCGCCGTGCTCGCCCGCGCCCGGCCCCACGTCAAGCACCCAGTCGGCCGTCCGGATGGTCTCCTCATCGTGCTCGACCACGATCAGCGTGTTGCCCAGGTCGCGCAGCCGGGTCAGCGTGGCGATCAGCTTGGCGTTGTCCTTCTGGTGCAGGCCGATGGTCGGCTCGTCGAGGATGTACAGCACGCCCATCAGCGATGAGCCGATCTGTGTCGCGAGGCGGATGCGCTGCGCCTCACCGCCCGACAGCGTGGACGACGTGCGATCGATGGTCAGGTAATCGAGCCCGACGTCAGCCAGGAAGCCCAGCCGTGCGCGGATCTCCTTAAGCACCTGGCGGCCGATATGCCGCTCGCGCTCCGACAACCGGTTGGGCAGCACCTCTGACCAGCGCAGCGCGTCGGTGACCGACTTCTGCGTCACCTGGGCGATGTTCAGCCCGTCCACGGTCACGCTCAACGCCTCCGGCCGAAGGCGCGTGCCGCCACAGGTGGGGCACGGCCGCGCGACCATGAACTTCTCGAGCTCCTGCTTGACCCACTCCGAATCCGTCTCGCGGTAGCGCCGCTCGATGTTCGGCAGCAGGCCTTCGAATGTCGCCTCGTAGTAATTCGTGTGCCCGTCGTGGCGGTAGCCGATGCGCACCTTCTCGCCGCGCGGGGCATGCATCACGTAACTGAGATCTTCCGGCTTGAGTTTCTCGAGCGGCACGTTGACCGAGAAGCCGCGCCGTTTGGCGACCGCCTCCACCACCCGGCCGTACCACGAGTCGGTCATCGTCATACGCGACCAGGGCAGCAGCGCGCCTTCCGCGATCGACTGCCTGCGGTTGATGACGCGCTGCTCGTCGAACTCCATGCGCATGCCCAGGCCGGTGCACGCGGGGCAGGCGCCGTGTGGTGAGTTGAAAGAGAAGGAGCGCGGTTCGAGCTCGTCGATGGTGGTGCCGTCGAAGGCACACGAGTAGCGCTCGCTGTAGCGCTGCTCCTCGAAGGTGCCCGCATCTGCCGGCGCGACCACCATCACGCCCTCCCCCAGACGCAGCGCCGTCTCGACCGAGTCGGCAAAACGGGCGTGCTCTGGATTGGGATTGTCCGGCCCGTAGCCCTTGCCCGTATCGTCGGCGTGGTGCACCACCAGGCGGTCGACGACTGCCTCGATCGTATGGCGCTTGTATTTGTCGAGCGTCTTGACCTCGTCGAGGTCCAGCAGCTCCCCGTCGACGCGAACGCGGACGAAGCCCTGCCGCCGCACGGCCTCGAACACCCGGTCGCCCTCCGTCTTGCGGTCGCGCACCAGCGGACCGAGGATGAGCAGCCGGGCGTTGTCCGGCAGCTCGTGGATCCGATCGACGATCTGGGGCACGGTCTGACGCGTGATCTCGCGCCCGCAGACGGGACAGTGTGGATGACCGACGCGCGCGAACAGCAGGCGCATGTGATCGTAGATCTCGGTCACCGTGCCGACAGTCGAGCGCGGATTCCGCGAGGCGCCCTTCTGGTCGATGCTGATCGCCGGCGATAGCCCGTCGATCTGGTCGACGTCCGGTTTGTCCATCTGGCCCAGGAACTGCCGGGCATAGGCGGACAGGCTCTCCACGTAACGCCGCTGGCCCTCCGCGTAGATGGTGTCGAAGGCGAGACTGCTCTTGCCCGAGCCGGACAGCCCGGTGATGACGATCAGCCGGTCACGCGGCAGCTCGACGGTGATGTTCTTGAGATTGTGTTCGCGCGCCCCGCGCACGACGAGTCTTTCCTGCGTCATGGAGGTCCTGGCGGGCACCCGCCGAGTATAGAACGTTTGATCGATTTGGCCCGACCTGCCGGCCGGCTATCACGCCTCGGGCGGTATTGCCTCCAGCGCCCGCTGGATGCGCTGCAGCTGCCCGATGTAGTGGCGCAGCTCGTCGTCGGACATCGTGCCGAGCCACTCTTGTTCCTGCCGGTGCACGATCGTGCGCACCTGTTGGAGGATACCCCGGCCTTCTTCGGTGATCTCAATGACGGAGCGGCGCCGGTCGCCTGGATGCGCGTGGCGCTCGACCAGCCCGCGCCGCTCCAGCGAGTCGACGACGCCGGTCACCGTCGCCCGCGTAACGATCAGGCGCTCCCCCATCTCGGACGGCGTCAGCGGACCCAGGTCACGCAGCAGCCCCAGGGCCAGCCCGCCGGCGGCGCTCACACCGAGCGGTCGCAACAGGCGGTTGATGTTGGCAAACAGCATGTCCGCCGTGCGCACCGTGTTCATGACCGCCTCGGTGGCGACCACGTTCCCCTCCGGCGTCTGCTCGTAGAAATCGGCGGGCATTTCGATATTGGGCATGCCGGACATGATAAGGCCCTTGACAATCAGGTGCCTAACTATATAGTTAGGGCCCTAATGATCTGCGCTGTGGCAGGTCGGGAAGACGAAAGGGATCTCCGGGAAATGACCAAGGTAATCGTCCAGCACCACGTGGCTGATTACGAGAAGTGGTATCCGGTATTCATCGAGCACGGCAAGGTTCGGCGGCAGCACGGCGCCCAGGGCCACACGATCTACCGCGGCGAAGGCGATGCCAACGACCTGGTGGTCGTCAACTCGTTCGCCACCCCCGCCGGTGCGCAGGCCTTCCTGGCCGATCCGACCCTCAAGCAGGCGATGGACCAGGCCACCGTCGATTCAGAGCCCAGGGTATGGGTCGTCAGCGAGACCGAAGACCAGTCCTACTGAGCACGCACTGAGCGCGCACTGAGCGCGCAGCAACAAACCCAGTCCCGACCCCGCCGGCCAGCGCGCCGGCGGGCCGGTCCAATCATGACGCGGCTGACCGCCCCGCAAGCGTGTGGATCTCGAGGCGGTTGATGCCTGACCCTTCGTGCGCTGTGGTCACGAGCACGACCTGCCGGTGATCGGCCCCGTTGCCCTGCGTGCGCCACGCACTCTCCATGCGCTCGACCAACGTTCCGGTGCGCGCGTTGGATGGCAACACCATCGGCGTGACGCTGCGCCGCACGGCAAGCCGGCGAGCAACGACCGGGCTCAGAGTGAAGGCGACAATCGGCACCCCGGGCCGCTGCTGCGACAGCTGCTCAGCAGTGCGCCCGCTGCGCGTGAAGCACCAGATCGCATCTGGACCCTCACCGAGACTCCACGCCCGGCGCAGCGCCAGCAACGCCGCCGCCTCCACGATCAGCGCCGCCGGCGAGTCATCTTCCGACGGCAGGAAATCGCGCTGGCCAATCGACTCGGCCTGGACGCAGATGCGGCCCATTGCCTCGAGGCTTTGCACGGGGAACCTGCCGACCGCGGTTTCGGCTGACAGCATCACGGCATCGGCGCCGTCGAGCACCGCATTGGCCACGTCGCTGGCCTCGGCGCGCGTCGGGCGCGGCGCGGCGGTCATGCTTTCGAGCATCTGCGTGGCCACGATCGAGAACTTCCCCGCCTCCAGCGCGCGTGCCACAAGGTCCTTCTGCACCACGGGCACTTCCTCGAAGGGCAGGTCGGCGCCCAGGTCGCCGCGCGCGATCATGATCCCGTCCGACTCGGCGGCGATGGCGTCGAAGGCGGCCAAGGCAGCATGGGTCTCGATCTTTGCGACCAGGCGCGGTCCGTCTGGCGGCAGGAGGGAGCGCAGGGCGCGCACGTCGTCGGCCGTGCGCACGAACGACTGGGCGATCATGTCCACGCGCAAATCGAGCGCGCGCGGGACGCACTCGCGGTCCGCCTCGGTCAGGCCCCCGGCGGGCAGGCGCTCGCTGGGCACGTTCACACCGCAGTGCGTCCGGATCAGGCCCCCGGCGACCACCTCCGTCACCACCTGCTCGCTGCCCGGCTCGCTGACGCGCAACTCAGCGGCGCCGTCGGCGAGCAGCACCCGATCGCCCGCGTGCAGGCCGGCCAGAACTTCGCCGTGCGCCAGCCCCGCCGCCGCGGCGGTGCCCGGCGTGGTGTCGTCGGCGCGGAGCGCGAACGACGTGCCCGTCTCGAGCAGCAACTGGTCACCAGCGAGCGCGCCGAGACGCAGCTTGGGGCCCGGCAGATCGGCCATCACGGCGACGCTGCGGCGCGCAGCATGCGCTGCCGCGCGCACGGCGTGGACGTAGTCGCGGTGCTCCTCAGGAGTGCCGTGCGAGAAGTTGACGCGGGCCACATCCATGCCCGCGGCCACCAGCTGCGGCACCAGATCGATGCTCGCCGGGCCGATCGTGCAGACCTGTTTGGTTTGCGCTCCAGACATCGGCGCCGACTTTATCAGTGCCGCGGCCCAATTGGAGCTGGCAGGGGCTCACCGTGCGAACGACTGCCGGAGGGCGCCAAGCAGGCCGCTGATGACGCCGCGTTTCAGGCGGCCACGACCTTTGCGGGTCGATTACGCCTGGCGCTCGCTTCCTGCGCAAGCGCTCGCAGGTAGGTGTCGTAGCGGTCGTCCACCCGACCGCGATCCGACAGCTCGAGCGCAAGCAGCCGGTGGCGCTGGTCAAGCGCCTGCTGAACAAGCGCCACCACGAGGAGCGGCCGTAGAACTTGGCGGTCGAGGCCGAGCTCATGGAGGTAGAAGTCGATACAGCTCTGGCTTTCCGTGAAAAGCGGATCATTCCTGGCCTCAGATCCGATCAGGTCGATCACGTCGCGCGACTCACGGGCGACATCCCGCCCCCTGCGCGTCTGCCAGATCGAATGCAGCAGCAGGTAGAGCAGGTCGCCCAGGGGCATCCCCGCGGAAGCACTCTCCCAGTCGATGACGAACACCCGGTCCCCCTCGAGGAGCACATTCCACGGCCCGAAGTCGCTGTGCAGGAGTACCTCCGGCACGTTGCCGCCAGCCCACCCGGCCAGCTGGATCGCAGTTGACGACAACAGCTCGCGCTCCCCCGCCGTGACCGGCAGAGTAGCCGCGAACTCTTCGAGAGGATCGAGCGCGATAGCGCGCAGCGATTCCGGCGTCAGCGGCTTGGCCGTCGAGCGTGCCAGAGCGACCAGCCATTCAGTCGCCAGGCGAAGCCCATGAAGACTGCCATGGCGTTCATGCGGCCACTCGTTCAGGAGCAGGTGCAGACCTGCGCCGTGAACGTACGACTCGAGCGCCAGAACGAGGCCACGTTCCTCGACCGTTCCCAATGCGCGCGGCACGGCCGTCGAGATCAGAGGTGAGCTCGTGGCTGCAAGCGTGCCCAGAACCTCCTGCTCGTGGCGGGCGGCCTGGTTGTAAACAGCCAGTCGCGGCATCTTTATGCAGCGCGACGGCGTCGAACTCGCCGGGCTGAAAGGCATGAAGGTGACCCGGCTCCATGGGCGCTCGCCGCCGGCCACGATCGCTGTAGCGCTGATGCGCTCGTCGCCGCCCAAACGGGCTGCGGCAGGTGTTGCTTCCGAGGATCCAGTTTCCACGCCCTCCTCGGCTGCACACCGAGTGGCGACGATGGCATATGCGGGCACGATCAGCTCGAGCACCAGCGTTGCGAGACGCGGCCACCTGAGCCCGGCCCACGCGGCCCATCTGAGAACGACGTTGCGGCGGCGCAGGCCGGTCTCGAGATACCAGCGCAACACGGGCCGCGATCCCAGGGGAACCCAGCCGCTGGGCGCGGGCAACGACGGTTTCGCCCAGTAGCTCGCGAACTGTCGGAAGCCCTGACCCTCGAGGGTCCGCCGCACCCGCGCCGGAAAAGCGACCAGGTTCCGCAACGTTAGGCGGTCAACGGTTACAACGGCTGTGTGCGCCGCGGGGAACCGCGCACGAAGCATGCCTGCCTCGGCTCTGCCTCCGCCAATGACGACGACGGTTTCGGCGTCGGCCGGCGACACGGCGACCTGACGACCCGTGACGGCTGCGGCCTCGTCGCGATCGACCGGTGAG
Organism: uncultured Anaerolineaceae bacterium; assembly: GCA_964610835.1. GTDB lineage: Bacteria > Chloroflexota > Limnocylindria > Limnocylindrales > CSP1-4 > JALYGJ01. The sequence goes on along the minus strand of CAZSWK010000065.1, from coordinate 7,187 downwards.
GCGGCGGCTAGCCAGATCGATCCGTCGTCGGCGATGGGTGGGAGCAGAAACCGCCACTCCCAGCGACGGGAGCTCACATCACTCGCGTTCAGTCCAGGCCCAGCCGGTTCAGTTCGGCCAGGTAGCGAGGCACCAGCTTCGACCACGAGAACTCCGTTGCAACGAGTTGCCTGCCGTTTCGACTGAGCTCCGGGGCCGACGCGGTCAGCTGCATGAGGCCGGCTGCGATCGCCCCGGGAGTCGGGTCGACCACCACCGCCGCGTTTCTTACACGCAGAGAGGGCGCGATATCCATCGACGAGGTGGCCAGCGTGGGCACACCTATCGCCAGGCTCTCCAGCAGCGCCATGCTGTGCGATTCCCAGCGCGCCGGGTGGAGGTTCCCGTCCGCCTGTCTGAGGAATTCCAGCTTCTCCGCGCCCTGGATAAGTCCACCGACCTCAACGAAATCACCCAGGCGCAGGCGCGTAACCTGCTCGCGCAGCCGCTTCTCGCCACCCCGGTAGTCGTAACCGTGCAGGACGACGCGCGGCCGCTCGCCCGGCGCGAGCATGGCCATCGCCCGCACGAGCAGGTCGAGGCCCTTGTGATGTGGGTCGTAGCGACCCACCCAGGCGAAGTAGCCGCCGCCTCCCTGCCACTCGCCCAGCTGGCGGGAAAAACCCGTTGGCACCACGAGCGTTCGTACCTCGGGGGCAAGCGCCTGTACATCTCCGGCCTCGGACGCGAAGAACAGGTGCACCGCCCGGGCCCGCTGTAGAACGCCGCGCTCGACCGCCTCGCGCAGCAGCCGAGGCGGCTTCAGATATCGCCGCCAGTCCGGTTTGTAGACGCCGTGCGGCATGACCAGGTACGGCACACCCATTCGTTGTGCCGCACGAGCTGCAATCACGTTGGCGGTCACCCAGCCCTCGTGCAGGACCAGCACGTCGCCGACTCGCAGGTGACCGGCGAGGTCAACGGGCCGACGCATAACGCGCCGGTTGCCGGCGTGTTGGACAGTCTGCAGCTCCACTCGAGATTGGCGGTCGCGGAATTCGCCGAAGGCGGCCGACGGTGGGTGGCCGGCGCCACCTCCGTGCAGGACGCAGACCTCGAGCCCCGTGTCGGCCAGGGCGCTGGCCCATTCCCAGAGAGCCACTGTCACGCCGGAGCTGCCCAGAGCACCCGGGTAGTAGTGGACGATGCGCACGTTCGCCCGACGTCTCCCTCTTCCTGCATCCATCCCCGTGCGGCGCGACCGTGGTGGCACCGCCGCTCGATCGAGCGACCGCACCTTAGCGCACCCGACCTACCTCGTGCACAAACAGGAGTTGCAGCAGCAGTGGGACTAAGTCGCCCCTGCCGCGCCACGCCAACCCCTGCGAGGCTCCCCGTGCACCTCTTTCAACGCTTGCTCCGCCACGTCAGGAGCGACAGCAACAAACAGGGCAGCAACGCGAAGCCTTGAGCCGCCCGTGCGTGTGCCGTGCGCGCATGAGCCACTCCACGCGATCGCACGCAGCAGCGAGGGGAACATGAGCCAGCTATCGCGCCATATGAAATGGCCGACCCCTTTGCGCCCCGGCCGGCTAGCCGGCGCGATCGTTGTACTCGCCCTTCTTGCGCCGATTGCCGCCACGGCGTCGTCGCAGTTCGTTCCCGACGCCAGCTCGACCGTAGTCAACGGCACGAGGTTCTACACAGCGAACTACAGCGTCGTTGAGAATCCCCCCGCATTCACGATCAAGTCCGGCCAGATATCTCTCGATGCGGGACCGGCCGACTACCCCGTGGCAACGGTCTTCGATCAGTATCCGACCGTCTACAGCGACATGGTTTTCACCTTCACGACCAGCCAGTCTCCCTCGCTGGGAACCCAGGATGTGTACGCACTTGCCCGCTGGACAGGCAACTCCTCCTACTCCGTCCGACTGCGTTACCGCAGCGACGGCAGCCTTGCCATGCGCGTGGTGCGCACGATCAATGGGCGGACGCGCGCGGTCAGCCGTCAGACGGTTGTGCGCCGGGCACGCTGGTCGCCGTCGACTGCGGTGCGGGTCCGTGTCGTGGTCAGCGGCCGGTGGCCGACCACCATCAAGGCCAGGGCGTGGCTGGCCGGCACCGGCGAGCCCTCTCGCTGGAACGTCATTGCACGAGACGCGGCCGGCACCCTCCAGACCAGGGCTGCTTTCGGCTTCGCCGCGCAAACCGGCACTGGCAGCACGACGCTTGCCGCCACTGACGCGTCGGTCGGCTCGACCGTGACCTACACCTACCGCAACGTCCGCGCCAAGGGCCGCGGAAAGCACAATGGCAATGCGACGCCCACGCCGACGCCAACACCGACTTCACAGCCGAACCCGATTCCCACCTCCACCCCCACGCCAGCACCCGCAGCGACCGCGACGCCGACACCCGCGCTCACCGCCACTCCGACATCGACGCCGGGCACTGCGGCAAGCTGCCCGCAGTCGCTGGCGGACGCCCTCAGCTCGACGCGCGCGGGCGCGACACTGGACGTCCGTGGGTGCTCGTATACCGGCCAGTTCACCGTTGGTAAGTCGATGACGCTGCTTGGCGGAACGATCGTCGGCAGGCTGTTCGTCAAGGCGAGCGACGTGACCGTAGACGGGCTCGACATCTCCGGCAGCACGGCCGGGGCGCAGCAGGGCACCATCGACGTTCCGCAAGGTGCCGCGGACCGTCTCACGTTGCGCAACGTGCACGTCCACGATGGCGATGGCACGGGCATCAAGATCAGGGGCGGCTCCGGCGACCTCCTGGAAAACGTCGAGATCGACCACATGCTCCAGCTCGGTTATGGCTTCGGCCAGACCACGGGACTGGTCATGCGTGACTCGAAGATCCACGACAACAACTACACCGACAAGTACGACCCGGGCTGGGAGGCCGGCGGCGGCAAGATGGTGCAGTCAACGGGCGCGCTGTTCGAAAACAACGAATCGTGGGGCAATCACGGCCCTGGCTTCTGGGACGACATCTACGACCACGGGACCGTGTTCCGCGGTAATCGAGCCTGGCGAAACACCGGCGCGGGGATCATGGTCGAGGTCAGCTTCAACGACGTGGTCACCGGTAACGTCCTGTGGGACAACTTCTACGGCCAATCGCGGGTGTGGTGGCAAACCGCCTCGATCCTGAGCCACTCCTCGACGGGCACGCAGATCACCGGCAACGTCATCTACAACACGGGCATCGGCATCGGCATCGACGCCCAGGTGCGCAACGACTGGCCTAACGTCCATCCGTACCAGAACATCCGCGTCGAGGGCAACACGATCATCGACTGCAACACGCTCGTGGCGTGGGCCGACGACGAGACGAGCCAGGAGTTGTTCCAGCCGAGCAACGGGAACGGTGGCGCCAACAACCAGTACTGGAAGAGTCAGGCCGAGCCGACCAACAATCGCTTCGTATGGGCCGGCACCGGTTATCGCACGCTCGACGCGTTCAATGCGACACCGGCCGAGCAGAACGGCTCGTACCTCACGACCGCGCAGATGAACGCCATCATGGACGCCAACGCCATTCCCCACTAGCGGCGCTGTGGGCGATTGACAGCGCCGCTGTGGGCGATTGACAGCGCCGCTGTAGAGTCGCGCGGATGTCCCTCACGCGCTCCAATTGGGCAGTCCTGGTTTGCATGGCGTGCCTGACCGGCTGCGGCAGCCAGGCGACCCCGACGCCATCGCCCCAGGGCTCGCTGCCCGCTACCACCCGAAGCGTCCAACCCCTTCCCAGCACGGCGACCAGTCCTGGGCTGACACCAAATTCGACTCCCGAGACGTCGCCCAGCGCGACAGCCACTCCCATTCCGCCGCTGGACTGCTCGATCCCTCTCCAGTCACTGGTCGACCGGGCACCGGCAGGCGGGACCGTCGATGTCCCGCCGTGTATTTATCGCGAGACGGTGGTCGTGGACAAGCCGCTGACGCTGCGCGGGCAACCCGGCGCCGAGATTCGCGGAAGCGACGCCTGGGCGGACTGGGCCGTCCACGGCCGCGTGTGGACCAGCAAGCGTTCGGTGCCTGTATTTCCTGCCCACGGGGAATGCAGCGCGGGAACCCAGCGCTGCCTCTGGCCGGAGCAGGTGTTCATGAACGGCCAGCCGTTGACCGAGGTGGCGCCCGGCACGACTCCCCGAACGGGCGAGTTCGCCCTCGACTCAGGGCGGCACGTGGTCATCGCTGACGACCCAGCCGGCAAGACCCTCGAGGCGACCGTCCGCCGCTATTGGATCGTTCCCGAAGCGGACGGGATCGTGATCGAAGACCTTCGCATGCGCCACGCGGCGAACGACGCACAGGAAGGTGCGATCACCGATCAGGGGCATGAGGTGTGGATCCGCAACTGCGTGCTGTCGGACACGCACGGGGCCATCGTTTCACTCAGCGGGCCGGGCGGAATCGAGAGCAGCGACCTGTTCCGAGGTGGCCAGCTGGGCGTGCACAAGGGTGGGTCGATCGTGTCGGGCAACCGGATCCACGACAACAACACCGAGGACTTCAACTCCGGCTGGGAGGCCGGCGGACTGAAGTCGACACTCGGCAACACGGTCGTTGAGAACAACGAGGTGTACGCCAACAACGGTCCCGGCATCTGGTTCGACATCGGCGCGCACGATGTCACGATCACCGGCAACGATGTCTACCAGAACGCCGGCGCCGGCATCTATTACGAGATCAGCAGCACGGGTCTGATCGCCCACAACGTGGTGTGGGGCAACTCGCGTATGCCAACGAGCGCGTGGGTGAACGGTGCGGGCATCCTGCTCAACAGCAGTGGCACGACCGAGGTCGCCGACAACATCGTGGCCTGGAACGGCAACGGGATCGTCTACCTGGGTCAAAACCGCGCGGATCGGCCCGCCGACGCGTATCGAGGCAACTACATCCATGGCAACGTGATCGTCCAGGAGGACGCCGCGGACACCGGGGCGCTCGCCTGGCGGCAGGACTGGGCAGGCCCGCTGTTCGATGCCGCGGGCAATAACCGCGGGGCCAACGACAGCTACTGGTTCCCCACGCCTGAGGGCAGTGCCGTGCGCTTCTGGTGGAACCGTGGCTTCAGGCACCTGTCGAGGTTCAACGCAACGCCGGGTGAGGATGGCGGCACGTACCTCACCGACTCAGCCAAGGACGCAGTGCTGGCGGCGGCCGGCGTGCCCACCGAACCGCCGGCGCCACCACTGTCCGCAGGCTGAAGCTGCCGGCGTCGGGCTGGCGGCGCCTATGCCCGATTGAGCAGATGTCTCAGCTGGTGGCGCACCGCGGCGGATATCTCGCTCATGAGGGCCGGCAGAAGATCCCGGGACCGCAGAGTCGCCGACTTGCCGAGCTGAAACATGCACCGTGCCCGTTCACTCACCGACAGAGGTGCGGTCAGGATCTCCCACGACATGTGCCGGGCAATCGCAACGTGGCGAAGTTGCCCGGGCTTTTGACTAGGATCCCAATCCTTCCGGCCCAGCACAGCCGGTGAGCGCCCCGGGTGATCCCGACTCAACCAGGCCACTTCTTGCAGCTCCACGATCCGCCCCAGCAGGCAGAGCTCAGCCAGCAACGCCCGATCGGAGCCCTGGTACGGTGCCATCAGGCTTGTTCGCGCCAACGCGGCCGTGCGCGCGACGCCGTACAGCATCGGGTGCCCGGCCGGCGTCGACATCAGGTTCGCCAGACGCTCGTGCGGGCTCGGCGCGGCGAGGTCGATCGTGTATTGCTGATCGCCTATGGGTTCTCCCGCCGGCCCGATCTCGCGAAACCGGGTGGTGGCCAGAACGACGTCTCGCCTGGCCTCGAGAACCGCCAGGCAGCGCTCGACCATGTCGGGCATGCACACATCGTCAGAGGCAAGCCACTTGAAGTATTCGCCGCGGGCCCGCAGGAACGCGTGGTTGTAGTTGGCTATAGGCCCGACATTGTGATCGTTGCGCTCGTAACGGACGCGGTCATCGCGGGCCGCGTATTCGCGCGCGATCGCCTCTGTTCCGTCCGTTGACGCGTTGTCCAGGATGATCAGCTCGAGCTCCGAGTGCGACTGCTGGAGGGCAGAGTCGACGGCTTCTCGCAGATACCTTTCGCCGTTGTAGACCGGTAGGCCGATGCTGACCAGAGCCATCCTAGGCAGCCACCATCTGTTCCATCTGGATTGTCACCAACAGTCGTCGGCCGAAACGAATTCAGCGCTGCGGTTGATCACCACGCAGCGCCCAATCCATCGACCGCAGGCCGCCGTCCCACGCCGTCAGGCGTGGTCGTCGCCGGAGGATCCCGAGCAGGAACCGCGGATTGTTTGAAAGATACCTCCGCCAGAGACGCCGCGGTTCGCGCACCAGCCGGTATAGCCACTCCAGTCCGTGTCGCTGCATCCACACCGGCGCCTGCGCCAGGGTACCTGCGTGAATGTCGAACGCGGCACCGACTCCCAGCAGGACCGGCGCGTTCAGCCGGCCAACGTGGGCCGCCATCCAGCGCTCCTGCTTGGGTGTCGACAGGCCCACCCAGACGAGATCGGCCTGGCTCGAATTGATCCTCTGGACCAACGCCTCGTCCTCTTCCTGCGTCAGCGCGCGAAAGGGCGGTGAGTAAGTGCCGACGACCTCCAGCCCCGGGAAACGCTCGGCAAGTCGCTCGGCCAGCCGCTCGGGAACTCCCTCCCGACCGCCGTAGAAGAACGATCGCCAGCCCTTCTCGGCGGCCCGCTTGCAGATCGCCAGCATGAGGTCGGGGCCGTACACGCGTTTCATCCACGAAGCGCCGGCCCAGTGCCCGGCCCACACCATGGGCATGCCGTCGGGCGTGGTCATGCCGGATGCGTTGTGGATGCGCCGCAACTCATCGTCGCGCTGGCTCTCCATGACGCCGTGCACTCCGGTGACGCACACGTAGTTCTGCGTGCCGTGCCGAATCCAGTCCTCGATCCGGTCCACGGCGGTTGGCATATCAATGGCGCTCACTCCCACGCCGAGGACGTTTACTCGGGAACTGAACCGTGCTGCCTCGGACAAGGAGGAACTCACCGTACCGACGTGGGCTGGCCAACCTCGATCGGCACCGCCACCGGCCGTCGGCCACGGCGTTGGACCTGCTCTCGATACCACTTGGCGGTTTCCTGTAGGCCCTCTTCGAGGTCGACTCGCGGTTGCCAGCCGTAGCGCGCGCGCATCCGGCTGATGTCGGGGCAGC
>CAZSWK010000064.1:6302-14257 GCA_964610835.1 uncultured Anaerolineaceae bacterium | reverse complement strand
TCCTGGCGGTTGAAGGCCAGCACCGCCGCGCCGAGCAGGATGATGCCCAGGGCGGTGACCACGATCACGTCGTCGAGCAGGCTCATGGTGTGCCCCAGGACGGTCACGCCGAGCCCGGGCGAGCTGCCCAGGAAGATCTGACGTATCGCGTCGACGCCGTAGGTCAACGGATTGACCTTGGAGATGACCTCCAGCCACTGCGGCACCTGGTTGACCGGGAAGAACACGCCGGCGAGGAAGATAAGCGGGAAGATCAGCAGCTGGATGACCAGCTGAAAGCCCTGCTGGCTGGTCATGAACGAGGCGAACAGGATCCCCAGCCCGGCCAGGCCGAGCGACAGCAGGATCACGATCGGGATCAGCTCGAGCACGATCGGGATGCTCAGGTCGACGCCCAGGAATGGCGCCAGGACGAGCATGATGACCACCTGCAGCAGGGCGGTGACGCCAGCGCCCAGGGCCTTGCCGAGGACAATCCCCGTGCGCCCGATGGGCGCCACCAGGATCTCGCGCAGAAAGCCGAACTCACGGTCCCAGACGACCGACACCCCGGCGAACAGCGCGCTGGTCAGCACGCTCATGGCCACGATGCCGGGGTACATGAACTGCATGAAATTGACGCCCGGCGCCAACGATCCGATGACCTTGCCGAAGCCGGCCCCGAAGATGACCAGGAAGAGCAGTGGGAAGGCCAGGCTGGACACGATACGCGAGCGCTCGTTGACGAAACGCAGCAGCTCGCGATAGGTGACGACCCACGTCCCACGCCAATTCTCGGCGAAGCTCACCGGCCCATCCTCATGCGACTCTGGTTGAGCATCTGCTCCTTGGCGTCGAGCTCCGAGTCACGGATCTCGTGTCCGGTGAGGGTGATGAAGACGTCCTCCAGGCTGGGCCGCTCGAGCGAGATCGATTGCAGCGGCTGGGGAAATGTCTGCACGAACTGGGGCAGGAAAGTGTCGCCCTGTGGCACGTGGAAACGCACCGTCCCGTCGCGGCTCGCCGCATCGAAGCCGTAGCGGCTCTTGACCTCGCCGATCGCCGCCTGCGGATCCGCCACTGCGAAGCTGACCAGGTCGCCACCCACCTGGCGCTTCAGGCCGTCGGGCGAATCGAGCGCCACGATCTCGCCATGGTCGATGATCGCGATGCGATCGCAGTTCTCGGCCTCGTCGAGATACTGCGTCGTCAGGAAGAGGGTCAGCTGCTCCTGTTCGCGCACGCGCAACAGGTACTCCCAGATGTGCCGGCGGGTCTGCGGATCGAGCCCGATGGTCGGCTCGTCGAGGAACAGCACGCGCGGATGGTGCAGCAGGCCGCGCGCGATTTCGAGCCGCCGCTTCATGCCACCCGAGAACGTGCGCACCCGGCTCTTGCGCCGGTCCCACAGCTCGACCATGGTCAGCAGCTCCTCGATCCGCTTGCCGCGCACCTCGGCGGGCACGTGGTACGCGTAGGCGTGGAAGAGGAGGTTCTGCTCGGCCGAGAGGTACTCGTCGAGTGTCGGCTGCTGGAATACCAGGCCGATCGATCGGCGCACCTCGCTGCGCTGGTGGAACACGTCGAAGCCGTTGACCGTGGCCGTGCCGCCCGACGGGTGGAGCAGCGTGCACAGCATGTTGATGGTCGTCGTCTTGCCCGCGCCGTTGGGCCCCAGGAAGCCGAACAGCTCGCCCTCGGGCACCTCGAACGACACGCCCTTGACCGCCCGCAGGCTGCCGAAATTGCGCGCCAGCTCGTGAACCTCGATCGCCGCGGCAGTCACGTAGCCAGAATAGAGGCAGGGAGCGTTCGTGTGGCCAACTCGCCCGGCCTACGCTCCGGGCTTGAAGACCATCAGCGCCAGGACTATGGCAAAGCTGAGCAACTCCAGGCGCGAAACGAGGAAAACCGGCCGGCCGGGCGTCGGAACGCGCCGGGCGGCCTTCGACCGCATCGGTCCGTTCCACTTCACGTTCATCGACGAGCTGGCCGCGCACGAGCCGAACCAACGTGTCGTCTGGCTGTCGTCGGCTCCTGGAATGCGCGGACGGAGTACACCTGCGTTGAGAAGGGCAGCAGCACCCACGTGACTGCCTGCTACGAGGGCGATGTCAGCGGATGGCTGCGCATCCTCAGCTGGGCTCCTACTTCCGCGATTGCCTTCTTCCTGGAGCGCGACTTCAAGAGACTGCGGAGAGTGCTGGCCCGGCAGACCGGCCAGGCGGCATACTCGGGCAATGGTGCTGCTATCAGTTGACCAGCTCGCCTCGCGCAGCGGCGCACCGGGCGTGCGCCCGGCCGACGTCCGCTGGTACCTGACCAGGCCGGGTGCCGGCCGCGCCGCCTATGAAGCCGGCCATATTCCCGGCGCCGTGTTCGTTGACCTCGAGGACGACCTCTCCGACCCCGCCGGCTTCGGCGCGCCGGGCCGCCATCCCCTCCCCTCGCCGGCGGACTTCCGCAGCCGGCTCGAGCGGCTGGGTATCGGCACTTATGACTTCATCGTCGCCTACGACGACGCCGGCGGCGTCAACGCCGCGCGCCTGTGGTGGATGCTCGACAACCTGGGCCATCGCGGAGGAGTGGCCGTGCTCGACGGTGGGATCGGGGCGTGGCGGTCGGCCGGCCTGCCCCTGTCAACCGAGGCCGTCAGGCTGCCCCCCGGGCACCTGCAACTGGCCGCCGAGTGGCACGAAGTCATCAGCCGGTCGCAGCTGACGCAACGCCTGGGCCAGGTGAACCTGCTCGATGCCCGGTCGGCCGAACGTTACCGGGGTGACTTCGAGCCGATCGATCCGCTGGCCGGCCACATTCCGACTGCCACCAGCGCGCCCACGGCGCGCAATCTGGCCGATGATGGACGCCTGCTCGCGCCGGAAGAACTGCGCCGCCGTTACGGCGAACTGGTCGCGCCCGACCGGCCGGTGGTCGTCGCCTGCGGCAGCGGTACCACGGCCTGCCACAATGCACTGGCCATGCGCCTCGCCGGATTGCCCGATCCCATCCTCTACGTGGGCTCCTTCTCGGATTGGAGCCGGTCACGCATGCCCGTGGCTACCGGCCCCGAACCCGGCCTGCCACCCGCGAAGGTCACCAGCCGATGAGTGACGCCCCGCGATCCCTACCGATCATCCGCGGTGAGCGCGTCTTCCTGCGCCCGGCCGAGCGATCGGACATCCCCACCTTTGTGCGCTGGTTCAACGACGCGGAGACGCTCTCGTTTGTGCTCATGCGTGCCCCGATGAGCACGGCCATGGAGGAACGCTGGTTCGAGACGATGCTCGAGTCACACGGCAAAGAGCGATTCCTGTTCGTCGTCTGCCGGCTCGACGACGGTGTGGCAATCGGCAACTGCGGGTTGTTCGGCATCGACTACGTCAATGGCAGTGCCGGCATTGGCATAACCATCGGCGAGAAATCGCTGTGGGGCCAGGGCCTGGGCACCGACGCCATGTTCGCGCTGCTCGACTTCGGCTTCGGCCAGCTGCGCCTGGAACGCCTGTGGCTCGAGGTGTACGACTTCAACACCCGGGCTCGGCGCTCATACGACAAGGCCGGCTTCAAGCTCGAAGGGGTCGAACGGCATACCGTCTACAAGTCGGGTGGGTATCGCGACGTGCAGCTGATGTCGATCCTGCGCGACGAGTGGGCCGCGCTGCAGCGCAAGCGGAGTTGGGAATACGGCGCCGATGAGTGAGGGCGGGCACTCGAACGCACGCGCGCACGCGCGTGCGCTATTGCGGCGCCATATCCTGATTGACGGTCACAACGACCTGCCCTGGGCCATCCGCACGGCCGAGCAGGCGCCCGGCGATCTCGCTGCCCACGACCTGCGCCGCCGGACCAGTGGCCATACCGACCTGCCCCGCCTGCGGCGGGGTGGTGTAGGTGGCCAGTTCTGGAGCGTCTACGTCCCTGCCGGCTTAGGCGATGAAGTCGGCGGCGGGTTCGCTCGGACTCAGCTCGAGCAGCTCGACCTGGCGCGCCGCATGGTCGCCCGCTACCCGCGTGACCTCGCCCTGTGCTGGTCGGCGCGCGACGTGCGCGATGCATTCGCGGCGGGCCGCATAGCGTCGCTGCTGGGCATGGAGGGAGGCCACGTCCTGGAGAACTCGCTGGGCGCGCTGCGCGCTTTCAGACAACTCGGCGCGCGCTACTTGACGCTCACCCACGGCCGTAATACGGACTGGGCCGACTCCGCCACCGACGAGCCGCGTCACGGTGGCCTGACAGACTTCGGCCGCGAGGTGGTGCGCGAGATGAACCGGCTGGGAATGCTCGTCGATCTGTCCCACACGGCGCCCACCACGATGCGCGACGCGCTCGACACGAGCGTGGCACCGGTGATCTTCTCCCACTCGTCGGCACGTGCACTGTGCGACGTGCCGCGCAACGTCCCCGACGAGATCCTGCGGCGCGTGCCTGCCAACGGAGGAGTGGTGATGATCACCTTCGTGGCCGGCTTCGTCTCGCCCGCGGCAGCGGCCGTGCTCGTGCCGGCAATGGCCGAGGCCGAGCGACGCCAGGCGGGCGTAACGGATCGCGTGACCCGGCGCGCCATTCAACGCGAGGTCATCGAGTCGCTGACCGTGCCGATTCCACCGCTGTCGATGGTCGCCGACCACGTCGACCACGCGGCGCGCGTCGCCGGCGTGGAGCACGTGGGGCTGGGCGGCGACTTCGATGGAACGCTCTTCACCGCCCACGGCCTGGAGGACGTGTCCGGCTACCCAAACCTCTTCGCCGAGCTCATGGAGCGCGGCTGGAGTGATCGCGACCTGGCACGCTTGGCCGGCGGCAACGTGTTGCGCGTCATGAAAGAGTCAGAAGCCGTGGCGACTCGGTTGAGGCGCTAGGCCGCCACCGATCCCACGCTGGGCGTGCGCCGTGCGCGCCGGCCCGCGCGGGACTGATCGGCCGGCTTCGAGCGCCGGGCCTTGCGCGCGCAGCTGGCCCTGATCGCGGCGAGGTCGGCCGCGACCGACTCGAGGGCCGCCGGTCGCGCGAAGTAGAAGCCCTGCCCGTACACGCATCCCAACGCGGCCATGCGCCGCATCTCGCCGGCCGTTTCGATGCCCTCCGCCACAGTGGTCACCTCGAGCGCCTTGCCCATGGCCACGATCGCCGACGCGAGGGCCGACGAGGTGCTGTCGGCTGCGGCATCGCGGACGAACTCGCTCGCAACCTTGAGTGCGTCGACCGGGAACTGGCGCAGGTGGCTCAGCGAGAAATAGCCGGTCCCAAAGTCGTCGATGACGGCCCTGATGCCGAGTGAGCGCAGCTGGTGGAGCGTGGCCAGCGTCTGCGGCGTGGCCCGCAGGAGCGCCGTCTCGGTAATCTCGAGCATCAGCTGGGCGGGTGGCATGCCACCCTCCGCCAGGGCGGCGTCGACGCCAGCACTGAAACCGGGTTCACCAATCTCTCGCGCCGACGCGTTGACGGAGAGAAACACGTTGGCCGGCAGGCGGCCGGCGCGCAGCAGACTACCGACATCGCGGCAAGCTTCGCCCAGGACCCAGCGACCGATGGGCACTATCGCCCCGTTCTCTTCGGCCAACTCGATGAAGCGGCCGGGTGGTATCAGGCCACGCTCAGGGTGCTGCCAGCGAACCAGGGCTTCCAGGCCCACGACGGAGCCGCTGTGCAGGTCAACGATGGGCTGGTACTCGAGACGCAGCTGATGGAGCTCCACAACGCTCTGCAGCTCGACCGACAAGTCGTGCTGCTCGCGCAGTTCGTGGTGCATTCGCGGATCGAACTCGGCGAAGCCGGCCTTGCCGTTGGCCTTGGCCGCATACATGGCCGCGTCCGCGTTGCGCACCAGGTCCGGCGCCCCGCCCACGGCATCGCCAGCCGAAGCAATCCCGACGCTGGCGGTGACCGAGACGCTGTTGGCGCCAATCAGGAACGGCGCCCGCAGTTCGCGCGCCAGGCGCTCGGCGATCGCCCGCGATCGACGCAGGTCCGGACGGTCGACGGTCAGGATGGCGAACTCATCGCCGCCCAGTCGCGCCACGAGGTCACTTCGACGCACCAGGCGGCCGATCCTCTGGGTGACCTCGACCAGCAACGCGTCGCCGGCGGCATGCCCGAGCGTGTCGTTGACGACCTTGAAGTCGTCGAGGTCGACGAACAACACCGCGTTCACCTTGTCGCCCGACTGGTCGCGGCGCCGCGCCATGACGCGTTCGAGCCTCATCTGGAAAGTGCGTCGGTTGGCTGCGCCGGTCAGCGCGTCCTGATCGGCGAGTTCGCGCACGTGCTTGAGCAGCACGGCATTGCGCATGTTCAACGCCGCGATGGACGCGAACTGGCCGATTACCGACGCAACGCGGCGCTCGACCCCAGCAATATGCCTGCCGCGGTACTCGACGACGATGGCGCCGACGGGCCTGCCGTCGACGATCATCGGCGATACGAGGAGGTGGTGAGCGTCTGGCAGCAACTTGGTCAGCAGTGGGTTACCGACCGGATCGAGACTCTTGACGGGCAGCAGTGCGTGACGATCCCACGCGCGCCGAATGATCGAGTCGACCGCCGCCTCACCCGGCGCAGCTCCCACGTCGCCTCGGCCGGCAAAGACCGTCAGCCGTTCCTCGACCGCGCCGATGAGGACCCCGCGGGCAAAATCGAAGCGTTCGGCCAGCGCGTCGAGCACGATCTGCGCCTGACGCCTGGGATCGCCCTCGTCGTCGAGCTGCTGGCCGACATCGACGAGCGCCTGCAGGTCGGCCCGGCGTTGGCGCAACTCGCGTTCGTTCATTGCCGAGAAGGCCGACGTCGCCAGCGCGAAGAGCCACAGCGAGGCCACGTTGAGGATCGGCATCTGGTTCAGGGCAACCGCATGCCCGGCCGGGACGTCGACCGACGCGACCATGCCCGCGGCCTGGGCGTAGATCAGCGTCAGGAGAAGGAGCGAATACCAGGCCGCGATCTTGAGGCCGGTCCGATATGAGGCCAGCAGCGAGAGCGCGACGATGTGCAGGTAGATGACGAATCGGATCGGGCTCTGCATCCCCCCGGTCGCATAGAGCGATGCCACCAGAAACACGCCGTCCAGGAGCAGTAGCAGGCTGAGCAGGAAGTGGCTGAACCTGACCGATCGCCGCCGCGCAAACTCGATCGCGGCCGCCACCGACAGGTAGACCCCGGTGAGCCCGCCCAAATCCGAACCCGAGATGGTGAGCAGCTCCGGCCTCAGCGCAGTCCAGACAAGGACGATGCCACCGATCGCTATGCGCACCCAGAACAGATCGCGCATGCGGTCATTGAGCACCGCGTATTCCGCCCGATTCTCGGAGGCGCTCACGTCTCGTCCTCGGACTCGAACGGTAGCAGCGTCTCCGCCTCGGTCACCGGCGCCTCGCGCAGCTTTGGATCCCGACGATCGAGGCGGTCCTGGATGACCAGGAAGGCAAACACCGCCAGGACCAGGCCCACCGGGAAGCCGACGGTCTGGACCACAGCCGCAGCTACCTCCGGCTTGAGCACCTTGGACGCTTCATTGACGGTCGCTGACACGACGCTCTGGACGGCACCGAGTGGATCTCCCGGTGCCGCGTCGGCAGGCGGCGCTTGCGTGGCCGGCGGCGCTTGCGTGGCCGGCGGCGTCGAGTAGCCGCCGTTCGGACCCGGTGGCGTACCCGGACCAGGCGGAACTGCGGGATGGGGCGGTACGACGCTAATCAACTGGGGGCTCGGTGGCGCTGACACGCCCGGAGGCGAGGCCGGCGGTGGGGTCACTGCCAATGCCGTGGTCGGTGCCGGTGTGCGCTCGAGCGTCGCGGTTGGCGTCGGAGTATGAGTGGGAGTTGGTGTCGGAGTCGGAGTCGGAGCTGGAGTCGGAGTCGGTGTGGGTATCGGAGTTGCAGTCGGCGTCGGCGTGGAAGTCGGCGTCGGCGTGGGAGTCGGCGTGGGAGTCGGCGTGGGAGTCGGCGTCGGCGTGGGAGTCGGCGTGGGAGTCGGCGTGGGAG
>CAZSWK010000064.1:0-6202 GCA_964610835.1 uncultured Anaerolineaceae bacterium | reverse complement strand
GTCGGCGTGGGAGTCGGCGTCGGCGTGGGAGTCGGCGTGGGAGTCGGCGTGGGAGTCGGCGCCGGCGCGGGCGTCGGCGTGGGAGTCGGGGCCGGCGCGGGCGTCGGATCCGCAAACGTTGCCGGGGGAAGCACGACCGAGCGCTGCACCACGTCAACCCGGTCGAAAGAGTCGTACCAACTCGCGCACGAATCGAGCCACGAGATGGTCGTCGCACAGATGACATCGGTGCCGGGCTTGGCGGCGTAGTAGCTGACCGAGCACTGGCCGGTCTCACCGGTCTGGCACTCGAGGCCGTCCGTGGCGTTCGGGCTGGTGTGCGTGAATACGAAACGCACGTCCGTTGACGTGCCGGGCCCCGACAGGAGCACGTGGTTCTGATCGTAGACCCAGGCGGTCAGGAGGACCGTCGAACCGGCCCCAACCTGCGCCCAATCGGGCCGGATATCGACGTAGCGCGCCCCCCACTGGGCGGCCAATGCCGGACTTGCCAGCGCCGCGATCCACAATGTCGCGGCCACCGCCGCCAGCCAGCCCGTTGCCAGAACCCGAGCCGGCCCTCTCCGCCAGGAGACGACCCTCATATGTTTTCGACCTCGTTCGTTGCGACGGGGCCAGTCTTCCCCGGTTCGATCAGTCGAACTGATATCGGGCCGGTGGGGGTATCGGCTTTAGCGCTCTCGTCCTATGTGCGCGCAGTCACCACGCCGGGTAAGCCACCCGGCCGGGCAGGTACCAAAAGTCGACCATTACTTTCGTCCTGTTCGCTGCACGGTTCTCCATCCCGTCATGGCACGCAGCGACCGGCACGCCGGGAGGCGGGGCGTGCCGGTCCGAATAACTCCGGAGCGCCATGTCAACAGGTCCGCACCATCCGGTGCGCTACCCGGTCGCCGGGCGCCCGGGCGCTCAGTGGGGAGCGACGATCGAGCGCGCCCTGGATCCGCTGAAGGGATACCCAAGCGGTGGCGCAAAGACGCACACGTCGACGCTGCCGGCGATCAGGGGCACGAGGCCGACCAACGCGATGATTACTCCGACCACGCCGCCGACGAGAAAGCCAGCGACGATCAGCACGATGCCGCCGGCCACGCGCGTCGACCTACCTGCTGGGGAGACCATGAACCGGATGAATTGCTTCATTTGAAAGACACCTCGTTGGAATGTTTCGACGCGGCAAGCCTCGCCCCTGGCGATCGCGCCGTCAGTGACTAAGTCACCGTCGCGGCCCGTTCCAGCCCGGCAAGGTCGGTCACCTCGATGCGGCCGCGGCCCACGGCAATGCAGCCCTTCGCGGCGAGATCCTCGAGTACCCGACTCACGGCTTCGCGGGCACTGCCCAACTCGGCGGCGATCTGCTGGTGGGTGATGACGACCGGGTTGGCGCGTCGCGCCCGACGTGCGAGCAGGGCCGCCACGCGCTGGTCCAGGCGGCGGAAGGCAACCTCGTCGACGATGCTCATGACGCTGGCCAGGCGTTGCGCGACCAGCGCGACATAGAAGGCGTGCCACATGTCGTGAGTCGCGACCCACTCATGGAACGTCGCTGCCGGGATCATCACGGCCTGGGCGTCCTGCTCGACCGTGGCGATGGCCGGGAATGACTGCTCGGTCAGGATCGCGGTGGCCGTCAGCACGCACGATTCACCGGCGCGGAAGCGGTAGAGCGTGACCTCGCGGCCCGTTTCGCCGATCTGGTAGACGCGTACCACACCGGACACCAGGATCGGGATGGCATCGACCCGCTGACCCTCCACGAAGACATCGTGACCGGCCGGTATGCGCGCCATGAAGCCGTGCTCGCGCAGGCTGCGCAGGAGCTCCGGTGGAGCATCGCGCAGCATCGGCAGGACGGCCGCGAGACGCTCCAAATCCTTCTCTTCGATCATCTGCTGGCGTCCCTCCGGAGCGGCCCTGGTCCTCGGTTCAGGCCGGGGCCGTGGTCGACGCCCGCCGCGCTGCCGTGTCACCGGCAACGAAGGTCATCACGCCGGCCACGACGACGATGAGCGCTGACACGATCAGCGCGTGGGCCATGCCCACCGTGAAGGCGCTCATCACCGGCCCGCCCAGCTGCACCGTGGTGCCCAGGAAGATGGCACCCACCTGGTCGCGCGGCACGGCCGCCGCCGCGACGGCCAGGGCCAGGGCAAAGCTGGTGACCATGCCGGTCTGGCGGAAGGTCGCCAGGGTGGCCCCGGCCACGCCCAGCCGGCGCACCGGCGACGCGCTCATCACGGCGCTCGTGTTCGGTGCCCAGAAGAGTCCGCCGCCAACGCCGAGCACCAGCAGCCCGGCCAGGAGGAGCGCGTACGACGATCCCGGATTCACCTGCGCCAAAATCACGCACCCAGCAGCCTGCAGCACCAGGCCAATGGTTGCCGGAGCCCGCGAACCAACCCGGTCCGATAGCACGCCGCCGAAGGGCCCGACGACCGACTGGACCACCGGCAGCGGCAGGATCATCAACGCCGCGGTCAGCGGCGTCACGCCGGTCACCGCCTGGAGGTAGAACAGCACCAGGAAGTTGACCGCGAACATGCTCAGGCTCTGCAACGTGGCCGCCACGGTGCCAAAGGTGAAGACTCGTGACCGGAAGAGGGTGGGGTCGATGAAGTGGGCGCGCGGCGAGCGCCACGACCACACGAAAAGTGCCTCGAGCACCACACAGGCGCCCAGGAAGCCCAGGGTAAGCGGCGAGAACCAACCCCAGTCGACGCTCTGCGACAGGGCAAAGAGCAGGCACGCAACGCCGCCCGAGAAGAGCAGCATGCCGGGCACGTCGAGCCGCTCGCTGCGCTTTGGTTCACTGAGCTCGTGCAGGGCCAGGTAGCCCCACGCGGTGCCCACGATACCGATGGGCAGGTTGACCAGGAAGATCCAGCGCCACGAAAAGGCAGCCAGGATGATGCCGCCGGCTACCGGCCCCAGGATGCCGCCGATCGCCCAGGTGACGGAGTTGATGCCCATCGCCCGGCCGCGCTCACCGGCGGGGAAAGCCTCGGTGATGATCGCCAACCCGTTGGCCATGATCATCGCGCCACCAATGCCCTGGATGAGGCGGAACGCGACCAGCTCAAGGCCGCTGCCAGCCAGCGCGCACAGCAGCGAGCCCCCCGTGAAGACGGCAAAGCCAAGGTTGTACATGCGCACGCGGCCGAACATGTCGGCCAGCCGCCCGAAGAGCAGCAAGAAGATGGTGCTCATCAGGATGTAGCCCATGAGCACCCAGACCATGGTCACCAGGTCCGAGTGCAGGTCGGACATCATCGTCGGCAGGCCCAGGGCGACGATGGACGCATCGATCGCCGCCATGGCCGCGCCCAGGGTCGTGACCGACAGGGTCACCCATTTGTAGTTAGGCCCGGGGACCCAGTGCGTGCTCACTGACTGAGCGTAGCCAACGTCGGCGTGACGTGCCCGCGGCCGCGGTCGGGCCGGAGCGCGTACGGCCGTCCCAGGCGCGTGTGGTCAGGTGCAGTCCAGTACCAATGGGAGGGGCAACCACCCGCGTCTGCGTGTGACACTCAGCTCGACATGGGAGAGCTGCTGCCCTATGCCGCCGGGCTGGCCGTCATGGGCTTCGTGGTGGGCGTCGCGCTGCTGGTGCAGGGCTTGATCGCCTATCGCCGGGAGGCCGTGGTTTCTGCGATAGCCACCTCCACCGCCGACGCGCTCGCCGCCGGCGAGGTTCGGCTCACGGGAACCGTCGAGCCCCTTGCGATGACCCTCGTGTCGCCGCTGCAGTCACGGCCATGCGTCTGGTACCACGGCACCATCGTGGAGGGACAGGGTCGTTCCGAGCACACCGTGCTCGACGAGACACGGGGCCTGGACTTCGCCCTCCGCGACGCCACCGGCAAGGTGCGCGTTGTTCCGGCTCACCTGCACGCCGAGCTCGAGCCGGCCTTCGACGCCTCGACAGACATGTTCGGGTCGGAGCCGCCGGGGCTGGACAGGCGCACCGGCCCGTCGAGCGAGGCGCTCCCCGCCGACCGGCAGGCGGCCGTCGCCGATCTGCTCACGGTCAAGCCCGCTGTGGGCGAGCCCATGTCCCAAGCAGGATCGCTGGGCGGGATGCTCGGCGCTCCCGGTTCAGGCCGGCGTCACTACACCGAGTACCGCATCGAACCCGGCGAGCAGGTCACCGTCGTGGGCTTCGCCAGGCCCTATAGCGAGATCGACCCGACACCCCCCGACGCGGTCGGCCAGACCGATCCGAGCGCCATCGACGATCCGGTGGTGGCGGCCGACCTGGCACAGGCACGAGCGCGCGGCACGCTCGCGAGATCGGCCCGCGAGGCGTGGGGCAACGCCGCGATTCCCGGCTTCGGCATCGGGCGGCCGGTCGAGAAGCCGGTCCTCGATCCCGGCGTGCGAGCCCCCGAGCCACCCGATCCGGCTACCGTACGGCGCGCGAAGGAGGCCTTCGACGTTCCGCCCGAGACGCTGGTAATCACCACCGACCCCTCACGCCAGTTGACCGTGTACGCAGGCTCGCCCGCGGCAGCGACCAGCTTCGACCGTTCCGCCTACCTGCGCGGCCTCGCCGGTGGCGCGCTGGCCATCGTGTCTGTGCTGGTCCTCGCGGTTGCGGCGAAGGGTGGCTTCTGATGCCGATCGGCATCGCTCTCGGCGTCAGCTTGGTGCTCGTGGCTGCGCTCGCGCTTGTGGTCCTTGTCACCATCTACAACAAGGTCGTCGCCATGCAGCGGCGCGCGGACCGCGCCTGGGCCAACGTGGACGTGGCGCTCAAGCAGCGTCACGACGAGCTGCCCAACCTGGTCGACGCGGTGCGCGGGCAGCTCGGCTTCGAGCGTACCGTCCTCGATGAGGTGACGCGGCTCCGCGCCGCCTACTCCCCCACCGCGCCGCTTTCCGAGCAGGCCGCGACAGCGGACGAGACATCGCACGCGCTGCGCTCACTGTTCGCCGTGGTCGAGCGCTATCCCAACCTGCACTCACAGGAGAACGTGGCCTCCCTGCAAGTGGAGATCGAGCGGCTCGAGACGCTCATCGCGCGGCGCCGCGAGCTCTTCAACCAGCAGGTCTACGAGTACAACACGACCATCGCCCAGCTGCCCGCGGTGCTCCTGGCCGGTCTCCTCGATTGGCGGCCACGCCCCCTCTTTCAGGCCACCGAGCCGGAGCGCCTACGGCCGGAGGTCAGCGTCACGCCCAGCTAGACCCGCTGCATGATGCTCGCAGCCCGCCGCTCACAAAACGATCACCGAGCTGCCTCCCGGATCGTCGCCAGCCGCCAGGCTCCTCAGCGCCGCCGACGCTGAGATGGGAAAGTCGGCCGCCAGCTGGTCTCGAAACTCGCGCCGGAACTCGCGCGTTTGCCGCGTATCAGGCATGAGCAGGATGACGCCGTCCACGAAGCCGTCGCGCCGCTTGAGGTGCAACCGGCGCAGCAACGCCTGGCCGTCGATCGGATTCAACTCACACTCGACGCCCACGCGCCAGCCGCTACCGCGAATCATTGCGTCCCACGCGCGCTGATCGTCGGGGTTCGGCAGCGGAACCTCTGTCGACCAGGCCAGTGACTGGTGAAGGTGGACGTGCAGCTTCTCCAGCTCCCGGGCATGACGCGCGTCCTTCAGGGACCGCGGGCCTGGGTACGCTCGCGCCACGAGATCCAGCCCAACGATCGCGCACAACCGACATAGCACGATCAGGCTGACGCCGCCTACGAGCCCGCGTTCGATGCGCGACAGCTCGGCCGCCGAGAGGCCGGCGTCCTTGGCGACGGCCTCGAGGCTCAGGCCTCTGGACCGCCGGGCATGCCTGAGCTCGTCGGTGATCCTCGCGAGCGCTTTGACTCCGGCCTCCTGCCCGCGATCGACCGCCCGCTGCCTGGTGGCCATCTGTCCATGGTCGGCGCCGGCGCTTAACTACCGCTTGGCTGCCGCTTACCAGGGCCTTACGCCTGCCGGGTCCTTTGCACGACATGCAACATGCCACCGATTTTCGGCGCGAACGCCTGCTGAAAACGGCCAACGCGGGCCAAGTCCGCCCGGCGGAGCCAGTCCGCAGCGCCGGCCGAGCGTGATTCGGCAACGAAACGGCCACCATGCGGCCGCTCCAGGCCCCGCGGCCCGCCGGAATTCGGCGGTTTGTTGCACCTGATGCAAACCGGCTTGGCGAAATCGACGGTGAGCCGGCTGACGGTCGGACGTAGCCTGGGCGCCGGCGAAAA
>CAZSWK010000063.1:0-14278 GCA_964610835.1 uncultured Anaerolineaceae bacterium | reverse complement strand
TTGCTCCCGAACTCCGGGGGCACGTTCCCGGCGACCTCGCCGCTGGGCCACCACTTCTCGTCGAAGATCCACATCTTCAGGTCGTTCTGTTTGGCCGCATCCAGGCAGATGCCGAGGTCGCGCCACCAGCCCTCGCCGAGCCAGTCGCTGTGCGGCCGCGACTCGGCGGTGAAGCAGCCGTTGCCGCCCTCGGTGACCAGGGCGACGTACTCGCGCAGGCGCTGCTCCGTGTCGTCGCCGTGGAGCCAGAAGAGCGGCCCCGTCAGGCGCCGCTTGGTTGTCCAGCTTTGGGCTGGTCTCTTTGGAAGACGGAGCCCGGATGCCAGGGCGTGCCCAGTCGGGGGAGCAGCCAGCGGTCGAAGCCGTAATAGCCGGCTACCTTCCACGCCAGCATGACGCCGATCGCGAAGGTAAACATGACCGGGTTCGACGAACTCGAGCCGGCCAGCAGGTACGACACGTTCATCAGCGCGCCGAAGAAAGCGGCGATGCCGGTCAGGATGCCGAAGATCAGGCCCAGGCCGACGGCGATTTCGCCGAAGGTGATCAGCCACGCGAACCAGCCCTCGCTGTGCGTGTCGATCAGCAGCTGCAGGAAGTTGCGATACCAGCCGTAGGTGATCGCCGCATGGCCGCTTTCGGGAACCGCGACCGCGTTGTTCCAGTAGCCAAGCAGACCGGCGCCGCCTCCAGTCCAGCTGGCCTCGCCGAGCTTGGTCAGGCCGGCGTCCAGCCAGGCGAAGCCCAGAAAGAGGCGGATCGGCAGCCAGAAGAAGCTGGCCGCCCGGTTGTTGAACAGGAATCGCGCGAAGCCAGGCCCCTGGATCTGCACTTCGTCGTTGCCCGGCTCCAGGCGCGCGTCGTAGAAGAGCGCGACCAGCAGGGCGACAAATGTGACCCAGAAGATCCAGGTCACGATGGTGCGGAAGTCACCGGTCAGCCCGAATGCATCGATTACCAACAGGGCGAGACTGACCGCAGCGACTACGCCCAACCCGTAGATGATGGCGCGCAGCGAGCTCATCCGGAAACGACCTCCCTTGGTTTCTTGACATTTGCGCCGCCTGCTTGGTGGCGCCTCATGGCATGAGGGTGGCCCGGCTAGCCATTTGGCCTAAGGGCCAGATGGCCCTAATGCTAAGCCCAATGGTCCATGTTCAGGAGTTCGCCCGGCCGAATGGCGGCACCTGCGCGGGGGGCGTCTCCCCAGCGGGAGTCGGCCGGACGATCAGCGCGAGGGCCCACGTACCTCGAGCAGGTGGGCCTTCCAGCCATCCGGGGCGCTGTCGAGGCTGCTGCCCTGCCAGCCGCACGTGCAGGTCACGAGCTGCTCCCGGTGCTGGTAGCGCTCGATCAGATGCTTGAAGGGCTCGGGCGGTGCGTCCTTGGGGACGGAGCGGCGCCAAACGGAAGAACCGGAAGTTGTCACGCGTCGACCTCTCGTGCGTCTCGATGGTGCCGGCCTGATCACCTGTGACGCGCCGCCGGCCGCGCAAGTGGACGCGGACGAATCGCAACGTTGGTCGCGTCCCACGCTGGGCTGCTGACGGTGACCGACCGGTCTGCTGAGGGCATCAAGTATAGCCGATGAGGTGGACAGGCGCCCCTATTGGAGGCGTTTCAGCCTGCTGCCTGGCGGTGCACCTGGGCCCGCAGCGCGGTCAGCAGCTCCGTTCCCACGGCCCAATCGGCGGGTCGCGTGGTTTCCAGCCGGCGCCGTTCCCGGTACAGCGATTCGTTCGTCATCTGCCAGCCCAGGCCGCGTGCCGCCGCGGTTCGCAGGTCCAGCTCGTGGGCAACGTAGGCGGCATAGATTGCTCCGGGGGCGGCCGCCGCCAGCTGGCGCTCGAAGCGGCCACGCGGATCTGCCGCGGCCCGCAGCTCGGCCAGGAACGCCACAACTTCGCGTGCCCACGGATCCCACGCCTGCGAATGCCCGCCGCGCGCCAGGATCGGAGCATCGGAGGCGAAGACGATCACTTTGGTGTCGCCGACCATGGCCAGCATGAGGTCGCCGCCGAACGCGACAAATCGATTGGCCACGCCCAGCCGGTCGGAGATGCGGATAGAGCCCCAGGCGAAGCGCTCGTGTGTCTCGCGCTGGGCCCCCCACTCGATCTCGGCCGGGGTGCCGTGGCCCTCGAGCGTCATCCAGTATTCGACGCGCTCCGGGTCGAAATGGTGGAGCGTGGGCAGCCGGCGCAGGGCGACGAAGAGATATGCGGCGCCGGCGGCGGCCGGCGGCCCGGGGACGTGCAGAAACCCGAGCTTGTCGAGCAGCTCGCCTCCGGCCGCCGGTCCAAGGGTCGTTTCCATGCCCCAAGTCTGTCGCGAACGTGGACTTCGGGAAAGTGCCATGCGGACCGGTTCGGACTGCCCGTCGTCCCGATCGGGCATCGTTTCGGAAGGCGCCGCAAGGCCTGACGCACATGTGGCGTGCCCACCGAAGTGGGTTGCGGGTCGCCCGGCAGATAGCCCTGCGCATAGAAGCCCGTCAGCACTTCGTAGCGCACCACGAGCCCGTTGGTGATGTCGACGATCGACTGGAAGACCGGGGTGAACGGGCCTTTGTCCACAATCCGCGCGACACGGTGCTTGGCGTTGTCCGCCAGGCTGCGCTCGACGACCTTTGGCCCCAGGCCGCGCTGACGTCGGCGAACTCGAGCGAGATGCCATTTGCTCAGGGACTGTCGCCCGGCGTGGTCACCCGTGGCTGCTCCTCACTGACCTGCGGGAGACGGCGCGACTGGTCCCTCCGATGTGAGAGATCCGTGCGTGGCTATGCTTGTGTGCGTTACCGGACCAGCTGCGGAGTGGGCGCTTGATCTGCTCAAATTGCGGAACACAGAACGTCGCCGGGGCGAAGTTCTGCATGGAGTGCGCGACGCCACTGGCGGCCGGCTGCCCGAACTGCGGCTTCGCCAACTTGCCGGGGGCCAAGTTCTGTTCTGAATGTGCGACGCCACTGGCCGCGCGCGCGGGCGCAGCCACCGCCGGTCAGGCGCGCGCGGTGTCGGCGGTCAGCGAACCAGTCGCCGAGCGCCGCCTCGTCAGCATCCTGTTCGCCGATCTCGTTGGCTTCACGCCGTTTGCCGAGGAGCGCGACGCCGAAGACGTACGCGAGACCCTGAGCCGCTACTTCGACCTGTGCCGCGAGGTCATCGGGCTCTACGGCGGCACGGTCGAGAAGTTCATCGGCGATGCCGTTATGGCGGTCTGGGGAGCGCCCACGGCTCAGGAGGATGACGCGGAGCGCGCGGTACGCGCGGCGCTGGATCTTGTCCAGCGTGTCCCCTCCCTCGGCAACGGCATACAGGCCCGAGCCGGCGTCCTGACCGGTGAAGCCGCCGTGACTCTGGGCGCAGCAGCCGAGGGCCAGGGCATGGTTGCCGGCGACCT
This sequence comes from uncultured Anaerolineaceae bacterium, assembly GCA_964610835.1. Taxonomy (GTDB): domain Bacteria; phylum Chloroflexota; class Limnocylindria; order Limnocylindrales; family CSP1-4; genus JALYGJ01. Next base: position 10,879 of record CAZSWK010000063.1, on the reverse strand, counting down.
CGTGAATACTGCGGCTCGTCTCCAGGGAGCTGCGGAACCGGGCACCGTGCTCGTCGGTGAGTCGACGCAGCGTGCCGCGAGCAACGCGATCGCCTTCGAGCGCCAGACCGACCAGCACCTGAAGGGCAAGCAGTCGCCGGTGCCTGCGTGGCGTGCACGGCGCGTGGTGGCCGAGCGTGGCGGGCGCAACCGCAGTGACCAGCTCGAAGCGCCGTTCGTGGGACGCGACGACGAGATGCGCCTGCTCAAGGAACTCTTTCACGCCACCAACCGCGAACGGCGGCCGCGACTGGTCAGCGTCATCGGCCCGGGCGGCATCGGCAAGTCGCGGCTTGCGTGGGAGTTTCTGAAGTATGTCGATGGCGTGCAGGAAACGATCCTGTGGCACGACGGGCGCAGCCCCTCGTACGGTGAGGGCATCACCTTCTGGGCATTGGGCGAGATGGTCCGCGAGCGCGCCGGACTGCACGAGTCGGACGACGAGCAGGAAACGCGCGCCAAGATTTCCGCGACGGTCGCGAACTTCATTCCCCACGAGCCGGAGCGGCGGACAGTCGAACGCGCGCTACTTGCCCTGCTCGGCTTCGAGAGCGACGTCGATGCGCAGGAGCTCTTCGCCGCGTGGCGCACGTTCTTCGAAGGCCTGGCCGATCAGAACCCGGTGGTGATGGTCTTCGAGGATCTGCATTTCGCCGACGCGGGCCTGCTCGATTTCATCGACCACGTGCTCGAGTGGAGCCGCTCATCACCGATCACGATCATCACCCTCGCCCGACCGGAGCTGCTCGACCGCCGGCCGAACTGGGGCGCGGGCAAGCGCAGCTTCAGCTCCCTCTACCTCGAGCCACTGGCGGCCACCCAAATGCACGAGCTGCTCGCCGGCCTCGTGCCCGGGCTGCCCGAGGCGACGGCCAGGGCGATTATCCGGCGGGCTGATGGCATCCCCCTGTACGCGGTCGAAACGGTGCGCATGCTCGTGGCGGACGGGCGGTTGGCGGAGCGGGATGGAGCGTACGCGCCGACCGGCGACCTGGGTGACATCGCGATCCCCGAGACCCTGACCGCGCTCATTGCGGCGCGGCTCGACGGGCTCGAGGCGGCCGATCGTGCGCTGATCTCCGACGCGGCGGTGCTGGGCCAGACGTTCTCGAGCGCTGCCCTGGCAGCGTTGGCGGAGGTCCCGGTCACGGCCGTCGATGAGCGGCTGGCCACCCTTGTCCGCCGCGAGCTCATCCGGCGCGAGATGGATCAGCGCTCCCCGGAGCTTGGCCAGTTCACGTTCGTGCAGGCGCTGATCCGCGAGGTTGCCTACAACACGCTGTCCAGGAAAGACCGCAAGGCGCGTCACATCACCGCAGCGCGCTACTTCGAGGGCCTGGCCACGGACGAAGTGGCCGGAGCCCTGGCCAGCCACTACCTCGCGGCGTACCAGGCCGTGGGGGAGGGGCCTGAGGCAGACGCGCTCGCGAGCCAGGCTCGGCTTGCGCTGAAGGGCGCCGCCGAGCGCGCCGAATCGCTGCGCTCGCCCGAACAGGCCGTAGGGCTGTACATGCAGGCAGCCGAGATCACCGCGGACGTCGCTGAGCGCGGCGACCTGCTCGAGCGGGCGGGGAGACTGCTCCTCGACCTCGCCAACTCAGACCTCGCCGTCCGGGTTGCTGAAGAGGGGCTGGCCGCCCGCCGCGAGCTGGGTGACCCGGAGAAGATCATGGTCGCGGCCACCAACCTGGCCAGCACCCTGAACCTGGCGCGCGGTGATACCCAGGCTGCCTACGACCTGACCAGCGCCGCGATGGAGGAGTTTCCGGACTCGCTCGAGACGCCCGCCGGCGTGCGGCTGATGCTGGCCTACTCGAGCTTGGCTGGCGTGCTCGGCCATGACGACGAGCGGATCCGCTACTCCGACCGTGCGCTGCCGTTGGCCGAGCGCTTCGATGACCAGTCGCTCATCATCCGGGCGCTCACGAGTCGGGCGATGGGGCTGGCGAACACGGGTCGTGCAACCGAAGGCGCCGTCGTCCTGCGCGGCGCGCACGAGCTGGCGCTGGCCCTCGGTCTGCGCGAGCACGAGATCATCGGCCGGGTGCTGCGCAGCTTCGTGGAGCAGTGGGGCGTTCCATCGCTCGGGCTGACGTTGACGCTCGAAGGGCTGGAGCTCGCGAAGGCATACGGCTCGACCGGCTACTGGGTCTCCCTGGTCGGCAACGGCGCGGTCTGTGCCCTTCGCGTGGGCGACTGGGAGTGGATCATGGCGATCACGGAGGAGGGTCTGCAGCGCACCGAGGCCGTCCCTACTCATTCGCTTGAGTTCAACCTCGACCGCATGCTCGTCGATGCGGCGCGGGGGCAGGACGTAAACGAGGCCCTGGACGAAGCCGACCGACTCCTCGAATCGCTGAAGACCACCGACCCGCAGTTCAAGTCGTACAACCACTGGGCCCGGGCGTGGGCCAACCTGGGCGCTGGCAACCTGGCCCAGGCGGCGCGCTGGGCAAGCAAGGCAGCGGATGCGACGGTGTTCTTCAATCCGCTGGCCGTACCTATCGCGGCGCGCGCCGCCCTGTGGCAGGCGGATCTGGCCGGCGCCAGCGCGGCGCTCGCGCTGCTCGATGCCAAGATGTATCGCGGCCGCGCAATCGGCCTGGACAAGACCACCGTCCGCGCCGGTATCGCTGCGCTCGAGGGTCGCGCTGCCGATGCCCTGACGGGCTATCGCGAGGCGCTGCGCGGCTGGCGCCAGATCGGCTGCGCCTGGGACGAGGCGCTGGCCGTCATCGACATGGCCACCCTGCTCGGGCCGACCGATCCTGATTCGCTCGCCGAGATCGAGTGGGCTCGCGCGACGCTGGTGCGCCTGGGCGCCCAGCCCTACCGCGATCGACTGGAGGCCGCGCTCGCAAAGGGGGCCGCCCCGTCCGTTCGGTCGCAAGCCAAACCTGCGCCGGTTGACGTCCCGGTGGGCTGAGCGCCACGCCATAGCCGAGTTGCGCCACCCAGCTCGTCCCGATCAATGGCCTAACGGCCGGCCCTCTGGGCGTGGTCATGGTTTCGCCGGTGCGACGGCGAGCGGCCGGGTCGCTCAGGGGCCTGCGAGCGGCCCGGAATCGGACGCAGCAGCGAGTACTCGCCGTGGTAGCGGATGCCGAGGGAGTTGTTGAACAGGTTGAGCATGTTGATGTAGCCGACCAGGAACGTGAGCTCGACCAGTTCCGGGTCGCTGAACTCGCCGTGCATTTGGCGGGTGAGCTCCTCCGGGATGGCGTTCGAGTCGGTCATCGCCGCCTGCGTGTAGGCGACTGCCAGGCCTTCCCTGGCCGTCAGGCGGTCAGGCTCGTCGATGAGGGTGAGTGGGTCGGCCAAGATCCCGAACACGTCGACCAGATCACAGTGGGCGTCGCGGCAGAACTGGCAGTCGTTGACTCGTGAGGCGGTGATGATGACCAGCTCCTTCACCCGACGCTCGAGCAGCCCGCCCGGGTAGACGGCGCCGCCAAAGCCGGCGAACGCACGCAGGATCTCCGGTCGGAGGCACATCGCCTGGATCATCTCGACCGGGCGTTGGCCGCGTTCCCAGAGAGCGCGGCTCTCGTCGAACGATGGATCGTCCTTGACCGCCTCGAAGGCGGACTGGATCTGGGTGGGGGTAACGGTGACGCGCATCGGTGTCTCCTGGTGGATGAGCCGTGAGCGTAGCAAGGCGTTGCGAGGCCACACACGCCGTCCCGCCTCGGGCTGGTGTGCCATCATCACTGTCGGTGAAGGTCATGGGGCTCGACGTTGAAGCCATCCGCAGCGAGTTTCCGTCGCTGCGACTCGCCCAGGACGGGCGCCCGGTAGTCTTCCTCGACGGCCCGGGCGGCACCCAGGTACCGCAGCGTGTCATCGACGCCGTCACCGACTACTACCTGACCTCGAACGCGAACGATGGCGGCGCGTTCGCCACCAGCGAGCGCGCCGACGCCACCGTCCGTGACGCACGTGCGGCGGTCGCCGATCTCTACGGGGCCGACTCGCCCGACGAGATCAAGTTCGGTTACAACATGACCACGCTCACGTTCCACATGAGCAGGTCGATTGGCGCACGTCTCGCACCGGGCGACGAGATCCTGGTCACGACGCTCGACCACGAGGCGAACGTCTCGCCCTGGCAGGCAATCGCGCGCGACCGGGGACTGGTCGTGCGCCGCGTCGACATTCGGGCGGACGATTGCACGCTCGACCTGGACGACCTCGATGCCAAGCTCTCGCCACGCACCCGACTCGTCGCCGTGGGCTACGCCTCGAACGCCGTGGGCACGATCAACCCGGTCACCGAGATCGCCCGCCGCGCCCACGCCGCGGGCGCGTGGGTATACGTCGACGCGGTCCATTTCGCACCGCATGGATTGATCGACGTGCGGTCGATCGGCGCGGACTTCCTGGTCTCGTCGGCCTACAAGTGGTTCGGGCCGCACCTGGGCGCGCTGTGGGGGAGGGCGGAGCTGCTGGCCGAGCTGCCCCATTACAAGGTTCGGCCGGCCCACGACGACTTCGAGACCGGTACGCCCAACCTGGAGGGCGTGGCGGGAACGCTCGCGGCGGTGGAATACCTGGCGTCGGTCGGTAGTCGGTTCGGGCCGGCCGACGGATTGACTTCCCGGCGAGAGCAGATGACCGCTGCGATGGCGGCGATTCGGGAGCACGAGCTGGACCTTGCCCAGCGGCTGATCGGCGGGCTGGGTGCCATCCCCAGCGTGCGCATCTGGGGCATCACTGACGAGTCCCGGTTCGCGGCTGAGCGCGTGCCCACGGTCTCGATCACGCTGTCCGGTATGTCGGTGCGTGAGGCTGCCACGGCGCTGGGCAGGCGCGGCATCTTCGCCTGGGACGGTGACTTCTACGCGACCGGGCTCGTCGAGCGACTCGGGCGCGCCCCCGCCCGCGGCCGGCGCCCGCGCGGCCGCCACCACAAAAACACCCCCGCCGAGGGCGAGCGCCGGCGCGAGGCCCACCAGGAGCACGCCACCGGCGCTCTCTAGGCAATCCTGCGTGACATCGTTTGACTGCGATGCGTGAGCAGACTAATGTATTTCACGCATGAGGTCGCGCGGGAAGGGGACGACGATGACCAAAACGCACACAACCCTCGACCTGGACCGCGACCTGCTTGCCGAAGCAGCAGAAGCGCTCGGCACGACGCGGACGACCGATACCGTCCATGCGGCCTTGCGCGAGGCCGTCGCGCGCCGGCGACGAGCCTGGCTCGCACGGCGAGACTTCTCCGATCTCGAGGCCGCGTTGCCCGGCCTGCGCGCCACGCGCGGCGCCGAGGAGCCGGCGGACGAGCTCGTCGCCTCGTAGATGGATCCACGGCCCTCGCCCGAGCTCGCCGATACCTCGGTCTGGGCTCGGAGCCGCAAGCCTGGCCTCGAGTGGTTCGCGCCGGCTGTCGAGGACGGCCGGATCGCGGTCTGTGACCAGGTCGCGATGGAGGTGCTCTGGAGCGCTCGCGACGTCGCCGACTTCCGCGCCACCGAGGCTGGCCTGCTGGCCTGCCCGTGGTTCGAGGTCGAGTCCGATGACTGGGCCGCGGCCCGCCGGGTCTTCCGCGAGCTCGCCAGCCGCGGCCCGCTTCACCATCGCCAGGTCAAGATCGCGGACCTCCTCATCGCCGCCGTCGCCGCCCGGAACGGCCTCGCGCTCGTCCATTACGACAGCGACTACGACATCATCGCCAGCGTCACAGGCCAGCCGACGCGCTGGGCCGCTCCTCGAGGGAGCATCGTCTGATCTCGGGGCACTCGACCGGCGGAAGTCCATGGTCCGTTCGGCCCGGGACCAGGCCAGTGGGGGCCCTGGCGCCGGTGATGCGTGCGCCGCATCAATGGGCGGCGAATCACGCACGCAACCGTGCGACGAAGGGCGTTCGGGAGCGGGTTTGCCCAGAGAATCGGCGGCTTCCGATGCTGTGCATGCATCACGGGCTCAGCGTGGCATGCATCACGGCGGGCTCAGCGCGGCAGTGGGGCTGTCAAGGCTCGCGGGCCTAAAGTCACGCCTTCGGAGGGTGCACCGGTGGCTTGATGGAAAAGTTCTTGCCGAACTCGGTGAACGTGTAATCGGATGTGCCGTCGTAGGTCCCGTTGCCCACGTGGCATTCGAAGTGGGCGCTGACCGGGACCGCGGCATCGGTAACGAGGAGTTCCAGTCGCAGAACGTTACACGTGGCGGGAAAGCTCGATAGATCCATCATGTGCGCGATGTCGGGTCGGTACTGCGTCGTGGAGACGTAGCTGTAGAGCGTGCGCTGCCCTTTCTGCTTGACGCCGTCGGCCTGCAGGTCCTGCGGGGCGCTGATGTCCAGGAAGGGAACGAACTCGATGACCGAGTCGGTGAACCGGCGAGCAGTCCACCTGGACGTGCCCGCGGGCCTCACGTACATGATGCCGTCCTTGCGCACCAGCCGCGCTTTGCCACTACCGCCGATGCTGTTGACGCTGCCGGCGTAGTCGTCGCCGCTGATGTCGAGTTCCAGCGTGAAGCGTTCGACCCGTGCCCCCTGGACCTTTGACACTCCGGTGCCTGACAGGTGGTAGCTCAGGGTGGGGTCGCTGAGCAACGTCCAGAGCGCCTCGAGCCGGCCGTCCGGCGTTGCCGTTGCCGTTGGTGTTGGTGTCACCGTCGGTGTCGCGAGGGCGAACGTCCGGGTGGGTGTGGCGGTGGAGATTGGCAGGGGCGTGCGCTCCTCGAAGATGTTCGAGTTGCATCCGGCTGCCACGAACGCGACCAGACAGACGAGCACCAGCATCGTGCCCCGGCGTCCGAGCGTGAACACCACTCTCTCCCTCTCGAGAACCTGGCGTCTCGGGTCACGGGCATGACGGAGAGGCCGCACTCGACATGGTGGACCCGTACGCGGCAAACGCCAACTCGCCAAAGGTCACTGTCTGTCGGAAACGACTCACCGACGGTCTGGATTTGGACGATCATGGGAAGAGGGAGGGGGGCCTGACGCAAACGCGTAGGGAGTCGTATGAGCGCGCCCTGCCCGCAATGTGGCGCATCGACAGTCTCGACTGAACGCAGCTGTCCCAACTGCGGCATGGATTTGCTGTCTGCGCGGCGGACCATGACGGCCAACGTCGCGCCCCCTCCGACCGAATCGTTCGTGGAGCGATATCGCGGCACGCCCTGGGAAACGCCGCTGCCGCCTGCTCAGCCGACCGAGCCCATCTCGTGGCGCGGGCTGATGGTCCTCGTGGGCCTGGCGCTCGTGTTGGTCGCCGTGATCCTCGCCAGCAAGGCGCACTTGCTCGACATCGGGCTGAACCCTTTCGTGGCGTTGCCCGTGGCGCTGTTCGTGCCGATCTTCGCCGGCTGGGTCTCAAAGCTCGTTCCCGGCACCAAGGCGCGTGGCCCGTTCAAGAGCTACTTCGTGGCCTACATCGGCGCGTCAATCCTGGGCTTCGTGCTGCTCCTGGTGCACGCCTGGACCTACGTACCACCCACCTTTCCGATCTCGCTGAGCTGGATCGTGGACCAGCTCCCGCTCGAGATCGCCGGCGCGACCTTGTTCCGGATTGTGCTGCTGCTTACTGAGCAGTGACTGCTCCCTGGTGAGTTCTCCAGCGATCTTGTCAAGAGCTTGTCAAGTGCCTAGAATCTAGGAGCAGAGCCTTGTCAAGACTTGACAAGGCCATTCGTGTGTCCGGAGGTTACCCACGTCGGTCGGCACTGCCGCTGAAATCAAACAGAAGATCGACCTGGTCGAATTGATCGGCGAGACCGTCTCGCTACGCAAGGCGGGCGCCAGCTACAAGGGTCTCTGCCCCTTCCACAGCGAGAAGACGGCCTCGTTCACGGTTACGCCCGCCCGCGAAACATGGAAGTGCTTCGGCTGCGGGCGGGGTGGCGACATCTTCAACTTCGTCATGGAGCGCGACACCATCGATTTCCCGGAGGCGTTGCGCCGCCTGGCCGCGCGCGCCGGCGTCGAACTCAGTGAGCGGACGACGCGCGAGGACGCGCGCCGCAAGCGGCTGCGCGAGGCGCTCGAAGCGGCCATCGCCTTCTACCACCGCGTGCTGACCGAAAGCCGGCACGGGCAGGTGGCGCTCGACTACATGCGCAGCCGTGGCTTCACCAACGAGACGCTCGCCACACACCAGATCGGTTACGCCGTCGACGCCTGGGAAACCCTCTCCCGCGCGCTGGTCGAGAAGCGCGGCTTCACGGAGGCCGAGCTGGAGGGCGCCGGGCTGGTCTCGCGCCGCCAGGGCCGGCGCGGCGTCTACGACCGCTTCCGCGGCCGCATCATTTTCCCCTTGCGCGACGCGTCGGGCAACGCCACGGGGCTGGGCGGCCGGATCATCGGCAGCGAGCAGCAGGCCCGTCAGAACGGCCGCGACCCGGGTCCCAAGTACCTCAACTCGCCGGCGACGCTGCTGTTCGACAAGAGCCGCACCCTCTACCTGATCGACCGTGCCAAATCGGCGATCCGAAAGCAGGGCATGGCCGTACTCGTTGAAGGAAACACGGACGCGCTCATGGCACACCAGCAGGGCTTCGACAACGTCGTCGGCACGCTGGGCACGGCATTGACGCCGGCCCAGGTCGAGCTGATGACGCGCTACGCGCCGCGCATTGCGCTGGCCTACGACGTCGACGCGGCCGGCCAGGGGGCGGCCAGCTTTGGGGCCACGGAACTCTCTGCCCTGGTCGGTGAGATCGAGCGCAGTGCGCACCGCGGCCGGCTGACCGACGTGGGCGTGATCCGGCTACCGGAGGGCAAGGATCCCGATGAGGTGACCCGCGACGAGCCGGACACCTGGCGCGCGGCGACCGCGGAGCCGCAGCCGATCGTCGAATACCTGATCGACTACCACGCGCGCCGGCACGACCCGCGCACGCTCGCGGGGCGCGAGAAGCTCGTGGCAGCGGTGATGCCGACGATTCGCCGGGTGACCAACCCAACCCAGCGCGACGGCTACCTGCAGCAGCTGGCGCGGCGCAGCGGGGTCGAGGAACGCGTGCTGCTCGAGGAGCTTCGCCGCCCGGAGCAGGTCGCCCGCGCGGTGGGTCGGCCGGCCGACGCACATGTCGGTTCGCGTATCAACCTCGAGGCGGTTCTGGCCAGCCCCGAAGCGCTCGATCCCGAGGCGGTCGCGCGCACCCTGGAGCCCGTCGAGGCGGCGCTGCTGCGGCTGCTGCTGCTGCGGCCGTACCTGCGTGATGGGGTCGCCGATCGGCTCGAGCCGGGCCTGTTCGTGACCACGCCGGCGCGCGAATTGTGGCGCCAGATCCAGGCCGCACAGGTAGTCGGTTTTGATCGTTCGGCGTTCGTCGACGCGCTCGATCCGACACTCGCGGCCGTGGCCCGGACGCTGTTCGCCAGCGCCGAGCCGCTGCCCGAGGACGACAGCGCGCTGCACCAGGCGGTGGAGCAGAGTCTCCTGGCGCTCGAGCGCAACCGCGTCGGTGAGCGGCTCGAATTCGTCCGTGCCGAGCTGGCCGAGGCAGAAGCGGCCGATAACGCCACGGAGGCCGAGCGGTTGCGCCATGAGGCACTCAGCCTGCAGGAACTGCGGCTCGCGCTGGACCGCCGGCGCGCATCAACAACTGTGCTCACACCACGCAGAAACTCAACCCCGGCCGCAACGGCCACCAGCACCGTCGGAGGTAATGCCTGAATGGATGTCAGTGACAAGCAACTCGTAGCCAGCGTGCTCGAGCGCGGCAAGCGCCGGCGCGACGACGATGACCTGCTCGACAACAAGGACGAGCTGGAAGAGAACGGCAACGGCATCTCGGCAGCCGCCGAGCTGGGTGTCAAGGTCGCGATCGACGATTCCGACAAGACGCCCTGGGAGGAGCCGCCGGCCAAGCTCAACTCGACGACAGCGGACGAGCCGACGGCCGAGGAGCTCGACGCGATCGCGGCCGACATGATCGGCATCGACGATCCGGTGCGCATGTACCTCAAGGAGATCGGCAAGGTGCCGCTGCTCAACGCCGAGGAAGAGGTCGTGCTGGCCAAGGCGATCGAGCTCGGCGAGCAGATCATCGACGAGCCGCAGAAGGCGGTGCTGTCGCTGTGGGAGTGGACGCGCAACGGGACGGAAGCCAAGTCGCGCGAGAAGCACGCGCAGCACCGGCTGCCGTATCGCGACGAGACCGACCGCATCGTGCGTGGAGCATTCGCTGCCGCCGAGAAGGACGGGGTGCTCCAGCCGACCCCCGACTTCCACTTCATCAAGGCGGGCAAGGCGGTCGACGGCGACGCCGCCAAGGAGACCCTCAGGGAGATCTCACACCGCGCCAGGGCCTACAACGATGCCCTGACCGCCGACAACTTCGTCGAGCTGGTTGACTTCGCCTACCTTGCGGCCCACTCATCCGATGCGGAGACGCATGACAACTCGACCGTGCGCGCCGTCTACGAGTGGACGTTGGGCGTGGCACACGAGGCATTGCACCGCTGGATCTTCGGCGGCCACGACCCCGACCTTCTGGCGGAGATGGGCTGGACGCCGGAGCAGGACACCTCGATCAAGCCCCGCGACCGGCGCGGCGTGCTGGTGCGCTACGGCAAGGAGGGCCGCGAGCAGCTGACCTCGGCCAACCTGCGGCTCGTCGTTTCGATTGCCAAGAAATACATCGGCCGTGGCATGTCCTTCCTGGACCTGATCCAGGAGGGCAACATCGGCCTCATCCGCGCGGTCGAGAAGTTCGACTACGAGAAGGGCTTCAAGTTCTCCACGTACGCCACGTGGTGGATCCGGCAGGCGATCACCCGGGCGATCGCCGACCAGGCCCGGACCATCCGCATCCCGGTCCACATGATCGACGTGCTCAGCAAGCTGCGAAACACGTCCCGCCGGCTGCTGCAGGAACTGGGTCG
>CAZSWK010000062.1:0-14321 GCA_964610835.1 uncultured Anaerolineaceae bacterium | reverse complement strand
AATGCGTGCAGGGATAGTCGACGGAATGTGTCGATGTGGACCGGGTTTGTGCAGGGAATCGGCCGCTCTTGAACCGCTGTGTGCATCAGACGTGCTGTGTGGCGCAGGCGGTCCATCACGCTGACCGGCGGCCAGCCTCCTGGGGGGCGCCAACGACGTGCGGCGGTACCGCTAGGCCCGACGAGCGCGGAAATCCAAGAACAGGGGGATCCGTCGCCAGCGCGACCCCGGCGGATCGGTCAGGTCGCCGGTCTCCAACAGGCGATCGACGTGCAGCCCGTTGGCGGCGAGCAGGTCGAAGTAGGCCTGCAGCGGGCGATGCTCGCTGGTGAAGGTCATCGGCAGGCCGTCACGCTCGATTGAGTCGGCCGAGCGGTAAGGCTCGAAGTACGAACCGGCGATGACGAAGGGGGCGTCCTGTTCGCTCGACGCAAAATGCCCGGCCGAGTTGATCGGATGCACGATCGCGATGCAAGCCACTCCCCGATCGTCCAGCACGCGCCCGATCTCACTCACCGCCGCGCCGAGATCGTCGACATCCTGGAGTGACATGAACGCCGTCACGAGCGCGACCGTGCCGTCACCAAACGGCAGCGCCGCAGCATCGGCCAGGCGATAGTCGCCGTCAGGGTCCGCCGCACGGGCGGCGTCGATCAGGGTCGCCGACGCGTCCACGCCGACCACGTCGTAACCCCACGACTTCAGGTCGCGCGGCAAGCGGCCCTCGCCACAGCCCACGTCGACCGTCAGGCCGCGTGATGGCGGCAGCAACTCGCGGAAGCGGTCGCGATGAAAGCGCCAGTAGCTGTCGTGACCGGGCGTGCGCGCCCAGACAATCCAGCGCTGCGCGATCGACTCCCAGGCGTCGCGCAGGCTTGCGTCCGCCGGCAGGTTCTCGTAGCGATCCGCCGACTGGTCGCCTTCGCGCCGGAGATCAGGCAACGCCGAACAGGTCCCTGCAGCGCTCGAGACCGGCCACCTCGATGTGCGGTCGCTCGCGCGCGTGCCACTCGTCGGCGCTCATCCGGAAGCGGACGATCTCGCGCGGCTCGCCGCGTGGCGCGAGCAGATCGATCCCGTCCTCCCGGTAACCCAGGGCGCGCGAGACGGCAGCCGACGCCGGATTGTCGCGAAATGCTCCGCTGGTCGCCCACTCGGCGCCGAGATGATCGAAGGCGAGGGCGAGCACGGCAGAGCGCATCTCCTTGCCGATGCCCTGGCCCTGGTGTTCCCGCCCCAGCCACGAACCGGTGGCCACGGACTTGAGCTGTGCGAACTGCCGGGCGCCGATGCCCTGGGTGCCGACCAGCTGCCGGCCCTCCAGCCAGACGCCCAGGTCGAGCGTCCAGTCCTCCGGTCCGAACGTTCCGCGCCTGCTCCAGTGGTATTGCATGAAGCTGCGCTCGAACTGCGGGCTGGGCTGGTCGGTCCAGGCAAAGCTGAAGGGCATCTCTGCCGGATCATGGATGCCGGCCAGGGCCAGACCAACCAGCTCGACGAGTTCGTCTTCCGTGGGCAGACGCAGCTCCAGCCGCTCCGTCCGGATGCTCAGGTCGTAGAGCGGCCAGGGGTACCCGTCCATTGGACGGCGAGTCTATATAGCTGGAAATACGAAGGCGGCCGGCGCGCTGAGCGCCGGCCGCCTCCTGCATTACCTGGCGGATGTCAGGGCAGTGCCGAGAAGATCTTCTGGGCCTCGTCGTCGGTCACGGTATCCGTGTAGATCAGGGTATCGCCCGACGGGTACGCGTACGACTTGGAACCATCGGTCGAGTCGGTGAACACGAACACGTTCTTGCCGCCGACGCTCGAGGAGCTGACGCTGCCGGTGACGCCCGCGCCCGCAAACGTGGCCAGTTGCGCCAGGCTCTGGACGATGGCGTTGGAATCGGAGCCCGGCGTGCGAAAGGCACTCAGGGTGATGTCGTCGCCGTCGACCGTGTAGTCGGCCGAGCCGAAGGTGACGGTCGTCCAGTCGATGCCGGCGCCGATCTGGCCCGTCATCGCGGCGATGCCGCCGGCGCCGCCCGGGATCGCGCACATCATGCCCACAAACGACTGCGACATGACGTTGGACGCATCCGAGCCATCGATCGAGGCCGGGAAGTGGGCCTCAAGCTGCGGGTCGTTCGGGAAGCTGGGCTCCGGGTTGGAGATGCTGAACGTGGGCATTCCGGCGCACAGGTCGCCGGTGGTGCTGCCGCCCGGCTGGCTGGCCGGCGCCTGGGTCGCGCCACCGGGCGCCTGCGTGGCGACGGGCGGTTGCGTGGCACCCGGAGCCTGCGTGGCACCCGGAGCCTGAGTGGCACCCGGAGCCTGAGTGGCACCCGGAGCCTGTGTCGGCGACGATGAACCGCACGCTGATATGACCAGAAGAGCCACAGCGGCAAGCACCGCCATCCTCGGTCGAGGCACTTGATCCTCCTTCTTTAAGTCGATGCACGGCGCGCCCGCACCTCCGTGGCTGCGTGCGCCAGCGCTGCATAGTACGCCGCTCAAATTGGAACGCACGCCGTACGATCGATCCACGCGGTGATTACCCGCTGCGAGTCAGCGCGTCAGCCAGCAGCGCGTAGTCCTCGACCGAGTTGTAGAGCTGCGCAGAAACGCGCAGCAGGCGCATGGGCGGCCGCTGTGCGGCCGGCGTGGGCGGCCAGGCATAGGCGGGCACCTCGATCGCGAAGTCGTTCAGCAAGCGCCCACCAAGCGGATCGGGCGCATAGGTGAACCCCGGCTCGGATGTCCTGTCGGGCGCCGGCTGGCGCGGCTCGAGATCGCCCGGCAGTGGCACGGCCGCCATCGCGCCGATCATCTCCGGCGGGGCGGACGCGCGGCCGCCGACCGCCCGGCAGACCAGTTCGCGACCCGCCAGCGCGAGCGCGTGGTTCAGCTGCATCGCCAGCGCCCAGCCACCCGGCAGGAGAGTGGCCATGAAGTCGAGCGCTGCTGGAATGGCCAGGTAGGGCGTCGGGTCGGCGGTACCCAGCCAGTCGAACTCGAGCCGGAAGAGTGACGCGCCGTGGCGCCGGGCGTTGGCGCCGTGCGAGATGACCAACGGGCGGATCCCGGGCTGGCGGTCGGCTCGGACATGCAGGAAACCGGCGCCCTTGGGCGCGCACAGCCACTTGTGGGCGTTGCCGGCGTAGTAGGCAGCGCCCAGCCGGTCGATGTCGAGGGGCAGCATGCCCGGCGCGTGCGCGCCATCGACCAGCGTGTCGATGCCACGCTCGGCGAGTGCGGCGACTATCCGTTCGATCGGGAAGACCAGGGCCGTCGCGCTGGTGACGTGGCTGATCAGTGCCAGGCGCGTGCGGGGCGTGACTCGTTCCACGATCGCCTCGACGACCGCGTCGGGATGGCTGACCGGAAACGGCACCTGCGCCTCGACGAGCACGGCACCGGAGCGCTGGGCGACGAAGCGAATCGCGTTCAGGCAGGCGTTGTACTCGTGGTCGGTCGCCAGGATCTCGTCTCCCGCCTGGAACTCGAGCGAGCGCAGCACGGTGTTGACGGCGGTGGTCGCGTTGGGCACAAAGGCAACGTCATCGGCCCGCGTGCCGATGAACTCGGCCAGCCGGCCGCGCGCCGTCGCGAGCCGGCCGTCCAGCTCCGTGGCCAGGAAGCGCACCGGCTCGCGCTCCAGGCGTGCACGGAGCTCCGATTGCACAGCCAGCACCGGCAGCGGGCACGCGCCGAAGGAGCCGTGGTTGAGGTAGGTAACTTGCGGATCGAGCGCCCAGTAGCGCGCGAATTCACCGTTCACGGTGCTGCAGTGTGAACCGTCACGGCCCGCCTATGCGAGCATCCCGTTGAGATGTGTGGGCGCATGACGCAGCAAACCGACCCGGCCGAGATCGGACGGATATTCGGGGCGGAGGTACGCGAGCCGGAGTTGCAGGCGGAGCTGGGGCCGCGCTTCAACGTCGCGCCGACGCAGCCAATCCGCGTGGTCGTCCAGCGCGCGGACGGCCGCTTCGTGGAACTGCATCGTTGGGGCCTGGTGCCCGCGTACGCGCGCAGCGCAGCCACCGGCGCGCGACTGATCAACGCCCGGGCCGAAACGGCGGCGACCAGTCCGGCGTTCCGCGGATCATTCACGCGCTGGCGCTGCCTCGTGCCGGCGGAGGGCTTCTACGAGTGGCGCCGGGAGGGACGGCGGCGGCTGCCCTTCCTCTTCCACCCGGCCAATGAACGGCCGCTTGTCTTGGCCGGCCTGTGGGCCGCGTGGCGTGACCCGCATGACGGTGCCTGGTTGCTTTCGTGCGCCGTGGTCACCACGCGTGCCAACGGCCTCGTGTCCGCGCTTCACGACCGCATGCCGGTGATCCTCGATGAGGCCAGCGCGCGTCTGTGGCTGGATCCAGCGATATCCGACCCCGGCCTGCTGACCGACCTGCTGCAGCCGGCCGACGACGACATGCTGCTCGTGCGCCCTGTCTCGCCGCTCGTAAACAACCCCAACAACGAAGGCCCCGGGCTGCTCGCGCCGCCCGACGAATCTCCGTCGCTGACGCTCTTCAGCTAGTCGGCCGGCTCGCGCTGCCACGCGACCCAGCGCGTTCCGTCCCACCAGCGGTGCCACAGGAACCCGTCACGTCCGGTGCAGAACACGTCGATTCGATCGGGCCCGGCGGACGAACAGGCCGGCTGCCCGTCCAGTTCCCCGCCCAGCGACTCCCACGCGTGCCACGAGCTGCCATCCCAGTAGCGATCCCACAACTGTCCGTCGTCGAAGACCGCGAAGACCTCCATCTCGTCCGGTGCCCAGGCGGTCACCGTCGGTCCGGACGCGAGCCGGCCGCCCAGGCCCTCATCTTCCGACCAGTCGTCGCCGTCCCACCAGCGATGCCACAGCTCACCAGCGATGCCCACGTAGAAAAGGTCGATGCGCTCGGGCCCCCATGAGACCGCGGCCAGGTTCTCCATGCCGAAATTGTCGCCCCGGCCGGGCACGCCTTACAGGGTGAGATTCGCCAGGCTGACCTCACGCGCCGTCCAGCCGCGCAACGCGGCGAGCCGCCGCGCGTCGAGAATGTCACACGCCCAGTCCCAATGGATCGAGACGACATCGCCCGGCGCCACGTCCACGACGAAACCGAGACCATCGCGGAAGGCGCTCACGCGCTGCGCCCGCGGCTGACCCAGACGCAACTTGCCGTCGACCATGATCAGCGGCACGGCGTTGACCAGGAGCGCATCGCCGTCGCGTTCCAAGACACGCCCCCAGCGGATGCGGCACGAGTCCATGACCTGCAGCACGTTGTCGGTAACGCCCGAGCGCATGAGGCCCAGGCGCGGGAACACGTCGAGAACGTGGAAGGCATGTACCGGGAGGCCGCCGACGCCCGGCTTGCCGGCCAGCCAGTGCCAGCCATCGTTGCCCAGTCGGCGCC
This sequence comes from uncultured Anaerolineaceae bacterium, assembly GCA_964610835.1. Taxonomy (GTDB): domain Bacteria; phylum Chloroflexota; class Limnocylindria; order Limnocylindrales; family CSP1-4; genus JALYGJ01. The sequence goes on along the minus strand of CAZSWK010000062.1, from coordinate 8,928 downwards.
GGAAGCGCTGGTCAAGCGATTGCGCGAAGGACCGTGGCGTCACGTTGCCGAGCAGCTCATTGCCCAGCCAGTAGGCCTCGACCACGCGCGCGTCGAGCGGATCCGCGATGTCGCTGGCGCGCGCGATCAGATCCAGGTAGGGAAACGCCCCTTCGAACTGCTCCGCCTCATGGCGCAACGTTGCCAGCTCGTGCCCAACCGTCGCCTGGGCGAAGAGCTCATCGGCATCGTCAGGGCCGCAATAGCCCAGCCGATTGGGACCGAAGGCGTACCGGGCGAACAGGATCGGGCCGGCCACCTCTGGGCGGTTCGCGATCTGGGGCGGGGGCTGCAGCTCGACCGGGCTCACGGTACAGCCGCCCGGGCCGCACGCAGCTCGTCGTTGATTACCGCAGCCTCGGCTGCGTCGAGCCGCTCGAGGATGGTGCCCAACGCGACGCGCACCCAGTCGCCGGCGGCCGTTTCGGGCATGAGCAGAGTCGATGCGCGCCACCGTCGACCCTCGTTTTCCACGACGGCGACGTCACCTTGGCGCGCGATGACCTGGGCGACGAAATCGAGACACATGGTCAGGCGCCAACCCTCTCGCCCGTGGTGCGCGCCAGGCGCTCGATGCTGCCCCGAATTGCCTCGACGAACGCGGGCAGCGCGCGCTCGACCTGTGGCGACAGCTCGTCGCCCAGGCCGAAGTCGGCGCCGCCGACCCCGACGAATGAGCCGCGCATGGGCGCCTCGGCAAAGGCTTGCGCGATGCCCAGCACCTGGCCGATCGGGAGGGCATGCGAGCTGCGCGGCGCCGGCCCCGGCCGATCGGCAAGCAGCGCGTCGAGGTCGCGCGTCACGATCTCGCCGGCGGGCACGCCCGACGCGGCGTCGACTATCAGTACCGGCGTGCCCGCCGGCACGTCGAGCAGGTGCTCGACATCCAGCTGGCCGCAGTAGCGCACGTCGACGTCGTAGCGGCCCTCCTCGCGCAGGCTGGGCAGCAGCTCGGCCACGGCGCGCGGCGCGACCCCGTCGTCGGCGCGGTCGGAAGTCCCGCACACCAGCACGCGGATCGTGCACTCGTCAGGGAGCATCGGCCGCCTCCTCCACGCGCAGGTCGAGGAAGTGCGTGGCGCACGAGATGCATGGATCGTAGGCGCGCACCAGCTGCTCGATGCGCAGCGTGGCCTCGGCCTGCGGGAGAGCCAGCACGGACGGTGCGAAGCCGGTCAAATCGGCCTCGATGGCAGCCTGGTTCTGGCTGGTAGGCGGAACGATGCGAGCGCGACCGACGAGCCCCTGCTCGTCGATGTGATAGCCGTGAAAGAGCAGGCCGCGCGGCGCCTCAGTCGCCCAGCCGGTCGTGCCCGCGCGCGGGCTCCACGAGGCAGAAGGTCGATCAGGCGTCGAATACGCCTCGGCAATGTCGAGCGCGTCCGCTGTCGCCTGCACCAGCTCGACGGCGCGCGCGGCGATCGACCAGAACGGGTTGCGCCGGATCTCGTGCGCGAGACCGAGCCTGCGCAGCGCCTCGCCGGCGAGTGGGTGCAGCGTCTCGGCGTTGAGCGACACGCGCGCCGATGGTCCCAGCAGGTACACATCCCCCGCGCGCGTGCGCGCCTGGAGTGCATTGGACCAGGCGACCTGGTCTTCCTCGAAGGCATCCTCCCAGTGGTCGGCGGCCATGTCGAGACCGTCGTTCGAGACGATCCGGCCCTCGTTCATGGGGTACTCGTCGGGGTGGCGCAGCGCGACCAGGCGCGGCTCCCGCTCGAACTGCGGAACCGTCAGGCCGGCCACGAAGTCGACCGTCTTCTGGGCGAGGCGCAGCGCTTCCTCGAGCTGCGGCCGCAGGGCGCGCAACTCATCGGTGCGGGGCACCCGGCTGAAGCCACCAACGCGCACCGTGAGCGGGTGAATCGGCCGCGCGCCGAGCAGGGCGACCAGCTCGTTGCCGATCTTCTTGAGTGTCAGGCCCTGCTGGACCACATCGCGGTGATCGGCGGCCAGCTCGACGGCGCTCTGATAGCCCAGGAAGTCGGGCGCGTGGAGCAGATAGACATGCAGCGCGTGGCTCTCGATCCACTCGCCGCAGTAGAGCAGGCGGCGCAGGGCGCGGATCTGCGGGTCGACGGTGACCTCGAACAGCTTCTCGAACGCGTGCACGGCGCTCATCTGGTACGCGATCGGGCAGATGCCGCACACGCGCGAGACGATGTCGATGACCTCGTCCGGGGTGCGCCCCACGACGAGCCGCTCGAAGTAGCGCGGCGCCTCGAAGATGCCCAGCCTGGCCTCGACGACCTGGCCTCCGGCGACGCGCAGGGTCAGCGAGCCCTCGCCCTCGACGCGGGTGAGTTGCCCAATGTCGAACTGGCGGTCGATGGCTTCGGTCGGCCTCAGGGTCGTATGGCTCATCGCTTGCCCCCCTCCCCCGCGGCGATCGCCCGAAACGCCGGCGCGTTGACGGTGAAGCCGGAGAACAGGCGAGCGACCTCGGCGGGCGAGCGGCCGTCGGCGGCGAAATAGCTCGCCAGCGAGGCCGTGTTGGCCGCCTCGCGCGGCCCGAAGCAGCCGTAGCAGCCGCGTCCGAACGACGGGCACAGAGCGCCACAGCCGGTGCGCGTGACCGGGCCCAGGCAGGCGATGCCCTGGTCGACCATCAGGCACGGATTGCCGCGTCGCTTGCACTCCAGGCACACCGCTTCATCGGGCAGTTGCGGTCGCCGGCCAGTGGTCAGCGCCGTAAGCAGCTCGAGCAGCTGGGCGCCCGAGATCGGGCAGCCGTACAGCTCGGCATCAACCGCCACGTGGTCGGCGATGGGCGTCGAGGTGGCCAGCGACTCGACGAGTTCGGGGCGCGGGTAGACCGCGCTGCGGAAGGCGTCGTGATCGCCCAGGTTGCGCAGCGCCTGGATGCCGCCGCTGGTCGCGCAGGCGCCGATGGTCACCAGGATGGTCGCCTCACGGCGCAGGCGGATGATCTCCTCGGCCTGCTCGGGGGTGCTGATGGAGCCCTCGACCAGCAGCACGTCGAAAGGACCCTGGGAGCGACGCGAGGTGGCTTCCGCGAACTCGACGATCTCGAAGTGCTCGGCGATCGCCAGCAGCTCGTCCTCGAGGTCGAGGAGCGTCAGCTGGCACCCGTCGCACGAGGCGAACTTGACGACGCCGACGCGCGGCCGGCGCGCGGCAGCGGCGCGGCCGGCGGCCGCTCGTGGTCCCGGGTTGGCCATGGCGTTCATCACAGCCCTTCCGTCTGGAACGCCGGTCCGAGCTCGGCCAGCGAGAAGACCGGGCCGTCGCGACAGACGAAGAAGCGACCCAGCTGGCAGTGGCCGCACAGGCCGGCGCCACACTCCATGTGGCGTTCCATGGTCACGAAGATGTGGTCGTCGCTGATGCCCCGTTCGCGGAGTACCTGGGCAGTGGCGTGCATCATCCGTTCGGGACCGCACACGAAGGCGACGGTGCGCTCGCACGAGCACAGTGCGCGGTCGATCACCTGGGTGACCACGCCCACCCGGCCGAGCCACTCCGGTCCGGCACGGTCGACGGTCTGCGCCACTTCGATGATGCCCGTGGCGGCGAGCGCGTCGAGCTCATCGACGTACAGCCGATCGTGCGGCGTGCGCGCCCCGTAGGCGAGGTGGATCACGCCGATGCGCTCACGACGCGCGATCAGGTTGTCGATCAGCGGGCGCAGCGGAGCAAGACCGATGCCACCGGTGATGATCATCACGTCGCGCCGATCGGCGGCCTCGACCGGCCAGCCGCGCCCGAACGGCCCGCGCAGGCTGAGCGAGTCGCCGCGCTCGAGGGCACAGATCTTGGCCGTCGCCGGCCCTGCGGCACGGATGGTCAGCTCTATCCCGTCGGGCCGGAAACGCGACACGGATATCGGCGGAGCGGCGACGGCCGGCAACGCGGCCATCACGAACTGCCCCGGCCGGCCGGCGAGCAGATCGGGATCGCCGGTCGCGAGACGCAGCGTGACCGAATCGGCAGTCTCGCGCCGCTTGTCCACGACTCGTGCGGCCGACGCGTGGGCAGGCCGCTGGCCAAAAGCGCTGCCCTGTGCGCCGAAGAGAGCGCCCGGCATCTCGTCGCCAGCCGCGGGACCAGGAATGATGGTCAGCGGCGGGGCCGATTTCTCAGGCGGCCCGGATGGTGCCGCAGGCGGCGCGGTGGCAGTGACCTTGACCAGCTCCTCGCGCACGTCGATACCGACCGGGCACCACGTGATGCAGCGCCCGCAGCCCACGCAGCCGGAGCTGCCGAACTGGTCCCACCACGTGCCGAACTTGTGCGTCAGCCACTGGCGGTAGCGATCAGCGGGACGAGTGCGGAAGTTGCCGCCCGCCACGCGTGCGAAATCGAGCGTGAAGCAGCTGTCCCAATTGCGCTCGGTGGAGGCCGAGCCGCCGTCGAGGTCGGAGCGCTGCGTTGCGCTGTTGCAGAAGCAGGTCGGGCAGACGAGCGTGCAGTTGGCGCACGCCAGGCAGCGCTCGGCAATCTCCGCCCAGCGCGGCGACTCGGCGGCGGCCGTCAGCCGCTCCGCCAACCCGTCGGTCTCGAACGGGACATCCATCGCCGCGCGGACGGCACCCACCGCGGCACGCGCAGCAGCGACCTGGTCGGCCGCTGCCGGGGCCAGCGCGAGACCGGCCACGGCCGCGGTGCCGGCAGGCGAGCCGGTGCGCACCACGAAACCGTCGTCCAGTTCCGAAAGCGCCAGATCGTAGCCGTCGGTGACCTCCGGCCCGGTGCCCATCGTCGAGCAGAAGCACGTGCCGCCGGCAACGGCGCACTCGACCGCAACGATCAGGTTGTCGGCGCGTCGGGCAGCGTAGTCGCCGTCCGGCGTGGGCCCGTCGCGCAATACGCGGTCGTGGATGCGCAGCGCGGCGATCTCACAGGCGCGCACGCCCAGGAAGGCGCGCGGCGGGACCGGCCGGCGCGGCGGGACCGGCCGCAACCCATCGTCGGTCGGCTGCCAGGCGACCTGGGTAACGCGCGGGGGAAAGGTGAAGTTCTTCCATGACATCGGCCCGACGGGCTGATCGAAGATGCGCTCGTCCGCGCGGCGCACGAGGCGTGATCGCCCGGGCGCGTTGTCGAGCCCGGCGCCGACCGGCAGCTGGGCGGCCGAGGCCACCTGCGACAGGACGACCGTGCCGTCGGCGACCGTGGGTCCGATGACCTCGCGGCCACCGGCCGCAAGGGCGGCTATGAAACGATCCAGCTCGGCCCGCGGCAGGAAGTACGCAGGTGGGTCGGCAGTGCCCGTCACCACGGTTCCACCCAGCGCTGGCTGAACAGATCGAGCAGCTGGAGCCGCGTGCCCTCGAGCCGCCGTGCCACGGCGTTGAGCAGCAACGGATACACCTGCGCGGCCAGTTCGGCATCGTCAGTCAGCGCCGCGCGCAGCGCGGCTCCATCGAACAGGACCAGATCACTCGATACCAGGGCCACGGCGGTTGAGCTGGCGCGGTGCGGGGGCACGAGCGCCGACCAGCCGACGATGTCGCCCGGCTCGACGGTCATGATCGTCACGTTACCGCGCTCGGGCACGCGCACCCGCAGTGCCACGCGGCCGCGCAGCACGATGCCGACCGTCTCGTTGGGCTCGCCCTCGCGCGTGAGCACCTCGCCCGCCTCGATCGATGCGAGGCGACCAAGCTCGGCCAGGGCCAGGCGGGTTTCGGGGCGCAGTGTCGTCGTCAGCCATGCACCGGCGAGTCCATCGGCGACGGCGCGGGCATCACGGTTCATTTGTGCTGCTGTCACTCTCGAGCGCTCCTTCCGAGCGAATCGTCCTGCCAACACAGTCACGCGCGGGCGTGCCGTTTGGCACGAAGGGGCAACCCAGTCGTCACCGAGCCGATCGGCTCAGCGAACGGTCACGCCGATGGCCTGTCCCACGAAGAAGGTGACCGCGGCGGCGGCGGCGCCCAGCAGCACCTGACGAACGGCACTGGGAACCAGGGCCCGATGGGTGAGGACGGCAATGCCGGCGCCCAGCACGGCCAGCGCCACAAGGCTGACCAACAGGCTGCCCGCGAAGGCAGCCGTGCCTGCCACCAGAAGGTAGGGAATGAGCGGCACCAGCGCACCGAGCGTGAAGGCAACGAACGAGCCGCCCCCCGCAGCCCAGGGTGAGCCGATCGACCGTTCATCGAGACCGACTTCCTCGAAGATGAGCAGGCGCACCGCGTGATCAGGATCGGCAAAGACCGCGTCGGCAAAACGGGCCGCCTCCGCCGGGCCGAAACCGCGCTCGACATAGCTGCGGATCAGGATCCGCCGTTCCTGCTCGGGCGCCTCACGCAGCTGCTTGCGCTGAAAAGCGACCTGGAACTCGAGCAGTTCGCGCTGGCTCTGGACGGAGATGTACTCGCCGACGCCCATGCTGAAGGCGCCCGCCAGCAGGCCGGCCACGCCGGCCAGGACGATGATCCATGGCTCGGGTGCCGCCCCGGCAACACCCATGACCAGCGCCAGGTTCGAGACGAGGCCGTCGTTGGCGCCGAACACGATCGGTCGCAGGACGCTGTTGGCGCGTGTCTCGTGGGGCGCCGTCGCCGCCGGCAATGCCGGCCGGCCGAAGGCGAGTAGCTCGCGCATCTGGCTCACGCTACCGGCGGCACACCTCCCGGCGAAGTGCCATCCGGCCCGATTGTGTCGCTAGCCGGCTGGCGCCAAGTCGTACAGCTGGCCGCCAGCTGCCTGGTCGACGAGCGTGCCGTGCTCGGTGACCCATGCCACCAGGGCCGCATCGGAGTTGCCGATAGCACCGGGGCGGCGGATTCCCGGGGCGCCGAAGCCACCGGCGCTCACCAGGAAGTAGCGCAGCTGCCCGCTCGCGACATACGCCTGCAGTTGCTCGACGGTGAGGGCCTGATCGGAACCGTTGAAGCCGCCCACGGCCATCACCGCGTCCCCGGTGGCCAGCTGGATCGGCGCAGCTTCATTGGACGAGGCCACGGCCACCAGCCAGGTCGCGTTGCCCTTGTTGGCCTCCAGATAGGTGATCAACTGATTGTTGGCCTGTCCCGCGCCGGCCTGCACTCCCGCCGCCAGGCCGCCCAGCGGTCCGCCACGGATGCCCGGCCCGGCGCCGAACGCAGTGGTCGCCACCGGACCCGGCTGCGGGTCACCACCCGAGTAGGCCGTGTTGATGGTGACTGCGGCATAGGCGGCGGGTCCGATCAGCATCGCGGCCAGGCCAACGACAGCGGCAGCCGCAGCCAGGCCAGGCGAGACTTCGGGCAGCAGCAGGCCGAGGTCGGCGATGGCGGCCGCCACCAGGACGAGCGGGATCAGCCACGGTGCGAAGTCGGGCGTGCGCGCCAGGAAGAACGCCGCGAGCAGCGCCGTGGCGGTCAGCGCGCCGGCGAGGGTGAGCGTGGCGGCCAGCCCGGCATTGCCGCCGGCGCGCCGCAGCGCCCACAGCTCGACTGCCCCCGCGCCGACGAGTGCGCCGATGGCCGGCGCGAGGGCGACCGCGTAGTAGCTGTGGACGATGCCGCCCATCAGCGAGAAGACAAGAGCGGTCACCAGCAGCCAGCCGCCCCACATCAGGAAGGCGGCGCGGCGGAGGTCCGTGCGTGCGGCGCGTCGGCGGATGAGCAGCCCCACGATCAGCGCGATCAGCGCCGCGGGCAGCAGCCAGCCGGCCTGGCCGCCGAACTCTGAATTGAAGAGGCGCAACAGTCCCGGCTCGCCCGAAAACCCGGCACCCGGCCCGGCGCCGCCACCCGGCGCACCAAAACGGCCATCCAGGCCCAGGAAGCCGAAGATGCGCTGCAGTCCGTCGTAGCCGAAGACCAGTTCGAGCGCCGAGTTGGTGGTGCTACCGCCGATGAACGGCCGCGCCGCGGCGGGCGTGAGCTCGACAACCGCGATCCACCAGAAGCTGCTGACCAGGACCGTGACGAATGCCAGGAGCAGGTGGCCAAAACGGCGCACCACGCCACCGGGCGCCGCGATGAAGTAGGTCAGTGCGAAAGCCGGCAGCACGAGGTACGCCTGCAGGTACTTGGTGTTGAAGCCCAGCCCGACGAGCAGCGCGGCGGCGATCACCCAGCGCAGCCGGCCGGCCTCGAGCGCGCGCATGAAGCAGTAGGCCGAGGCGACGAGCAGCAGCGTCAGCAACGCGTCGGGATTGTTGTAGCGGAAGATGAGCACCGCGGCCGGTGTCAGCGCGGCCACGATGGCCGCGATGGTGGCCGCCAGCGTGCCGAAGTAGCGGCGAACGGCAACGAACAGCAGCGCGACGGTGGCCACGCCGGCCAGCGCCTCGGGCAGCAGGATGCTCCACGATGAGAGGCCGAATAGGCGCACGGACAGGCCCATGGCCATGGTCGACAACGGCGGCTTGTCGAGGGTGATGAAGTTGGCCGGGTCGAGCGACCCGAAGAACCACGCCGTCCAGTTCAGGCTGGCGGCCTGCGCGGCCATCGAGTAGTAGGCATTGGCGTAGCCGCTGACCGCCAGGTTGAACAGGTACAGGACCGCGGCAAACGCGCTGACGGCGGGCAGGGCGAGTGCCTCCAGCCAGCGACCGGCGCGCGCGCTCGTCATCATGCGCGAGCGGGCGCGTGCGGCGGCAACCGCGTCGCTCATGCCGGTGAAACCCGTCGGAAGGTCCATGTTCGAACTGTCGGCCGCCGGTATGTGAGGCGGCCGGGCTGTTCCTGTGAGGTTGTTGTGCATCGTTCTGCTGCTAGGCTCGCGGCGATGGTCGAGCAACCCATCGCGCCGCAACTACCCACCGAACTCGACACGCCCGCGCTGGTAATTGACATCGGCATCGTTGAGCGCAATGCACAGCGGATGGCGGCAGCAGTGCGCGAGCGTGGCGTGGCGCTCCGTCCGCACGTCAAGACGCACAAGAGCACGGCCATCGCGAACATCCAGCTCGATGCAGGGGCACAGGGG
>CAZSWK010000061.1:0-14380 GCA_964610835.1 uncultured Anaerolineaceae bacterium | reverse complement strand
TGGCTACTGGATCGCGTTGCGCGTCGCCCGAGTGGTGATCGCGCCCGGGAGGTGTATGGGGCGGACAGCATCCATGACTAGGCCCGGCAGGCCATCCTTGATGCGCTCGCGCTGAAGCGGGGCGAGCGGCTGCTCGAGGTTGGCGCGGGCGGCGGCCTGCTGTTGCGGGACGCGCTGCGCTCAGGCGTCCGCGCGTGGGGCGTCGACCACAGTCCCGAGATGGTGGCCCTGGCACGGCAGCGCGCGCCCGGGGGCGAGGTCGTCCTGGGCGAGGCCGAGCATCTGGCCTTCGCTGCCGAGTCGTTCGACGCCCTGGCAATGTCGATGGTCTTCTTCTTCCTGCCGCACCCGGTGCTCACCCTGCGCGAGTGCCGGCGCGTGCTGAGGCCGGGCGGTCGGCTCGCGATCTACACCACGGCACCCGAGCTGCGCGGCACGCCCGCCGCGCCTGAGCCTTTCGCCAGCCGCGGCCACTTCTACACGGACGGGCAGCTCGCCGCAGTCACCCGGCGCGCCGGACTGCGCAACGTCGAGGTAATCAGCCGGGAGGGTGGACAGTTGCTGACCGCCCGCCGCTGACCGCCCGGCGGCGGGGCGCCCTGCGAGTGCGCGCCGGACCGGCTATCTCAGGTTGCTGCCGGCAACGCTCTGCCAGTCTTCGGCTCAGCCGCAGGGCGAGCTGGAGGATGGTGACGGTCGGTGACGTCGATCCGGAGGTCGGGAACACCGATCCGCCGACCACGTGCAGGTTCGCCAGGCCGTGCACCTGGCACTCGGCATCGACCACACCATGGGCGGGATCAGCCGACATGCGTGTCGTGCCGAGGTGGTGCCAGTTCGTTATAAGGGTCACAGGCCACGGGTCCGGGTTCCCAAGCGGCCGATCCGAAATGCCTGGCTCAAGTCGCTCAAAGACGCCCAGCATCAGCTCTCGGGCTCGGCGATAGGTGTGCTCCTCGGCCGCACCGATGCGCCAGTGAAGGCGTACCAGCGGCACCCCGAGCCGGTCATGCTGCCCCAGCAGCTCGACGCGGTTCTCGGGATCCGGCACCTGTTCGATGGCGCTCCAGGCCTCGATGAACCGGCGCAGGCGCGGATGCTGAGTGATTGCGCCCAGCGCAGATAGACCCGCCAGGTGAGGTCGTCGCAGGGCTGCACTAACGTCGCTCGCCCGCATGTGCAGAGGGCCACCGCCGGCGTCCTGGTAGTAGGGACTCTCATTCCACGGCTTGCGCAGCGCGATCGCCAAGCGGCGCACGGAGACCCATGTTTCTGTGTCCTGGGCCGTATAGCCGGACTCCAGATTGGCGTGCCAGTTCAAGAGCTGCTCGGAGCGCTGAATCTCGTCGGTCAGCGTCAGCCGGGCGAAACGCAGCGCGCCCATGGGGCCGCGCCCGACCAGGCGCGCCAGCGGGGTGTCACCGCTCCTGACGCGGAAGCGGTCGACTACTCGCGGATGATCCATGAAGTAACGACCCACTGTCTCACCACCCAGGCCCGCCAGCATGAGCAGCTTGGGGTTGCCGATGCCACCACTGGCCAGCACGTACTCGCGCGCCTCCACGCGGAACGCGCCATCGCGCGCGACGCCGGTCACGGCGACGATGCGCCCCTCATCGACCTCCAGGCCGGTGACCGTGGAATGGATGTGCGTGGCGATGTTATCGGCGTGCTCGAGTGCCTCGCGGTACGCCATCCCGAAACGCAGCGGCCGGCTGAAGTACACCGTGGCGGGCTTGACGGCGTCTTCCTCGAAGGCCGCCGACTTCGCGGCCTCGGCCGTGACACGGTCCACATCGGCACGTTGCTCCGGGGTGATGCCGCACAGCTCGAGCGCCTTGTCGAGATAGGGTTCGAGAGTGGCCGAGTCGATCGGCCACGTGGCCGGTAACCACTTACGTGGCTCAAACGAGGTCGGCTCGAGCGGCGTGGAGATGCCGCCCCACGACCAGGTCGAGCCACCGAGCGCGCGGATGAGAACCTCGTGCAATCCGGGCGCCTTCGTCCCGATGACCTCGCCGCGGGTCAACTCCTGGGAGGCAGACTCGAAGGTCGTCCCGCCGCTCTCCAGGAGGCAGACTCTGAGGTTATGGTCCGCGGCCAGGTCGAGCGCCAGCGCGATCCCGGCCGGTCCGCCGCCGACTATGCAGACGTCAGCGTGGCGGTGGCCCTCAGCGGGAGCCCCGTCGACGATCACCTCAGCGCACTGCCCGCAGACCGGCGAACAGATCGTCCTCGGGCCTGGTTGTCGTTACCCGCGAGGCGGACAGCGTGAAGTCTTCAGTGGGACTCACCCTGCTGCGTTCCTCGGCTGTCAGCGCGAAACGATCGCTGTCGGGCCTGATCTGCGACCTGTGCGCCCGCAGGGCACGGTACTTGTTGGCAGTGAACCTGGTTACGTCGACGCGCGTCGTTACCGCTCCCTGTTCGGCAGCCATGCGTCTTCGCTTACGTTCGCGCCGCGGGCTCCAATGGCGGAGCACCCGGACGCCCATCGAGGCCAGGCTCTTGATGCCGCCACTGCCGAGCGCCCGTCTCATCTTTGCCAGACGGCCGAGCTGGTCCACCGATTCATAGAGCTTTTGCGGTGTCCAGGCCGATAGCCCTGCCGCCAGCTGCTCGGGATAAAAGGTCGGGTCTGCCGCACGCGCGTACGCAAGAGCGGCAATCTGTGCGGCCCGGATGTGGTCGGGATGGCCGTCGTTACCGAAGCGGTTCGGTCCGACCATGACGTCCGGCTGAACCTCGCGAACGACTCTGACGAGGCGGCCGGTGGCCTCATCGACATCCGCCGACCAGAAGCTCGCCGGGTCGCCGTTCGACGGTTCGCCCATCATGCCCGAGTCGCGATAACCGAGGAACACGTGCTCGATCGCCGGGTGTAACTCGGCCAGCGCTCGCTGTAGCTCCTGCTCACGAATGCTGCCCAGGCGAGCCTGATTGTCGGGCGTGTCCAGCGCCGGGTCGACTATCTCACCCAGCTCGCCACGGGTGGCAACGACGCACACGACGCGCAGCCCCTCGGCGGCATACCTGGCCATGACGCCGCCGGCGGTGACAGTTTCGTCGTCCGGGTGGCCGTTCACCGTCATGAGTGTCAGGACTCGGCTCGAGTCGGCCATTTAGTAGAGCACCTCCCGATCACGGGTGCACCTGACCAAGATGCCAGGCGGGCCGATATCGCAGAACATCGTTGGTTTTCGTCAGCTGGTAACCGGGAGCTCGAGGCAACCGGCACCCGCCGATAGCCGGTGACAGTTGGCCTTGGCGATCTCGGGTGGAAAGGTGGCCTCTCCCGCGTGGCGATGGTATCAGCGCCCGGGCCGGGATCTCAGCCGGCAGGGCCGACGGAAGCGGGATCGTGGTGGCTCCGCCCAGCAGATTTCAGCACCGCGAGAGCGTGCAGGGTGAGCACCTGCGACGGTTGCCCTCTGCCCCAGTCGACCACGTCCGTTGGTGAAGTCACGTGGCGGCCAACCTGCCACCATGCTTTCCTCGTCGCGAAGCGGCCGTCGGGCTGGCGGCGGGACTCCAGCAGGTCGAAGCCGTCCCCGGCGCGCGGGTCGCGCAGCAGCTCGGGATCGGTGGCGGCGAGCACGCGTAGCCCGGCCAGGAAGTCGTAGTGCCAGTACGCCGGCCAGTGCAGCGCGGCCATGCTGGAGTGGATCTGCCGGCGGCCGTCGAGGGTGCGGAAGAGCCGGTGTTCGAGCAGGAGCTCGGCGGTTCGCCTGGCCGCGACGTTGGCCTCGCTGGCCAGCGGATCGGCGTCGCCCACGGCGTCGCGCCATGTCGCCAGACCAATGGCTGTCGCCCAGCTCTCGTGGAAGCTCGAGCGGTAGCCCGACGATCGACGATCACAGTTCCAGCCACCGTCCGGCCACTGCCACTCCAGCAGCTTCTCGACCAGCAGTCGCGCTCGCGGGTCGCCCGCATGCCCAAAACGCGACGCCGCGTACAGCGCGTTGCCCTCCATCGACGCGTCAGCGCGGTACAGGCCGTCGATGCGCTTGACCGACTCGAGATGACGCGGATCGGCGATCCACGCCAGCTCACGGCCGACCGCTGCGTTCACACCCTGCCCAACATCCGGCCGGTCGTCGATGGGCAGGTCGAAGTCGGCGAGGCTGACCAGCCGCCAGTGCAGCCCCCACCACTTGCGGTAGGGCGACACTTCCGGGCCGGGAAAGTCCAGGAGCTTGGCCACTGCGCGGCCATCGAGGACCGCGGCGCGATCGGCGCGCACCAGGTGATCGGTCTCCGGCATGCCGAGCAGCCATGTTCTGGTGCGGTAGCGCACGACCGGCTCATCCGAGGCAAGCAGCCACTCCACGGCCGCGTCGTGCCTTGCCACGTCAGGGCGTGAAACGGAAGGCACCCAGATAGGGTCCAATGTCATTGTTGAAGTCCGCCGCCTCGCCGGCAAACAGGACGGAGCCATCCGGCATGAGCTCACCAACGGCGTTGCCGAGGTCAGCCGGCGCGGACGCAACACTCGCCCACGACGAGCCGTTTGCGGCCAGGATCGCCGCGCCCCTGGTCGGGCTGAAGTCGCCGCCCTGTGTGCCACCCACGAGGAGCAGGCGGCCGTCTGAAAGCTGCACCGCTGTCGCCGCGATGCCCGGTGATAGATCGCCAAGCTTTGGCACGCTGGGCCCGGCCGACCAGCTGTTGGCCGTCTCGTCGTAGAGTGCCGTGTGGCGGTCAGGGCTGCTGATGACGCGGCCGCCGCTACCGGCGAGGGCGATCGCGCCACCGCCGAGGGCCGCGATCACCGGCTGGGCGCCCACGCTCGCCTTGCCGGCGGCGATCCAGTCGCCGGCACCAGGGTCGAGCCGCGCCGCCTTGCCGCTCGTGGCCAGGACGAGAACCGAGCCATCGGCCAGGACGCCGACGGAGTCCACGTTGTCAAAGGGCAGTTGCGGCCCGGGCGTCCAGGTGTCGGCTGCCGGATCATAGAAATCGGTCGCCGGTGAACCGGATCCGGAATCGTCGAGGCCGCCGACGACGAGCACACGATTGTCGGGCAGCCCAACCTGAAGCATGTAGTCGCGCGAGTCGGGCAGCTGCGCGGTCTGCACCCAGGCCTGGCTCGGATCCCCGCGCACGTAGGAGGTGACGTCCGGCTGGCCATCGGGCCGTTCGAAATAGTCATTGATCGCGACCTCGTTCCCGTCCGGCAGGGCAACCAGCAGGCAGGTGCACGGTGGCGGCGGCGAGTTGGTCCAGGTGTCGGTCGGCGGATCGTAAATGGAGGTCCGCACCTTGTTCGCCGTGTTGACCCACAGCGCCAGCGCCTGGCCGTTGGACAACAGCACGACGGGACCCAGGCCATCGTAGTTGGCGCCGTGCGGACCGACCGCGAGTGTCTGCCACGAGCCCGGCGCCGCCGGGGTGGGCGTGGGTTCCTGGGTCGGGGACACCGTTGGCGTCGGGGTCGGCATCGGGCTTGACGTCAGCGACGGCGTGGGCGTCAGCGTCGCTGCCGGTGTGACTGTCACGGGCGGCGTGACCGTCATGGCCGACGTAGCCGGCGGTGAGGCCGTCTTGGTGGGTGACGCGGACGGGGTGCTCGTGGGCTGGGGCGCGGACTGGCAGCCGGCCACGGCAATAGCGACCGCCATGCCCACCAACTTCAGCCTGCTCACCGATGTCCTCCTCGAGGGCAGCCCCGCAGGCTACAAGCGTACGCGCCCTGGTCGCGCGCGACTAGTCAGTGGATCGGCCTAGCGGGCAGCGGGCGACGCTGGACGAGGCCGGCCTCACCGAGCTCCGCACCCGGGCGGTCGGGCCGGGACTCTGGTCAGGCAGCCTGGCCGGCCCACCCCCGACACGTCGGCGAACGACCCCCAACCCGCCCAACGTCGACGAGTCCTCGCGCACCTTGCCCGGCTACCCACCCGCAGCGACCGAATTGGCTGCTCAGCCCTGACGAGGCGCAACGCCCGGCGTGCGCTCATGTTCGTAGCCGGCGACCAACGCCGGCAACAGGCCGTCGACACCCTCAGCGGCCTGTTCGAGCAGCGCGGTGGCGGCCGCGGCGTCGAGGCGCCAGCGGCGGGCCATGGCACCGATCTCGTGCAGGAACGGCGTACGGAAGCGCAGGAACAGCCCGATCGCCTGCTGCAGGGACATGCCACTGTCCGCCGCAGCGCGGCCGCACGCGGCGGCGCTGCGCTCGGCACGAGCCAGTGCGCCGCCCGCCCCGGCCACGGGCTGGTCGAGCAGCTCGACCAGCGCCGCGACCAGCGCCCGGCCGTGGTCACGGAAGAGCTGCCGCGAGCTCTCGGGCACGGCCTCGAGGGCAGCCGAGTCCTGGCCGCGGCGCACGTCGCGACGGTAGGCACGCACGATGCGGATCACGGTCTCGCCGCCGCATGCCACGCGCGGACGCCGCATGCTCGGCGCGGGCACCAGACCGAGCACTGCGGCTCGGTCGAAGCGACGGTGGCCCCCGGGCGTGGTGAAGCAGCGCACATCGCCCGCGTCGCACCAGCGGCGCAGCGTCGCTACCGAGACACCGACCAGCTGGCTGGCCTCGTGAATGGTCAGCCAGTCGCCCACCGTCGCGTCACGCGGCGCAAGGTCTCGCTCGATCGCGGTCATGGCACGGCCACCGGGGGTAGGCTGCCGTCTCGCGACGGAACCACGCTCTGGCCTGTACCCGCCGGGCCGACTGGCATGACCGGATCTGCGTGGCACTGGGCACAGTAGGCGGGGGCGTGGCAGAAGGCGCAGGCAGCCGCACCCACCTGACTGATCACGCTGGCGTGGCTGGTGACCATGCTGTCGTGCGAGACCTGTACGGCGGTTGTCGTGTGGCAGTTCTCGCAGTAGGTCGCCGTGTGACACGCCCCGCACGTCTGGGTGGTCGGATCAGCGGAGGTAACGCTCAGCTTGTGGTCGAACACCCAGAGTCGGTCGTCGTGGCTGTCCGGACGCTGCCCGATGAGCACGCCCGACTCGTTCTGGCCGATCTGCGGAAAGGTGTGGCAGGTCGAGCACTGGGACGGGATCGTCTCGCTGGTTACCTTGCCATCGACGACCCGGTAGTGGGCCCCGTCATGGCAACGGAAGCAGCCCGGCGAGGCCTGGTGGCCGATGTTGTTCGG
Source organism: uncultured Anaerolineaceae bacterium (assembly GCA_964610835.1). Classification (GTDB taxonomy): domain Bacteria; phylum Chloroflexota; class Limnocylindria; order Limnocylindrales; family CSP1-4; genus JALYGJ01. The sequence continues at coordinate 7,271 of CAZSWK010000061.1, read as the reverse complement.
GTAGGTGGCAACGGTCACGAGCATGTCCGGTGTCGCGACCAGGCGGTAGACCGTCTGCAGACTGGCAACCGCGCGCTGGATCTCGGCCGCATCGTTCTGCGCGATGAGCGGGTAGTTGACGGCGTAGAAGCCCTGCAGGCCTGCGATCGCGTTGTCGGCGGCGGTCTCGTTGGGATAGGCGACGGACAGGCGGGCCAGCGCCTGCGCCTTGATGCTGGGCAGGTCGGTGCTGATCACGCCCGCGTCGATCTGCTGATCGATGGCCGCGCTCAGGTCGGGCGCCTGATGGCCCACCCGATTGTGGCAGTCGGTGCAGTCCATCCGTCGCGAGTAATCGCTCGCCGTCAACCGGTCGAGGTCGGCCTGCACGTCTTCGCTCTGGGTGATGGCCCGCGAGGCGATGAAGTCCTTGCTCGTGCCATCGGGATTGGTAACTGAGACGTAGTCGATGGATTGCGAGTGCGTGTCGGCGGCCAGGAAGTCCACGTGCGAGGCGACGTGCCAATGGACGCCGACGGTCGCACCCGTGCCACCGAAGCCGGCGGGACGAACCACGAGCGCCACGGTCTGACGGGTGGATTCAGTGTCGAGACCGTACTCAGCGCGCAGCACCAGCCTGATCGGGCCACCGCCGGCCAGCAGGGGGGCTATGTCGTGGCAGCGCAGACACGTGTCGTTGCTCGATGGCAGCAGGCTGTGGTCGGGCGGCGGCACGGGTCTCGGGAACGTGCCCGCGACCACCTCGTATAGCTGGCGAACGCCGTTGATCTTGGACTGGATCCAGCCACCCAGGCCCGGCTCCGTATGGCATTCAACGCACGCCACCTGGCGGTGTGGCGAGTTCTCGTAGGCCGTGATCTCGGGCGCCATTGCACGCGAGCTGTACGTCGGCCTCAACTCTACCGACGCGGGTTTGCGCAGCGCCACCGAGGTGCTGGTCAGCGGACCGCTCGCGGTTGAGTTCATCGGTCTGCGGCTGATCGGCGGCCTGCTCGTGCCGCTGACCATCGTGCTGGTTCCATGGACGCGCACCCCGGGGTGGCTCCTCGTCGCCGGTGGCCTGTCGATCGGTGGCGTCTTCGTCGACCGCCTGACCTTTGTCGAGGCCGGTCAGATCGCGCCGGTGACGACCATCTCGGGCGTCGTCTCGGCGCCCTATGCCTCGTACTCGCCATCGCTGGTCGAGATCTCGATCATCGTCGGCGCGGTCGGCCTCGTTGCCTTCATGTACACGCTGGCGGAGCGCTATCTCGATCTGGGCGAGTCGGAAATGCACGTCTTCGTGTGGCTGCCGCTGGGCGTCAAAGACTGGCTGAGCCGGCGCGCTCGGCCGGTGCCAGAGCCCGAGCCGGAGCCGGAGCCCGAGCCCGAGCCCGTGCCCGTGCCCGCGCCTGAGCCTCAGCCGGAGGCCGAAGTCGAGCCCGAACTGCTACCCGAAGCAGAGGTCGCGCCAGAGCGGGAGCCTGAGCCGGAGCCTGAGCCGGAGGCCGAACCGGAGGCCGAGCCGGAGCCCGGAATGGAGCCTGAGCCGGAGGCCGAACCGGAGGCCGAGCCGGAGCCCGGAATGGAGCCTGAGCCGGAGGCCGAACCGGAGCCCGGAATGGAGCCTGAGCCGGAGGCCGAACCGGAGCCTGTACCAGCCCGAGAATCCGTTGCCGACGTCGAGCCGCCTCCCGGCGCAGAGGCGTGATGGCTCGCTTCCTGCACCGCTACGGCTACGGACTGCTGATCCTGATCCTCACCGGGTTCATCGCGGTCACGAGCGGCTTCCTGATCCTGATTGCCCTGCCCGATCTCCAGGGCGCCAGCGAACAGTCCGCGTCACCTTCGCCGACAGCGGCGTCGACTGCGACGAGCCCGTTCATGTCGTGGGTCGCGATGCCGGCCGATGCCAACTGCTCCGCGTGCCACGCGACTGCGAACGGCAGCATCGGCGTGGTGACGGTGCCGGCCATTGCCCATCCCATGCAGGGCTGGTCGGACTGCACCGCATGCCATTCCAATGACACCCTCGTCGCGACCGCACCGGGCCACGCCGGCATCCACGCCTCAGATTGCCTGCTCTGTCACCAGCCGGAGCAGCTGCCGCCGCCGCTCTCGCGGCCGCATCGTGACCGGCAGAACCAGGATTGCCTGGATTGCCACGGAGTCACGGCGCCTTTGCCGTCGGACATGGCTCACCGTTCCCAATCGGTGTGCTGGCTGTGCCACCGGCTGCCGGAGGAGCAGCCCCCGGTGCCGGCCCATCAGGTCGCGCCCGGCGAGACCGACTGCCTGACCTGTCACGTGGCGGGACGCGTCGGCGCGCTGCCCGACGACCATGCCGACCGCACCGCGACGGAGTGCCTGCTCTGCCACGGCCCCGGGACGAGCCCATCGCCGGCGCTGGTGGGCGCGCCGGCCGACATACCCTTATCGGGCCCCTAAGCGAACGGCCGCCCGCTCAGGCGCCGGGGTCTCCAGCTACGCGTCGGGCATCATCCCGGCAGATCGGCGACGATGGTGGGCATGGACTCTGATACACCGCGCGCCGGCGCAGCTGAACTGATGCGCTCACTGGATTTGCTGGTCCACGGCCCCAAGCTGTGGGGCATGCCGGTATCCAGCCGCGCACCGGGAGTGTTCGTCGCCGAGTTGCCTGCCGCTCCCGAGCACGCACCCACCGATGGCGCGGCCATTCGCAAGTGGCTCGAGCGCGTGCCGGCACTGACGCTCGACGGCGAGCAACCAACGGCAAGTGCGCTGAGCGCGCGGCTGAGTGAGTTCTGGCTGCCCGGCGAGCCGGTCCTGTTCGTCGGCCGCTCGTCACGGTCCGTCGGCCGGCGACTGGCGGCGATGTATGCCACGCCACTCGGCGACGCGAAGCCGACCGCGTTGGGCTACTTGCTCAAGACGCTGGCCGTACTGCGCGAGGTGCGCGTGTGGTGGGCGGCGACCGATGCCCCGGAAGAGTACGAGGACGCGCTGCTCGAGGAGGTCGCCGGCCGGAACGACGGCCGGTTGCCGTTTGCCAACCTGGCTTCGCCGTCGCGCGGGCGCCGCAGCACCGGGCTGGCCCACGAATTGCGTGAGCCAGACGAGGCGCCAACCGCTACCGCGCAGCGCTCGCCGAGTCCGTCACGACCGGCGCCACGAACAGCTGCGCGACGGGCGACGTCCAGCCGCCAGCCGACTCGCCGCTCACGGGCCACGGCGGCCGTCGCCAGCAAGCCGGCCCCCGAGCCGACCTACCTCTCTGCCGATGGTGTGGACCAGCTCACGGCCGAACTCGAGCAACTGCGCACGACCGTCCGCCCGGAGGTCATCGCCCGCGTCAAGGCAGCGCGCGAACTGGGCGATCTGCGCGAGAACGGCGATTACGAGGCCGCGCGCAAGGAGCAGTCGTTCGTTGAGGGCCGCATCCAGACGCTCGAGGCGCTTCTGCGTTCGAGCCGCGTGATCGAGACCGACGTACCCACCGACGCGGTGCGGCCCGGCTCCACGGTCGAGGTCGAATTCGACGGCCAGAGCGAGACGTACGTGCTGGTCGGATCCAGCGAGGCCGACCCTGCGCGCGGCCGGCTTTCGTACCAGTCACCGGTGGGCCAGGCGCTGCTCGGGCGGCGAGCCGGCGACGAGATCACGGTCCAACTGCCGGGCGCCCGTCAGGTCTACCGCGTCAGGTCCGTCAGCTAGTAACGACGCCTACTCGTACTCGGTCGACCACTGCCCGGCGGCCTCCCACTCCGCGGCCTCGTTCCGATCGGCCACCGCCACAGGCCTGCGCCTTTCCGCCAGCGGCGGCGTGAACTCGAACTCCGTGTCGACTGCCTGTGGCACTGACCACGTGTCGTCGTCCGTGTAGTGGTCGAGCCAGAGCATTGCTCGGACCACGTGCCGGTGGATCAGCGGGCGGCGCAGACGTCGCGCACTGCGCGGATGTTGGTCCCGCTCACTGGCAGCCTTGCCCAGGTGCGACCCGAGGATCACCAGCCGATCGACCAGCCGCAAGCCGCGCCGGACCTCCGGGGAGGCGACATGCATGGTCCCCTCGTCGAGGACCAGGCCGTCGGGAAGATCGCCGCGTCCGACACGCCTGAGAAAACGCTGCGGCGAGACCAGGACCGCAGGCGCTTCCGTCTCATACTCGAGCACCGCAGCGAGAAACTGCGCCTCGCGCGCGTCCTCGTCCACTATCCAAATCGTTCGCACGGCCCACCTGGCTTTCCGCCGAGGTTCACATCATATGTGACGAATGGCCCGGGTGACGAGTGCCAGATGTCACAGACCACGGCCGCGTTTTGAAGACTTTCAGTAGGGCCAGGTCCAGTCGGCGATCTCCGGCGCGTCCTCGCCGAACTCACGCGCGTGCATGGACGCGGCGAGCCGGGCGTCGACCATCTGCTGGCGCAGATCGGCGGCGCGCTCGCCAAGTCCGGGCACACGATCGATCACGTCCATGACCAGGTGGAAGCGGTCGATGTCGTTGCGCAGCGCCATGTCGAAGGGCGTGGTGACGGTGCCCTCCTCCTTGTAGCCGCGCACGTGCAGGTTGACGTGGTTGTGACGCCGGTAGGCCAGCCGGTGGATCAGCCACGGGTAGCCGTGGAAGTTGAAGATGATCGGCTTGTCGGTGGTGAACAGCGCGTCGAATTCGCGGTCGGGCATACCGTGCGGATGCTCGGACTCCGGCTGCAGGCGCATCAGGTCGACCACGTTGATGAAGCGCACCGCGAGGTCGGGCAGGTGCTGCCGCAGGAGATCCGCCGCGGCGAGCGCCTCGAGCGTGGGTGTGTCGCCGCAGCACGCCAGCACAACGTCCGGCTCACCCTCGGTATTGCTCGCCCAGGGCCAGATGCCCACGCCGCGGGCAGCGTGCAACACCGCCTGGTCCATGGGCAGGAACTGCAGCGCCTTGTGCTTGCCGGCAACGATGACGTTGACGTACTGGCGCGAGCGCAGGCAGTGGTCGGCGACCGACAGCAGAGTGTTGGCGTCGGGCGGCAGGTAGACCCGCACCACCTCTGCCTTCTTGTTCAGGACGACGTCGAGGAAGCCCGGATCCTGGTGGCTGAAGCCGTTGTGGTCCTGCCGCCAGACGTGGCTCGACAGCAGGTAGTTCAGCGAGGCAATCGGCCGGCGCCAGGGGATCTCGTTGCTGATCTTCAGCCACTTGGCATGCTGGTTGAACATCGAGTCGACGATATGGATGAACGCTTCATAGCAGTTGAACAGGCCGTGCCGGCCGGTCAGCAGGTAGCCCTCCAGCCAGCCCTCGCACTGGTGCTCTGAAAGGACCTCCATCACGCGGCCGTCGGGAGCTTCGTTCTCGTCGGTGGCCAGCAGCTCGGCCATAAACTGGCGAGCTGTCACCTCGAACACCGCCGACAGGCGGTTCGAGTCGGTTTCGTCGGGGCCGAACAACCGGAAGTTGGTGGGATTGGCGCTGATCACGTCGCGCAGGAAACCGCCCAATACGCGGGTGCTCTCGGCGAAGTTCTGTGCCGGGTTGGCCACCTCGACCGCGTAATCGCGGAACTCGGGCAACGACAGGTCGCGCAGCAGTTCACCGCCGTTGGCGTGCGGGTTGGCGCTCATACGCCGGCCGCCCCTGGGCGGGAAATCGGCCAGCTCGGGAGCCAGCCGGCCATCGGCCGTGAACAGCTCCTCCGGCCTGTAGCTGCGCAGCCAGGCCTCGAGTTGCGCCAGGTGTGCGGGATCGTTGCGCACATCGGCGATCGGCACCTGGTGAGCCCGCCAGGTGCCCTCGACCTGTTTCCCGTCGACCTCCCTGGGCCCCGTCCAGCCTTTGGGCGAGCGCAGGATGATCATCGGCCAGGTCGGCCGCTCGCTGTTTTCCTTGGTGCGTGCGCGGCGCTGGATTGCGGCGATCTCGTCGAGCACCTGGTCGAGCACCTTGGCGAACTGCCGGTGCATCCTGGCCGGGTCGTCGCCGGCGACGACGAACGGCGTGTAGCCGTAACCCTCGAACAGCTCGCGCAGTTCCTTGTCGGGGATGCGCGCCAGGACCGTGGGGTTCGCGATCTTGTAGCCGTTGAGATGCAGGATCGGCAACACCGCACCGTCATGGATCGGGTTAAGGAACTTGTTCGAATGCCAGCCGGTTGCCAACGGGCCGGTCTCCGCCTCGCCGTCACCGACCACGCAGAACACGGTCAGATCGGGATTGTCGAACGCCGCACCGTAGGCATGGGCCAGCGAGTAGCCCAGCTCCCCGCCCTCGTGGATCGAGCCCGGCACCTCCGGCGTCACGTGGCTGCCGATGCCGCCCGGGAAGGAGAACTCGCGGAATAGCCGGCGCAGGCCCTCCTCGCCCGACCCGACCGCCGAATAGCGCTCCGACCATGTGCCCTCGAGATACGCGTTGGCGACGGCCGCCGGGCCGCCGTGGCCCGGCCCGACGACCATGATCGCGTCGAGGTCGCGCTGCTTGATCGCACGGTCCGCATAGGCCCAGATGAAGTTCAGCCCGGGCGTCGTGCCCCAATGGCCGAGCAGCCGCGGCTTGATGTCCGAGGCCTGTAATGGGCGGCGCAGCAGCGGATTGTCGAGCAGATAGATCTGGCCCACGGCCAGGTAGTTGGCGGCGCGCCAGTAGGCATCGACAAGGCCGATCTCCTGGGGGCTGAGTTCATTGCGGGAACTGGCTGTGTGAGCTTTCGCGTTCATGGCACCCCCCAGTTTGCGCCACCGGTCGAGGTGGCACAGGTGACACGGCGGTGCAACGGGCGTTCCCGCGGGGTGTCTCGGCGCTTGAGGGCTGCCGGCCGAACAATGGGACCTGCAAAGGAGGCACTGAAGCACATGACACAAGCCAACACCACCTACGGCTATCAGATCAAGTGGGCCAGCGGGCTCAACGCGCTGGCCGGGCTGTGGCTGATCGTGTCGCCATTCGTCCTGAGCTACTCGAACCTGCAAAACGCAATGTGGAACGACATCGTTCTGGGCGTCGTGATCGGCGCCATCGCCCTGTTCCGCTTCAGCGGCGCATACACGCAGGCGTGGCTGAGCTGGGTCAACCTGGTCCTCGGCGCGTGGGTCTTCATCTCACCGTTCGTGCTCGGCTTCACCAGCAACCAGGTGGCGCTGTGGGACAACCTGATCTTTGGCGCCGTCGTGTTCCTGCTCGCGGGTTGGAGCGCGCTGGCTTCACCGCGCGCGGCTGCGCTCAAGTCGTCGCCTGTGGGCCGCCGTGGGCCGGCCCAGCCGGCCCACGGCCCCGGGCCCAGCCTCTCAACACAGCTCACAGAACCACTGCAGCCGGTGCA
>CAZSWK010000060.1:4096-14526 GCA_964610835.1 uncultured Anaerolineaceae bacterium | reverse complement strand
CGATGTCAAAGCCGGCCAGCAGGAGCAGTGACACGACCCACGTCAGGAGCGCCGTTATGAGCGCCGCCCCCCGGATGGCCGACAGCCGCTCGCGTGGCAGCAGGGCGATGACCACCACGCCGACGAGTGGCAGGAAGGTGACGACCGATAGCAGCGGCAGACTGCGCAGGGCTTCGATCATTCGACGCGCGTCATCAATGAATCACGAATAGGTATGTCACCGCCACGACCAGTAGCCCGGCGGCGATGCCCAGGGCGTAGTTCTGGACGCGTCCGGTCTGGATCTGCCGGATGCCGCGCCCGGTTGTCTGGGTAAGGGCGGCGATCCCGTTGACGGTTCCGTCGACCACGCGCACGTCGAACCACCACAGACCACGTGCCACAAGGCCGCCGAAGCGCACAAGAATCAGGTCGTAGAGGTCATCGAACCACCACTTCGCGAAGGAGGCGCGATACAGCGGGTGCAGCCGTTCGGTCCAGCTCTCGACGGTGGCCCGCCGTTCGCGCCCGCGGAACAGGCCGAAGAACCAGATCGCGACCGCCGCACCGATGGCGCCGGCGGTCGCGCCGAAGATGAGTAGCACCCCATCGATGCCACCCAGCTCGAACGCTGCCGGTTGGGTGCCGAGCACGGTATCGGCATGCTCGAAGACCGGCGCCAGCCACTGGTGAATCAGCCCTGAATCAGGCGGGAAGCCGATGGCCACGCCGAGCAGCGCGGCAGGAATTGCCAGCAGGATGAGCGGCACCGTCATGCTCGCCGGTGATTCGTGGATGTGGGGTTCGACCTCTGGGTCGACGTGGCTTTCGCCGTAGAACGTCTTGCCCATCAACCGGAATATGTAGAAGCCGGTCATCACCGCGGTGAGGATGCCGATTGCCCATACCCAGGCGAAGCCCTCCTTGAAGCTGGCGCCCAGGATCTCGTCCTTGCTGAAGAAGCCGGCGAGCGGCGGGATGCCGGCCAGCGCGATCGAGGCGATGAGCATCGTCCAGTGGGTGATCGGGATCTTGCGCCACAGGGCACCCATGCGATTCATGTCCTGCTCGTCGTGCACGGCATGAATGACCGAGCCCGAATCGAGGAAGAGCAGGCCCTTGAAGAAGCCGTGCGTCATCAGGTGGAAGATGGCGGCGATATACGCCCCCACCCCCAGGCCCGCGAACATGTAGCCGAGCTGCGACAGGGTCGAGTAGGCCAGCACGCGCTTGATGTCGCGCTGGGTGAAGGCGATCGAGGCGGCGAGGATGGCGGTGAAGATGCCGATCGCCGCGACGATGACCATGGCCTGGGGCGCTTCCACGAAGATCGGGTTCGCGCGGGCCAGGAAGTACACCCCGGCATTGACCATCGTGGCGGCGTGGATGAGGGCGCTGACCGGCGTGGGGCCTTCCATGGCGTCGGGCAGCCAGACGTGCAGCGGGAATTGGGCGCTCTTACCGACCGCGCCCGCGAACAGCAGCAGCGCGATGCCATTCATCATCCATGGCGCGATGGCGCCGCTGTGCAGAGCCTGCGGCAGGAGCTGGAACGCGCCGGGCGTGGAAACCCCGTTGACGACCGTGGTCGTGAAGTTGAGCGTGCCGACCGTGGTCCACACCGCGGCAATGCCCAGGGCAAAGCCGAAGTCGCCTACCCGATTGACCAGGAATGCCTTCTTGGCCGCCAGCGCGGCGCTGTGCCGGTTGTACCAGAAGCCGATCAGCAGGTAGCTCGACAGGCCGACCAGCTCCCAGGCTACGAACAGCAGCGCGAAGTTGTCGGCCAGGATGAGCAGCAGCATGCTGAACATGAAGAAGTTCAGGTAGGCGAAGAAGCGCCAGCGGCCGGGGTCGTGGGCCATGTAGCCGATCGAGTAGACATGGACGAGCATGCCGATCGTGGTCACGACGATGATCAGCGCTGCGGTCAGCGCGTCGACCGCGAAATTGGCCGAGATGGTGAATGTTCCGGCCGGTATCCACGTGTACAGCGTGAAGTGCAGGCCCGCGTCGCCGAACGCGCCCGCAAACAGCGTCCGATAGACGAGGTACATGCCGACCAACCAGGTGACGATGATGATCGGCACGGCGATGATCCATGCCCGGGCGTACAGCCGGCGCCCGATCAGCGCCGTGAGCCCGAAGCCGGCCAGCGGCAGGGCCAACAGGGCCAGGACGGCGAGTTGGTCGAGTGACAAGGTCGCTGGCCCCGCTACTCGCGCATGCTCGAGTACTCGTCGACCAGCGGCGTCCGCCGGTTACGGAAGATGGCGATGACAATCGCCAGGCCGACCGTGGCCTCGGCCGCCGCGACGGCCATCACCAGCAGCGCAATGAGCGCGGCATGGGCCTGAAGCTGGGGCGTGAAGGCGCCGAACGCCACCGCCGCCAGGTTCACTGCGTTGAGCATCAGCTCGATCGACATGAGCATGGCGATCGCGTTGCGTCGCGCCAGGAAGCCGAACGTGCCGATCGAGAACAGCAGCGCCGACAGGACCAGGTAGGCGTCGAGCGAGTGGCTCACGGTGTCTCTGCGGTGTTGGCAGTGGCCGGTGGGCTGACCGGCTGCAGGATGTCCGTCTCGCGTTCGCCCGGGTCGGGTGACTCCTCGCGCTTGGCCAGGAACACGCCGCCGATGACGGCCGCGGTCAGCAGCACCGCCACCACCTGCAGTGCAAAGACGTACAGCGAGTCCTGGAAGAGCAGCAGCGCGATCCGGCTGGTGGCCGACCAGAGGCGGTCGGCAACGCTCAGCGGCCAGTCGGTATTGAGCAGGGCGGTGATAAGCAGCACCGCGAGCCCGATGGCGGCCACGGCTCCTGCCCATGCCTGGCGGTGGAAGACGAGCTTCGCGGGCCCGGCCTTGGACTGGGTGAGCATGATCGCGAACAGGATCAGCACGCTGATCGCGCCGATGTAGATGAGCACCTGTGCGGCGGCGAGCAGGACGGTTCCGGTGAGCGCGTAGATACCCGCCAGCGCGCCGAACGCGAGGATCATCGCCAGGCCGGAGCGCACGATGTCGCGGCCGATGACGACGAACAGGGCGGCTGCCAGCAGGATGCCCGCAAGGACGAGGAAAAGCAGGTCGTCCCAGGCCCAGCCCAGGTACGGGACGGTCTGCGGCAGCGTCAGGTCAGCCAGCGGCAATACGAGGCCCATCAGTGTCCGTGCTGCCCATTGCCGCTCGGGCCATGGCCGTCACCTTCCGCACCGTGTCCGTTGCCGACGACACCGGCCGGCAATACGGGCAGCATGCGGCCCTGGCCGATCAGCCGGCCCTGCGCGTCGGCGCGCGCCAGCCAATCGCGCTCCCTGTGTATGAAGGTGACCTCCGAGTCGCGGTCGATCGCACTGTAGGCAAGCAGGTCGAGCATCGGCTCGGCCCGGCTGTCGTGGGAGAGCTCGAAGTCGGGCCCACAGCGCAATGCGTCGTAGGGGCAGGCATCGACGCAGATGCCGCACAGGATGCAGCGGCTTTCGTCGACGTCGTACTTCTCGAGAACGCGGGGCTTGGGCATCAGTGCGCCGGTGGGGCACGTCTCGGCGCAGCGGCCGCAGCTGACGCACGGCGTCGTGTTGAGACTCATGTCGAGCGGCGTGGTGACCAGCGTGTCGAAGCCGGTGCGCATGAAGTCGTAGCACGCGGCGCCGACCACTTCCTTGCACACGTTGGCACAGCGACCGCAATCGATGCAGCGCGCCGGCTCACGCAGGATGAAGGCGTGGCTGTCGTCACGGATGTAGTCGTGGTTCGTGCCCGTGAAGCGGTTCTCGGTCACGCTGCGGTGCGAGAAGCCGGTGCGCGCCGGTTCGAGCGTCGCCAGCGTCGTGCCGTACTCGATGCCCTGGCGGCGCAGGTCGCAGTAGCCGATCGCCTCGCAGGTGCACTGCAGGCAGCGCTTCGATTCGGCCATCGCCTCTTCCTGCGTGTACGGGATCTCGTACTCGACGTAGCTCTCCTTGCGCTCCTCGGCGGGCATCGACCGCAGTCGCAGGCGCGGCTCCTTAACCTCGTCCGTGTAGGGCACGATGTTCAGGAACTGCGGCTGTGGCTCGGCCAGCGTCTGGCGCGTCCTGATCTCGCCCAGGTCGTGCCCGCGCAGGTAGGCATCGATGGCGTAGGCGGCGCGCCGGCCCTCGCCGTTCGCCTGGACGACCGTCGCCGCGCCGATTCGCACATCGCCGGTGGCGAACACGCCCGGCCGGCCGGTGGCGAAGGTGATCGCGTCGGCAGCGAGGCGGCGGTTGCGCGTCGCACTCACGCCGTCGGCGCCGTTGGACAGCCAGTCCAGCTGGGGACCCTGTCCGATGGCCAGCAGTACGCGGTCGCAATCGATGACGAACTCGGTGCCGGCGACCGGTTCCGGCCGGCGGCGGCCGGATGCGTCCGGCTCCCCGAGGCGCATGCGCTGGAACTCGACGCCGGTGACCTTGTTCTTGTCGTCGGTCAGCACACGCGTGGGGGAGGCCTGGAAAATGGCCCGTGCCCCTTCTTCGAGTGCCTCGTGCACCTCGTTCGAGGCGGGCATGTCCTTCATGTCGCGGCGGTAGACGAGGGTCACCTCGGACGCGCCCTGGCGGACCGAAGTACGCGTGCAGTCCATCGACGTGAAACCGCCGCCGATGACTACGACGCGCGTGCCCTTGTGCCCGGGGTAGGGCAGCCCAAGTGTGGCGATGCGCAGGTAGTCGAGGCCGTCGAGCACGCCGTCGGCCTCCTCATTGGGAATGCCCAGCTTGTTCGTGGCGTAGCAGCCGATGGCGATGCACACTGCATCGAAGCCCTGGTTCTGCAGGTCATCGAGCGTGAAGTCACGGCCCAGCGCGGCGTTGGTGACCATCTTGCCGCCCAGGTCGTAGACGCTCTGGTACTCGGCCTCGAGCACCTCAGTCTTGGGCAGCCGGTACTGCGGTATGCCGTAGCGCAGCATGCCGCCGGGGGCCTCGTCGCGCTCGAAGATGGTCACCTCGTGCCCGGCGATGAGCAGGTAGTAGGCGGCCGACATGCCCGCCGGCCCGGAGCCGATGACTGCCACCCGCTTGCCGGTCCGCTGCTGCACCTCGAACGGAATTGGCGCCTTGACCCCGTCGCCCTGTGCCTTGAGCACCTGGTCACCGGCAAAGCGGTGGCTGTCGCGGATGGCGATTGCCTCTTCCACCTCGTCGCGCCGGCAGTGCTCCTCGCACGGCGCCGGGCAGACGCGGCCGAGAATGCTCGGGAAGGGAATGGTGCGCTTGAAGATACGCGCCGCTTCGGCGAAGTTGCCTTCCGTGTTGGCCTTCAGGAAGCCGGGGATGTCGATGTGGCTGGGGCACTTGTTCTGGCACGGCGGCAGGCAGTACGCGTTGTGGTCGGAGAAGATCAACTCGAGGTTGGTCTTGCGGATCTCGCGCAGGCGCGGCGTCTGCGTGTGCACGACCATGCCCGGCTCGGCCGCACGTGAGCAGCTGATCGGCGGATGCTCCTCGCCCTCGACCTCGACCACGCACATGCGGCAGGCACCAAAACCGGGCAACTTGGGCTCGTAGCACAGCGTCGGGACGTCGATGCCGTTGTCGCGGCAGATGTCGAGGATGGTCTGCCCCTCGCGCCCGGTGTACTGGCGTCCATCCACCTCGATGGTCAGGGCAGGCGCGGACTGGCGCCGCTGGGGCGACTGTGTTTCGAGCAGCCGCTCGATGGACGCGTCGATATCCGTGTCGCGAACGACGGGCAGCGTGTCGGTCATGCGCTCACCGCCTGAGCTTTGGTGGGCAACGTTTCGCACACGCCGGCGGGACAGTTGCCGTGGGCGAAATGCTGGTCGAATTCTTCCTCGAAGTATCGCATTCCGGACATGAAGGGGTTGGGTGCCAGCCTCTCCAGTCCGCACAGCGCGGCATCGCGCAGGTCAGCCGCGAGCTGTCCGAGGACCTCGGCGTCAACGGGCCGGGCCAGTCCACTCGTGGCGCGTCGCCCGATCTCGTACAGGCGACGTACGCCGATGCGGCAGGGGATCGTCTTGCCGCACGACTCGTCGGATAGGTAGCGCAGCAGCGTGGTGGCCATGTCCACGATGCAGGTCCGTTCGTCGATCGCCACGACCGTCCCCGAGCCCCAGATCGCGCCGGCGGCGGCCAACGCCGTGGGCGTGTACAGCGTGTCCAGCTCATGCGGTGGCAGGAAACCACCCGCTGGACCTCCGACCAGCACCGCCTTGAGCTCTGCATCGTCCACTGGGCCGCCGGCCAGCGCGAGCAGGCGCCTGATCGACATGCCCAACGGCACCTCGACGATGCCCGGCCGCTTGAGCGAGCCACTCAGCTGGACGAGCGTTGTCCCCGGGAAGTCGTCGTCGCCGATCGCGGCGAATGCGGCGGCGCCGTTGTTGACGATCCACGGCACGAGGCTGAGCGTTTCGACGTTGTTGACCACGGTCGGCCTGCCCCACACGCCATCATGCGCCGGGTACGGCGGCCGCTGATCTGGCTGCGCACGCTTGTTCTCGATTGCCCGAATGAGCGTTGTCTCCTCGCCCACCACCAGGCCACCCGGCAACGGCACGACCTCGACGTGAATATCGAAGCCGCTGTCGAGAGCATTGGTGCCGATGTACCCCGCCTCTTCGGCCGCGCGCACTGCCGCCGACAGGCGCTGCCGCGCCTCGCCCATTCGTTCGTGCACCGCGATGTAGCCGTGCGACGCGCCGATCGCATAGGCCGCCAGGACGAGTCCCTCGACCACGGCATGCGGGTCCTGCTCCATCAGCAGCCGATCGACCTGGGCGCCCGGATCGGCCTCGAATCCGTTGGCGATCACGTAGCGTGCCTGGCCCTCGACTGACGCGGCCGCGCGCCACTTGTCAGCGGCCGGGTAGCCCGCCCCGCCACGGCCGCGCAGTCGCGCGTCGGAGACCAGGCGGATGACCGCCTGCGGGCTCACGTCGGGCGCCGTTTTCTTCCACGCCGCCCAGGCGCCGGCCTTCTCCGCCTGGGCAAGTGGGCCGGCGGGTTCGTAACGGCCGGCGCGTGCCAGCAGGATCGAAGGCTTACCCCGCGGCGAGCTCAGGATCTTCACGCCGCGCCTGCCCTGGCTGCCTTTGCCCGCAGCGAGCGAGCCAGCTCGGCGGTCTTGGCGGGCGTCATGCCCGGCTGTGGCTTGCCGTCGAGCGTGACCAGCGGCTCGAGCGCCGGGTCGCCGCCGCATTCGGCGGCCACGAAACGCACCGCGCCATCAGCCGATACCCCGCCGATGTCGACCCCGAGTGCCTCGGCGATGGCGTCGCGCATGCGGCCGGCGCCGCGCAGGATGCAGTTCGGGCAGCGGCAGATGCCGATCTCGGCCGCATGGGCCGGCGCGAAGTTGAGCTCGCCGAAGCTCGAGCCGGTGCCGTAGATCTCGCTGTACCAGGCCCCGGTCTGATGGCTGATGTGCTGGAGAGCGGCCACCGGCAGGTAGCCGTAGGCGGCCTGTGTCTGTTCGAGGATGGTGACCATGCGGTGCGGGTCGTACTCCTCGCGGATGAGAATGTCCTCGAGCGGCCGAAGGTCGATCGGCTGCCAGGCACTGAAGGCGCGGTCGGGAACGGTCCGCCCGGAGCGGCGCAACGCCGACTCCTCGCGCCGCTCGGCATATTGCTCGGGCGGCCCCCAGTGCACGTGCATGCGGCTCTTGGTGTCGACACCACCCATGTCGATGATCTCGATGGGACACGCCATGGCGCACTGGAAGCACGTCTCGCACTTCAGGTTGCCGGCCTCGTCGTAGAGCAGGATCAGCCGGCCGCGTTGGCGCGGCGGCATCTCCTGGACCACCTCCGGGTACTGGACGGTCACCTTGGGCTGGAAGAAGCGCACCAGCGTGTCCAGCATGCCCTTGGCCACGCCCCAACCGGGGATCCGCGCGAAGCTCATGGCATCTCCCTCGTGCTCACGCGGCCACCAGCTGCTGCACGATCAGGATGGCCCCCGCAGTCACGAAGATGTTCAACAGCGCAATCTCGATCAGCCACTTCCAGGCGAAGCCCATCAGCTGGTCGATGCGCACGCGCGGCAGCGTGCCGCGCATCCACACATAGATGAAGGCGAAGGTGAACACCTTGGCCGTGAACCAGAACAGGCCGACCACGACCTCGAACGACATGAACATCCAGATGCCGATCACGCCGGCGGCGACCACGTTGAACAGGATGAAGCCGACGATCAGCGACTTGATGAACGACCAGCTGCTCTTGAGCATCCAGACGACCGCCGATATGACCAGGACCACCAGCGGCACCGCGAGCACCACCGCCCACAGCAGCCACACGTCCATGCTGGCGAGGTCGATGGCCGGGTTGATGGTCACGTGGAAGAAGTCGAGGATGGGCCGCGGGTCGATCGGCGCGTTCCAGCCGCCCAGGAACAACGTCACCGTCAGGGCCGAGACGATGAACACGTTCACGTACTCGGCGAAGAAGAAGAAGCCGAAGCGCATGCCGCTGTACTCGGTGGCGAAACCAGCCACGATCTCGCTGTCCGCCTCGGTCAGGTCGAACGGCGTCCGGTTGCCCTCCGCTGTGGCGGCAATGAAGAAGACGATGAACGCGAGCGGCTGCTGGAAGACGTACCAGTTCCAGAACCAGCCCGACTGGTTCATGACGATGTGGTTGAGCGAGAGCGTCCCGGCCAACATGATCACGCCAACCGGAGCCAGCAGCAGCGGCAGTTCGTAGGAGACCACCTGCGCCGCCGCGCGCAGCCCGCCGATCAGTGAGTACTTGTTGAAGCTCGACCAGCCAGCCATCATCAGCCCGACCACGGTCAGCCCCGAGACGGCGAAGAAGTAGAGCAGGCCGAGGTTCATGTCGAGCCCGAGCAGGCCCGGGGCGAAAGGCACGACCAGCAGCGTCAGCACGCTGGCCAGGTAGGTGACGATGGGCGCCAGGGTGAACACCGGCGTGTCCGCGCCGGTCGGCGTGAAGTCCTCCTTGGACAGCACCTTGAGGCCGTGGAAGACGGAAGCCAGCATGCCCCACGGTCCGGTCCGGTTGGGCCCGATGCGCAGGTTGATGAACGCGATCACCTTGAGCTCCATGAAGATGATCACGAAGGCCGTGGGCACGGTGAACAGCAGGATTGCCGTGGCCGCGATCAGGAAGCGGACGATGTCGATGTTGTCGGTGATGAGCGTCGCCAGCAGCCCGATGATCGCCGGGATGATGCCGGTCATCCAGCCGACCATCACCAGCAGCGTCAGGATGATGCCCAGCGCCAACAGCGGCAGGATGATCTTGCCCGCCAGCGACAGCCGGTTCCACGGGCGCGTGAGGACGGTCAACTGACTGCCTCTGTGATCACTTGTCGATCCCGCCCATGATCGGGTCGAGCGACGCCATGACCGCCATCGTGTCGGCGATGAGGTTGCCCGGCACCAATTCACCGACTGCCTGCAGGTTGAAGAAGGACGGGTCATGGATGCGCATGCGGAAGGGCTGGTCGGAGCCGTCGCTCATGGCGTAACAGGCGTACTCGCCACGCGGGCTCTCGATGGCGATGAATGCGCGTCCGGGCGGGATGCGTATCAGGCGCGGGATCTTGGCCATGATCGGCCCGTCGGGCATGTCGTTCAGCACCTGGTCGATGATGTGCATGCTCTCGCGGATCTCGTCGATGTGCAGCATGTAGCGGGCGTAGGAGTCACCCTCCGTGCGCGTCGGGATGTCGAACTCGAGCTCGGGGTACACGCTGTATGGGTGCGCCCGGCGCACGTCGAAAGGCACGCCGGTGGCGCGCAGCGGAGGGCCGCTCATGCACAGGCGCAGCGCGGCATCGCGATCCAGCACGCCCATATCGCGCGTTCGGCGCACGAAGATCTCGTTCTGGTTGAGCAGCCGCTGGGTCTCCTCAATCTGGTCGCCGGCGTGCGCCATCCAGTCACCCAGCCGCGACAGGAAGTCATGATTCAGGTCGCCGTTGACGCCACCGATGCGCAGGTAGTTGAAGAGCATGCGCTGGCCGGTCAGCGCCGCCAGCATGTCGACGATCTCGTCACGCTCGATGAAGCTCCACAGGATGGGCGTCAAGCCGCCCAGATCGAGCGCGAGCCAGCCCATGAACAGGGCATGACTGGCGATGCGGTTGAGTTCCCAGGCCAGGACGCGGATGTACTCGGCTCGTCGAGGCACTTCGAGGTCGAGCAGCTTCTCGGCGGCCAGCACGGGCATCGCCTCGCTGAACATCGAGGCGACGTACTCGAGTGGGTCGCACTGGCTGATCGCGATATGCCAGTCGCCGTTCTCGCAGAGCTTCTCGACACCGCGATGGAGGTACCCGAGCACGGGATCGAGGTCGACCACGCGCTCGCCGTCGATCTTGAGCACGACCCGCAGTACGCCGTGCGTGGAGGGATGCTGGGGACCCAGGTTGAGCAGCATCTCACCGTCGCGCAGGTCGTAGAACTCCGCCTCGCGTTCGCTGCGCGGCGG
>CAZSWK010000060.1:0-4086 GCA_964610835.1 uncultured Anaerolineaceae bacterium | reverse complement strand
CATAGATGGTCGCGGGCGTATCGACCCAGACGTTGGGATCGTCGAGTGAGCGAACGGTGGAGTCGGTCACGCCTGCTCACCGGGCGGCGTGGCGGTCTCTTCGGGCAATTGGCTCGCTGAGCCCATCTCGCGGTTGGGCAGGCTCTTCGCCTGGCGCAGCGTCGGCTCGCGCAGGGCAGAGGCGGGCGGACCCATCTGCTCGACGTGCCGGTACCCGGCGCCGGACGAGCGCGCCGAGTCGTCGGCGAGCAGGAAATCCTTGCGCAGGGGAAAGCTGACGTAGTCGGGCGGCATGTAGATGCGGCGCAGGTCGCGGTTGCCCTCGAAGATGATGCCGAACATGTCGTAGGCCTCGCGTTCGGCCCACTCGGCCCCCTTCCACAGGAAGGTCACCGACGGCACACGTGGGTCATCGCGTGCCAGCCCGGGCACGATGACGCGCAGCCAGTCCGGCGTGGTCGGGGACCACAGGTGGTACACGACCCACATCTCCGAGCCGGTATCGACGCCGGCCAGGTCGGCCAGGAACTCGAAGCCGAAGCGGTCGTCGTCGTGCAGGGTGCGCAGTACATCGGTCGCGTTCCTGGCGGCGACGGTCATCTCGGTCGTGTCGGCGCGCTGGCGGATAGGGTCTTCGAGCTTGTCGCCGAAGACTTTCTCGAGCTGCTGGCGAAGTTGCGTGTCGATGCCGGTCTCCTCCGCAGGTCAGACGCCGAGCGGCACGGTGGGCCCCACGGCCCGCTCGGCCCAATGACCGCGCCGCTCACGGATGAGCTGCTGGAGCTTCATCATCCCGTAGATCAGTCCTTCTGGCCGCGGCGGGCAGCCCGGCACGTACACGTCAACGGGCAGGACACGGTCGATGCCCTCAACGGTGGCGTAGGAGCGCTTGTAGCGACCGCCCGAGCAGGTGCAGTCGCCCATCGCCACGCACCACTTGGGCTCGGGCATTTGCTCCCACAGACGCACCAGCGGTCCGGCCATCTTGGTCGTCAGCGTGCCGGCGACGATGAGCACATCGGCCTGGCGCGGGCTGGCGCGGAAGGGGAACATGTTGAAGCGGTCCATGTCGTTGACCGAGGTCGCCGCCGACATCATCTCGATGGCGCAGCAGGCCAGGCCCGACAGCAGTGGCCACAGGCTGTTGAGGCGGATCAGGTCCAGGATGTAGTCGGCGTTGGTGGGGATGATGTCGAGGGCGCCCCAGCGTCCGGTATCGGACTTGTCACCCGCCTCCAGCTCCTGCAGATGGGTGATCTGCGGCGGTGCACCGCCCATGTACGCCTGCGGATTGGCGGGCGACCACAGCGTGTTGGGCACGATGATCGGCTCGACCACTGTCTGCTCGGGCCGCGTCGCCAGGGCATCCGACTGGTTCCCGCCTGCAGTGGCCCGACGCGCCGGCTTGGCCGGCTGTCTGCGGGCGGCCTTCTTGCTCACTTCCACGTCAACACCCCCTTGCGCCAGGCGTAGCCCAGGCCGAGCAGCAGGATGACGACGAACAACAGCATGGCCAGGAAGCCGCCGATGAGTACGTCACGGAAGACCAACGCCCACAGATAGATGAAGATGATCTCGAGATCGAAGGCCACGAACAGCAACGCGTAGATGTAAAAGGACAGGCCGATCCGGCCCCAGGTGTAGCCGTATGTGTCGATGCCGGACTCGTACGGCAGACCCTTGTGGCGATCACCCTTCGAGCGGTGGCCGATCAGCCACGCGAAACCGATCGTGATCAGCACAAAGGTCGCGCCCGCGAAAGCGAACCCGAGCACGTACCAGAGACCTGTTGTCACGCTACCTCTCAGGCGCCACGGTCCGCGGATGGCGTGTTATTGGGACAGCTGGGTGGACCGCAGCTCAAGATCATTCTACGACGCATCACGGTTGCGGCAGAGAGCACGGCGATGCCTATATTCGCGAACATGACACACCGGGTCAGGGCCTATGTCGGACTGGGCGCGAACGTGGGCGACGCGCAGGCCAACCTGGCCCGCGCGGCACGCGCGCTGGCGGCACTTCCAGGAGTGCGCCTGCGAGGCGTGTCACCGCTGTATCGCACCCGGCCGGTGGGCGTAGCCGATCAGCCCGACTTCCTGAACGCCGTGGTCGCACTGGACGTCCCGCGCGGGCCGGATGCCGAGACCGGCGCCCTGGCGCTGCTGCTTGCGCTCAAGGGGCTCGAGCGGTCGCTGGGCCGGCATCCACGCGAGCGCTGGGGGCCGCGCGAGATCGACCTCGACCTGCTCGTTTTCGGCCGCCACCGGATCAGCGTCCGCCGGCCGGACGGTAAGTGGCTCGAGGTTCCGCACCCGCTCGCGCAGGAGCGCCTGTTCGTCCTGGCGCCGCTCGAGGATCTGTCGCCACGGCTTGTCCCGCCGGGCTGGGCGGAAACGGTCACTTCGGCACGTCGCCGCGCGGAGAAGGTCGACGGCCGTGACGCAGTCAGGTGGCTGGCTACCTGGCTGCCGCGTGAGCGGCGCTGGGCAGATCCGGCGGGTCCAGGCGGCGCAGCCGGTTCTTCGTGAGGTTCTCGCGCACGATCCAGGCGACGTCGTAGTCGTCGAGCGCGGCGAGTGCCGCGAAGCGTGGCCAGGCCAGCGCGACGTCCGCTGCGATCACCACGCTCCACGCGTAGCCGAGCGCCTGGCGCAGCACGCGCACGTCGGTCGCCCTGCGGTCGATCGCGGCGGCGACCGACCCGGTAGCGGCTTCGAGCACGTCGAGCGCGGCCGGCACCAGTCGGCCGTCGCGTAACAGGCGCGGCTCGGCAACGGCCGCCACCGCCGCCCGCTGGACGAGCGGCGAGCCGCCCGACCACTCGCGGGCGACCTGGGCGAGCATCTCCAGGTTGGCGTCGCCGAGCCGCTGGAGCGCCATCGCGACCGCCTCACGGATGCGCCACTCAGCGTCTTCTGCGCGCTGCCGGAGGATCGGCAGGGCGGCCCGCTCGCCGCCGCTCGCGAGGCGTCCAAGCGCGACCAGGGCGACGGAGATCACGAACACGTCCGTGGGATCGCTGCCGACGGGTGCCGCGGCCCAGCGCAGCGCCCAATCCCGGTCCACTTCCTCGGCGGCGCCGGCCAGCAGCTCGAGATTTGAGCGCGGCCCGGGCAGGTGCGAGTTGGCGCGCAGGTACGCCTCCCGGTCGCCCGCAGCGCAGAACGCTTCGCGCTCGGCCTCGATCCTCGTCACGGTCCTGTCAACGCCGCACGGTCGATCGTCCATACCGCGCCCGCGGCGAACCCCGAGCCGCTGTCATCGAGCGTCCAGTCGGCGCCCAGGGCGATCAGGGTGCCTTCCGAGACAGTGATCACGGTGGGCA
The DNA here is from genome assembly GCA_964610835.1 of uncultured Anaerolineaceae bacterium. GTDB lineage: Bacteria > Chloroflexota > Limnocylindria > Limnocylindrales > CSP1-4 > JALYGJ01. The sequence continues at coordinate 761 of CAZSWK010000060.1, read as the reverse complement.
GTCGCCCGACCCAGCCCTTCTTGGCTTGCTGCCGCCACGTCTGTCCGTCCGCCGATGTCCAGATCACTCCCTTGGCGTACTCGGGATCCCAGGCGCAGCAGCCGCCGGTGTCGAAGCCGACCGCGACGAAGCCTTGGTCGTCGGCGAAGAGATCGCTGACGTGCTCAGGGGCGCTCTGTGATCGGCTCCAGCTCAGGCCGTCGGGTGAGGTCCACGCGTACCAGCCGTACTCCGGGATCGGCCCTGGGCCGTCGGTAACCTGCTCGCCGGTGATCAGATGGACAGCGACGCTCCACGCCGATGGCCCCTCGTGTCGCGTGAAATGCCGGTGCCCTCGGAGGAAGACGGCGGTGCCCGCTGGTCGGTCGACCACCTCTTCCTGGACCAGGACGCCGTCCCGACCATTGTCGAGGTCAAACGCAGCACCGACACCCGCATCCGCCGCGAGGTTGTCGGGCAGATGCTCGACTATGCCGCGAACGGGTTGGTCTACTGGCCGGTGGAGGAGCTCCAGGCTCGATTCACTGCCAGGTGCGAGAAGGACGGCCTCGATCCAAATGACGAGCTGACCAACCTTCTCGACGCAGACAACGACCAGGACAAATTCTGGTTGAGCGTAAAGACGAACCTCAAGGCTGGGCGCGTGCGCCTCGTCTTTGTCGCCGTTCAGATTGCCACCGAGCTGCGCCGCATTGTCGAGTTCGTGTATGTGCAGATGGATGCTGCGGACGTTCTCGCCGTGGTTATGAGGGTATTGGTGT
>CAZSWK010000059.1:0-14574 GCA_964610835.1 uncultured Anaerolineaceae bacterium | reverse complement strand
TTGCGTGTTGCAGGCAAGGCGCGGCCGGCCGTCGATGAGCATTCCGCACGACCCGCAGATGCCCATGCGACACGACGAGCGCCAGGCGATGGTGGGGGCCTGCTCCTTGACCTGCCACAGGGCGTCGAGCACGGTCATGCCCGCTGCGGCCTGGACGGGATGGTCTTCCCAGCGCGGCTCGGCGTCGTGTTCGGGATCGAAACGACGCACGCGCAGGATGACCTCGCGGCGGGTGCTCGCCGTCACGTCAGCCACCGAAGGTTGCCCCAGTGCCGAGCGAGGCCACGGCCGCCCAGGTGCCGAACACGAAAAGGCCCAGCCCACCTGCCAGCAGCACGGCGTTCGTGGCACGGCGCAGCGTGGCGCCCGGATTGAGTTCGAGCAGGATGTTGCGGAAGCCGTACAGGCCGTGGTAGAGCGCTGCCCCGAGCAGCAGCACGTACGTGGTGGCGAATAGGACACTGCGCATTCGCTGCACGACGCTGCCCCACTCGAGCGGCTCGCCACCCATCAGGTGCATCAGCGTCATGTGCACGCCGAGCAGCACGACGATCACTCCGGTCGACGCGATCGACAGCGTCCACAGACTGCGCTCTCTCATGCTCGCGCCCCTCAACCTGCGATGAAGAAGCTGTAGCCGCCGAAGACGACGATCACGAAGGCGACGGCCAGGACGGTCATCGACAGCCAGCGCTGGCGGCCGACCGAGGTGGCATAGGGGTAGATGGGCTCGATCGGCCGTCCGATCAGGAAGCCGAGCTCGACGAAATGGAGCCGGATGCCGTTGACCGCGTGGAATGCGAACGCCGCGAAGACGAGGTACTCGCCGATCTCGAAGACCGGTCCCGACACGGCCGCCATCGCCTGTACCCAGCTTTCCGGCCCGAGCGCACGGGCCGAGGTGACGAAGATGTGCATCACGAAGTAGGCGAGCAGGCCCAGGCCGCTGATGCGGTGGAGTAGGTAGAGCCAGCGCTCGAAGCCCGCGTTGCGGCCGCCGATCCAGCCGCGCAGGCCGAGTCGGTTTGGATGTGTGCGGGCTGTCATCTGCCCCTCCGCCATCAGTACCTGCGCTCCACCGGGAGCCATGAGTCGATCGTCACGGGCTTGTACTCGAAACACGGCCCATCGACGTCGCGGAAGGCAAGCGTGTGCTTGAGCCACCGCTCGTCGTCACGCGTCGCGAAATCGCGCCGCGCGTGCGCGCCACGCGACTCCTCGCGGGCCAGGGCACCGGCGATCATCACCTCGGCGAGGTCGATCAGGTTGCCAAGCTCGAGGGCGTGGACGAGGTTGGAGTTGTAGACGCGCGACTTGTCAGCCACCGGCGCATCACGGGTGCGGAGCCGGATCTCGCGCACCCTGGCCAGCGCCTGTGTCAGGTCCGAACCGTTGCGGAAGACGCCGACCTGGGTGTCCATCGTCGACCGCAGCTGACGGCGCAGCTCATAGATGTTCTCGCCACCGTCGCGGGCCAGGACGCTGGCGATGCGCTCCTCGGCGGCAGCCAGGTCCCCGGCGGGCAGCGACACGGTTTCGCCCATCGCCGGAAGCTCGCGGGCAATCTCAGTGCCGGTGATGGCGCCCCAGACGAGGCATTCGGCGGTCGAGTTGGAGCCGAGGCGGTTCGCGCCGTGGAGCGACACGCACGCGGCCTCCCCGGCAGCCCAGATGTTGGGAACCCGTGTGTGGCCGTTGATGTCGGTCTCGATGCCACCCATCGAGTAGTGCGCAACGGGCCGGATCGGGATCGCCTTCTCGATGGGATCGAGGCCAAGGAACTTGATGGCCACCTCGCGGATCAACGGCAGACGGGTGTTGATCCGCTCGGCGCCGAGGTGGGTCAGGTCCAGCTCGAGGTAGTCCTGTCCGTCGGGCGTCTTGAAGCCACGGCCAGCGAGGATCTCCTCCTGCTCGGCACGCGAAACCATGTCGCGCGGCGCGAGCTCCATCAGCTTCGGCGCGTAGCCGGCCATGAAGCGCTCGCCGCGGTTGTTGCGCAGGTAGCCGCCTTCGCCGCGGCAGGCTTCGGTCATCAGGATGCCGGACGGAACCAGGCCGGTCGGATGAAACTGCAGGAATTCCATGTCCTCGAGTGGCAGGCCGGCGCGATAGGCCATCGCCAGGCCGTCGCCGGTGACCGTCTGCGAGTAGGTCGTGAAACCGAACAGGGTTCCGCCTCCGCCACTGGCGATGAGCAGCGCCCTGCCGCGGATGACGACCGTCTCGCCTGACGTCATGTCCAGCCCGACCAGGCCCGCGAAAACGCCATCGGCGATAAGGATGTCGGTGACGAAGAGCTCGTCATAGCGGGTGAAGGTCGAGTAGCGCTGCAGCTGGTCATACAGCGTCTGCATCTCGAAGAAGCCGGTCTTGTCGGCGGCCAGCGTCGCTCTTGGATAGCTGTGCCCGCCGAACGGCCGTTGTTCGATGTAGCCGTCCGCGTCGCGCGTCCACGGGATGCCCCAGTGATCGAGTTGGCGGATCTCGGTCGGCGCAGCCTCGACGAATCTCCTGACCACGTCCTGGTCGGCCAGGAAGTCGGCACCCTTGACGGTGTCCCAGGCGTGCAGCTCGGTTGAGTCGCCCAGGTCAGTGCGCAGCACGGCCGCCGTACCGCCCTCAGCGCAGACCGAATGGGCGCGCATCAGCTGGACCTTGGACACGATGCCGATGTCGACCTTGTCCGCGAGCCGGCGTGACAGCTCGACTGCGGCGCGCAGGCCGGCCAGCCCGGCGCCCAGGATCACAACGTCGTGTTCCAGCTCGCGATCCATCGCCGAGGGCAAGGTAGGTCCGCTGCCGGTGGCGGCCATGGCGCACATGGCCCCTGTCTGCGGGCCGCTTGTCACGAGGTTTGTCTGTTGGAGCCCCCCAACCCTGCGTGAGCGCCCGCGCGTGGCATCGCGAGGCGCGCGCCTGCTGACGCCTTTGCTCGGGCCGGTCTGGATGCTTCCGGCGGTAACATCGCGGGCGTGATCTGCGGCAACTGCGGGACCCAGAACGCGGCGGGGGCCCGCTTCTGCGACGAATGTGGCGCGCCAATGACGGCTGCCTGCCCGAACTGTGGCACGCCCAACCGGCCGGGTGCGAAGTTCTGCGGCAGCTGCGGAACGACTCTGTCGGCTACCCCGGGGGAGGCCACGGCTGCGGTGCCCCGTTCGCCGGCGACCACGGAGAGACGCCTGGTCAGCGTCATGTTTGTCGACCTGGTCGGCTTCACGCCATTCGCCGAGGAGCGCGATGCCGAGGCCGTACGCGACACGCTCGACCAGTATTTCGGCATGGCCCGGCTGGCCGTGGAGCGGCACGGCGGTGTCATCGAGAAGTTCATCGGCGACGCGGTGATGGCCGTGTGGGGCACGCCCACGGCGCACGAGGACGATGCGGAACGAGCGGTGCGCGCCGCGTTGGAGGTGATCGACGGCGCGCTCTCTCTGGGTGCCGGGATCGAGGCACGCGCGGGCGTGGTGACCGGTGAGGCGGCGGTAACGCTGGGTGCCGAAGGCCAGGGCATGGTTGCCGGCGACCTGGTGAACACCGCGAGCCGGCTCCAATCGGTGGCACCTCCGGGCACGGTGTTGGTCGACGAGGCGAACAGGCACGCGGCGCAGGCAGCGATTGCGTTCGAGCCCGCCGGCCCCCAGGAGCTCAAGGGCAAGAGCGCGCCGGTCGAGGCGTTCCGCGCCGTGCGCGTGCTGGCCGCACGCGGCGGACACAATCGCTCCGAGGCATTGGAGCCTCCGTTCGTGGGCCGCGAGGAGGAGCTGCGGCTGCTCAAGGAGGCGCTGCACGCCACTACTCGCGATCAACGCGTGCGCCTGGTGTCGGTCACGGGACCCGCCGGCATCGGCAAGAGCCGTCTCGCCTGGGAGCTCGAAAAGTACGTCGACGGCATCGTCGAACAGGTCTACTGGCACCACGGCCGATCCCCGTCCTATGGCGAGGGGGTCACCTTCTGGGCGCTGGGCGAGATGGTTCGCCGCCGTGCGGCGCTCGCGGAATCTGATGACGAGGCCACCACGCGCGCCCGCTTGGCCGAGGCGGTGGCGGAGTTCGTGCCCGATGCCGAGGAACGCAGCTGGGTCGAGCACGCTCTGCTGGCGCTGCTCGGAGTGGAGGAGGCACCCCAGGGTGGCCGCGACGCACTCTTCGCCGCCTGGCGCATCTTCTTCGACCGCGTCTCTGAAAGTGCCACCACGGTGCTCGTGTTCGAGGATCTCCAATGGGCCGACAGCGGCCTGCTGGACTTCATCGAGCACCTGCTCGACTGGTCCAAGAATCACCCGATCCTCGTGGTTGGGCTTACCAGGCCGGAACTCTACGAACGGCGACCCGGCTGGGGTGGCGGGCATCGCCTGGTCACCTCGATCTCGCTTGAGCCACTCGATGAGCAGGCGATGCGCGACCTGCTGGCGGGGCTGGTGCCGGGCCTGCCCGATGAGGCGGTGAAGGCCATCCTGCGCCGCGCCGACGGCATCCCGCTGTACGCCGTCGAGACCGTGCGCATGCTCGTGTCGGAGGGCAGGCTGGAACAGGCCGACGGCGTGTACCGGCCCACCGGCCAGCTGGATGAGCTCGCCGTCCCCGAGACGCTGCGATCGCTCATCGCATCCCGACTCGACGCGCTGGAACCGGTGCGGCGGAGCATTCTGCAGGACGCCGCCGTCCTGGGCCAGCGCTTCACGCTGCCGGTCCTGGCACAGGTGTCGGGAGTTGCCGATGACCAGCTCGAGGAGCACCTGCGCGCGCTAGTGGCGCGCGAGATCCTCGACGTGGACATCGATCCGCGCTCTCCCGAGCGGGGCCAGTACGGCTTCGTGCAATCGCTGATTCGCGAGGTCGCCTACGCGACTCTGTCGCGCGCCGAGCGGCGCAGCCGGCACCTCGCGGCGGCACGCTATTTCGAGGCGCTGGGCGACGATGAGCTCGCCGGCGTGCTGGCCAATCACTACGTCGCAGCGCACGAGGCTTCTTCGCCCGGTCCCGAGGCGGATGCCCTGGCCACGCAGGCCAGGCTCGCCCTGCGCGGCGCTGGCGAGCGCGCAGCAGAGCTCGGCGCACCTGACCAGGCGCTCACCTACTTCGAACAGGCGATGTCGGTGGGCCGCCAGAGCGCGGACCACGCTGGACTGCTCGAACTTGCCGCCATTGCTGCCAACATCGCCGGTCACGAGGATGTGGCCGAGCGCTACGCCACACAGGCGGCCGAGTTGCACGCTTCCGCCGGCGACGAGGACGCACTGGCCCGCGTCTCGGCGTTGCTCGGCCGCATCCTGGTCGACGCCGGTCACCTGCCTCGCGCGATCGAGGTGATGAGGACGGCGCTCGATCGCGCGCGGGCGCACGCCAGTTCGCAGATGACCGCGCGCCTGCTGGCGACGCTGTCGCGCGCCCACATGCGCTCCAACGACCCGGAGCCGGCAATCGCGACCGGAGACGAGGCCCTGGACCTGGCCGAGCCGCTGAACATCGAGCAGGTGGTTGCCGAGGCGTTGGTCAACAAGGGGTCGGCCCTGGAGATGGGTCGCGGCCGGCGGCGCGAATCAGTGGCTCTGCTCGAAAAGGCGGTGAGCATCGCCCATGCCGGCGGATGGAGCGAGCTGGAGCTACGCGCCATCAACAACCTGAGCGTGTCCCTGGTCGATGATGAGCCGCGCCGTGCCCGAGATGTGGTTCGCGGCGGCGTTGCGCTGGGACGCCGGCTCGGCCAGCGCATCGTCTACGCCTTCCAGACCGGGACGGTCGGCATGTACTCGTACGCCATAGGTGACGGGTGGGACGAAGCCCTCGACCAGATGGAGGAAGCGCTGGCCACCAGTCCAGAGGGATTCGAACGGACACGGCTGCTGGGCATCACGGCGCTGCTGCGCGCCGCTCGCGGTGAGGCGATTTCCGGCGAGCTCGAGGTAGCCGAAGCGGCGGCGCGAGGCGTGAAGGACCCGCAGATCTCCGGAACCCTGGCGATGGTCCGTGCGGAGCTGGCCGTGAACAACGGACACCTTCAGGAAGTTCATGGACATTTCATCGCGGCAGTCGACGCCTGGCACGGCTTCATGGTGAACGTGGGCCCCACTGCCGCGCTGGCAGCACAGCTGTCGCGGCAGCACGACAAAGTGCGCGAGACGCTGCGCGTCATCGACTCGAACCCGAGTGGCGCTGTTGGGCTGACTTCACTGCGCGACTGGCTGCGCGCCGGCATCACCGCGCTTGAGGGTGACCCTGCAGCGGCGGCGGCCGGTTTCCGTGAATCAATCGCCGCCGCGCGCGCATCCGGATGGGAGTGGCAAGGTGCCCTGGCGGGCATTGCCGCGGCCGCCCTGCTGCCCGGCGAGCCGGAGGTCAGCGAGTGGTCCGACTGGTCGCGTTCGGTGTTCGAACGCGTCCATGCGACCGGATACCGGGCACTGCTCGATGCGCAGCTGGCATCGAGTGGGGTGCGGTCAGCGGCGACGACACAGTCGGCAACGGAGGCTGCCCCGGCGCGCGCAACCTAGGCGCTCTTCGGACCGGTTCCTCTTAGATCCGCTCGGCCGCGCGGGCGAGGGTGTGGACGAGCTCCACGGTCGGTCGGCGCAGGCTGCACATGACCTCGTCGACACCTTCGGCGCGCCACGCGGCGAGCCCTTCGATCAGCAGGTCGATCGAGGGGGCGAGCTCTTCCGGTCCGTTGGTGCCCGTGCTCTCGTCGGGGTCGGCGATCACCAGGCCGGCCGATATCTCGATCGTCGCCGGGTCGCGCCCAACCGTCTCGCAGGCTGCCAGCAGGTCGGCTCGCTCGCCCCTGAACTCGTCGGTCGGCAGGCCGTACCACACGCTGTTCCAGCGGTCCGCGCTGCGCGCAATGAGCGACATCATCCGTGGCCGGGTGCCGGCGATCATGATCGGTGGGCCCTGCGGCCTGGGGCCCAACGGGCGCAGCTCGGCGTTGCCGCACGCAAAACGGCCCTGGAAGTCGACCTGGCCGTCGCGTAGCAGCGGCAGTATCACCTCGAGTGATTCGGCCAAGAAGCTCACCCGGCTGTCGAACTCGAAGCCGAAGGCATCAAACTCAGGCTGGTGCCAGCCGGCGCCCAGGCCCAGCACGAAGCGGCCACCGCTGATCTCCTCGAGCGTGTTTGCCATCCAGGCGATCAGGCCCGGGTTGCGGAAGGGCGTGCACAGCACGAGTGGCCCGAACTCGACCCGCTCGGTCGCGTCGGCCAGGGCAGCCAGGATGCTGAGCGACTCCCACATGCCGCGAGGCGCCTTGTCGGGAGCGGCATAGAAGAGGTGGTCGGCCACCCAGATCGAGGCGAGGCCGTTCTTCTCCGCCGCCACAGCGAGCTCGCGCAGCTGCTGGTACGAATATGGGCGCCGCTCTTCGCCGCGTTCGCCGATCGGCAGGGATAGCCCGACACGCATCAGTAAAGGTTACCGGCCAACTGCCGCGACCACGGCGACCCGCCTACCCGTGCAGGCCGAACCAGGCGAAGAGTGCGCTCCCGACGACGAGGCAGTAGACCGCGAACGGGGTCAACGTACGCGTGGTGAAGTAGCGCGTCAGGAAGCGGACCGACAGGTACGCGGCAATCCCCGCCACCAGGCTGCCGGCCAGCACCTGGCCGATTACGCCCTGCCCGTTGGGTCCGAGCAGGTCGGGCAGCTTGTAGACACCCGCACCGAGGATGATCGGGGTGGCCAGCAGGAACGAGAACCGCGCGGCGTCCTCGTGATCCAGGCCACGCACCAGCCCGGCCGCCATGGTGATGCCCGACCGGCTGATGCCGGCGAGCAGGGCAAACACCTGGGCCACGCCCACGACGCCGGCCTCGCGAAACTCGAGCGTGTCCAGGCGCCGGCTGCCCTCCGCGTTCAGGCCGTGCTCGACCGCGATGGCGCGCACCTCGGCGCGTCGGCGATAAACCTCGGCGGTTGCCAGCACTATGCCGTTGATGAACAGGAAGCCCGCCGCCGCAATGGGCTTGGCGAACAGGGTGCGGAAGGTGTGCTCGAACGCGATCCCGGCCAGACCCGCCGGGATCGTGGCCACGATGAGCAGCCAGCCGAGCCGCTGGGTCGACGTTTCAATGCGCCGCCTGGCGAGCGAAGTCAGGACCCCGCGCACGATGTCGACCCATGTCCGCCAGTAGAAGATCACCAGGGCGAGGGCGGTCGCGACGTGGAGTCCGACGAGGAAGGCCAGGAAATAGGACTCGTCCGCCGACTGGGCAGCGACCACGCCGCTCCAGCCGAGGAGCTTGGGCAGGACGACCGAGTGACCAAGAGATGACACGGGAAAGAGCTCGGTCACGCCCTGAAGCAGACCCAGAAGGATCGCCTGGAAGTAGGTCACGCGTGGGCCCGCACAACCTCACTCTAGCGTGAGACCGCGGACCCGGCGTGCGGCTCGATTTCGGGCCCTGGTTGCCGGTGCTACCGTGTCGGAATTCAAGCTCAGGGGGGGCACCATGGGCGCAGGCCGAGTGCTACGGCGCGAAGTGGTCGCGAATCGCGAATCAGCTACACGTGGCGATTAAGACGTGAACAGGGTGGTGGCAGCCTCCCTCATGTCTGTGGTGCTGCTAGCGGGTGCGTGTTCTCTGGGCTCGGCTGATGGGCCTGTGCCGATCCAGACCAATCCGATGTCAGGGACCTGCCTCTTGGTGAACACCTACGGCAGACTTGTTGCCGACCACACTTGGGGCCTCGCGTTGGCAGGGACCGACCAGTCGGGCAATCCCCACACTTATGGCGTCGTCTGGCCGCGCGGATACTCGGCACGGCGGGAGCAGGACACGATAGTGCTACTCGACTCCTCCGGCAATGTTGTTGCCCAAGAGGGCGATCAGGTTGTGCTTGACGCGGCTAACCACGATCCACTTCAACCATGTGATGACATACACGTGACGGGAAGCTGAATGTGTTACCCCTACTCTGTCCTGCCCGAGTAATCGAAGGTCGCGGCCCAAGAACAGCGGCATGCCTTGGGCGAGGCCGACTCGTCGTCGCGGAGCCCCCTCTCTGCGCTAGGGTATGTCGAGCGGTGCAGGCAATCTGCCGACCCTCCCGACTCGGGGTTATGCGCGATTCGGGAGCGTGACATGGAGTCGGGGTGTAGCGCAGTGGTAGCGCACCTGCTTTGGGAGCAGGAGGTCGTCGGTTCGAGTCCGACCACCCCGACCAAGCCCTCCGTGGTGGTGGTGTCAGTCCCGCCAACGTCAGCTCAGAGCATGTGGATCGTCGTTGGCGCAGGAAGTTGCGGGCCGGTGCTTGTTATTGGGAGGCTGAGGCGTGGATCGACCGACCATCGTCAGGCAAGGCGAGCTCCGCGGCGAGCCGACGCCGACGCCCGGCGTCACCCGCCTCGAGGCGTTCGCGGACGAGCACGTGTGGGTGGGGCGCATCGAGAATGCAGCTCACCAGTCCTCCGGCTGGCACGTCCATCCTGGGCACGACACGTACGGGCACGTCACCCGGGGGACGTTCTTCGTGGAATTCGGCCCTGGTGGATCCGAGCGGGTGGACATCGAGCCCGGAGACTTCGTGCTCATCCCGAAGGGCGTTGTCCATCGCGAGGGCAATGCCGGCGCCGAGCCCAACGACGGTGTCATCGTCCGTGTCGGCGAGGGCCCGGCAACCGTCAATCTCGACGGTCCCGAGGCCGGCTAAGGCTTCCTACTTGCTTTGGACACATTGTGTTCCACGCCTGCGCGGACGAGGCCTTGGAGCGCGGGCTCGTCGATCTTGTCGCTCTCGTGGAAATCGATACCGCGGGACTTGCCCTCCAGTTGGGCGTTGAACAGATGGGCCGGGTCGGGCAGGCTCGCACCGGCGAAGAAGCTCAACCGCACCCGTTCCTTGAGGACGGGGGCCGCACACACGTTGCCATTGCGCGCCCACACGGCGACGCCCAACGGATTGCTGGGCCGGCGCCACTTCACGTCCTCGACGATCTCGGGGTCGGCGGCAAGGATGATTTCGCGCAGCCGGGCGAGGGTCGTGCCGCGCCAGCCGGGCGTGTGGGCGATCAGCTCATCGACGGCCGCAGAGCGTTCCATGGACCGCATCATCCCACTCGCCAGGGGTCACGGGCATGGGCGAACCAGACCACGTCTGGGCGGAGGGCCTTCAGCGCCGTGATCGAGGAGTCGTAGCGCTCGAGGTCCCACGCGCCTTCTCGCCCTTCGCCCGAGTCACGGCCGTCCCATTCGGCGGGCGAGAAACACGCCTGGCCGGCGAGGATCACCCGTTCATCGGGCGTGTCGATCACCAGCGCCTGGTGGCCGGGCGTATGGCCGGGCGTGGGCAGGATCGAGACCGCGGGCAGCAGATGCGCGCCGCCGTCGAACAGGCGGTAGTCGGCGCCCTCGAAGTCGACCCACTCGGTGATCGTGTAGTCGGGCTCGTGGGCCGCCTGCCACTCGGCGGTCTGGGCGAAGATGGGAATGCCGGGAAACGCCGCGTTCTGGCCGCAGTGGTCGAAGTGCAGGTGGCAGTTGACGATGGCCTCGAGCCGCTCGATCGGCACGCCGGCCTCGGCCAGGGCGTCGCGGATGGGCCGCGTCGTGGTGTCGTACTCGGCGATGTCCGGATGCCCGTCGCCGATTCCCGTGTCGAAGAGGACCCAGCGTTGGTCGACCTCGACCGCGTAGACCACCACCACTCCGCGCTGGCCGAGGAGCGGGCCATAGGGCCACCTGAACGTCGACAGCTCGACGGGCACGATGCGCACGGATGCATTGTCGCCGGCACGAGGATTCACCCATGTGAGAAACGAGCCTCTGCCACGATTCGTGCGGCTTTTCTTGCCCGGCCCGCGGTAAAGGGCCACTCAGCACACTCTCAGCCAAAAACGTGATACTGCTGCGGTCCCAGCTGGAGGATCGATGCATCCAAATTCTCCCGGCGGAGCCGAAGAGCCGGAAGACTCACTATTTGAGCCCGGTCAGGCGCCGGAGAGTTCCTTTCGTCGACTGACCCGGCGGGACTTCCTCAAGACCGCGGTCGTGGCCGGGGCAGCCGTCGGTATCGCCGGCTTTGCCTACTGGGCCGGATCCGACGTGAGCGCGCCGGTGCCGACGGCCGGGCAGAGCCCCGGTCCGAGCCCCACCCTGCAACCGAGGCCATCGCTGCCGCCGGGCTCGAAGGCCTTTCTATCGAGGCCTGACCTATGGGGCCCGGTCATCGTGGTCACCGCGTCGGCCGCCGATCTGGGTGCGGGACTCCTGTTTCTAACTCCCCGCAGCGGGCCGGGCCCGATCATTGTCGACAACGCCGGCTCGCCGGTCTGGATCCGTCCGGTGCCTGGCAAGCAGACGTTGAACCTGCGGATGGGCTCGTACCGGGGAGCTCCAGTGCTGACGTGGTGGGAGGGCACCATCACGCGCGGGACCGGTCAGGGCGAGTACGTGATCCTCGATGCGTCATACCGTGAAGTCGCCCGCGTACAGGCTCAGAACGGGCTCCGGGGCGACCTGCACGAGTTCATCCTGAGCCCGCAGAACACCGCGCTCTTCGGCGCCTATGCCGACCGCCCGGTCCCGCCCGCGTTCGCGGGCACGCTGCCCACTCCACCGCCGTCGCCCTCGCCAACGCTGGCCGACTCGAACCTGCCGGCTCTCTACGAATCGATCATCCAGGAGGTGGACGTCGAGACAGGAAAGCTGCTGTTCGAGTGGCACAGCGCCGACCACATCGGCCTCGACGAGACCTACGCCATCCCATCGAACGACCAGTCTTTTGACTACTTCCACCTGAACTCGATCGACGTGGAGCCCGACGGCAACCTGCTCATCTCGGCGCGGCACACGTGCGCGCTCTACAAGATCGACCGAACCACCGGTGAGGTCATCTGGCGCCTGGGTGGCAAGAAGAGCGACTTCGTGATGGGCCCGGGCACCGAATTCCTGTGGCAGCACGATGCTCGTCGCCACGCGGACGGCACGATCACCGTGTTCGACGACGGGAGCAACGGCAAGAATCCGCCGAGTGAGCCTCAGTCACGCGGCCTTCGCCTGGCGGTGGACGAGACGGCCATGACAGTTGCGCGCGTGCGCGAGTACACGCACGAGCCGTCCATCCTGGCCAAGAGCCAGGGCAGCGTTCAGACGCTCGAAAACGGCGATGTGCTCGTCGGCTGGGGAGATCAGCCGAACTTCACGGAGTTCCGTGTGGACGGCACCGTTGCCTTCGACGCCCGCCTGCCCGATGGGGCCAGCTCGTATCGCGCCCTGCGTTTCGAGTGGCCGGGCCGCGGCGACGGCGCTCCGGCCGTGGCGGGCGTTGCCGTCGATGGCGGCTCGAGTGCGGTATATGCGAGCTGGAACGGCGCCAATGACGTGGCCAGCTGGAAGGTGTTGGCCGGCGACACCGCCACTGCCCTCACGGTCGTAGCGTCGGCAAAGCGGACGGGCTTCGAAACAGCCATTCCGGTCAGTGGCCGGCCGGCGTACGTCGCCGTCCGCGCCCTCGATGTCGCCGGCCAGACGCTCGGCGAATCGCAGGCCGTGGCGCTTGAGACGGTGCCGTCGCCTACGGCACCCTGAGGCATCGGCAAGCGGGCCGACAGCACGCCCGTGTAGATGGTTGATCGACCAGTTGGTATAGTCCGACATGACCGGCGGTATCCTGCCCGGCCGCCGGCCCCCGCGGTAGTGTGCTAGACGCGCAGAGCCTCGCGGGTGAGGGCATAGGCGCGGTCGACCTCACCGCGGGCAGCCAGGAAGTCGGCCCATTCGCTCAGCACTCGCCGCAATAGCCCAGGCCGGCCGAGCGAACGTGCGAGGTCAGACGCTGTCTGGTACTGACGTTCGGCTTCCTCGACCTGTCCCAGGGCGGCAGCGGCCCGCGCGGCTGTCATCAGGGCGCTGATGTTTGCCCTGACGTTGCCGGTCTCGTCCGCGATGCGCCCCGCCTCCTGCGCCAGCTCCATGGCGCCCGCCCAGTCTTCGCGGGCAACGGCGATCTGCGCCTCCGTTTCCGTGACGTTGGCCAGCGTCCGGCGATCGTCGAGGCGCGTGAGGCGGGCGCGTGCGCTGGCCGCCAGCTCGGCAGCTCGGCCGGTATTGCCGGTGGCCAGATGCGCCAGCGCGAGGTCGTTCTCCATGAGCGCCATCTCGACTTCACCGGCGGCGCTCTCAAACAACGCGAGACTGGCACGGCCCGCCCGGATCGCGGCCTCGTAATCGCCCGTCTCGCGGTAGCTCTGCGCGAGATCGAACAGGTAATAGGCTCGCCGTCGATCATCGAGTGTGTCGGCCAGTGACCTGATCTCTTCGAGGTAGCCGAGGGCCGACTCGTGGTTGCCCTCGCGCGCATCGTTGGAGGCCAGTGCCATGAGAATGCGCAGCTTGAAATCAGGCTGGACCTGCAAGCCCGCGCGAACCTTGGCCAGCAGGTCCTGGAGGATCGCGCGCGACTCGGTGACGTTGCCCTGGAGATGGAGGGCCGCGGCGAGCCAGAAGGCGGCCAGCGCAGCGTCTGGTCCGCGGCCAAGCCGTTCGAAGGTCTCGACGGCCCGCGATGCGCTTCCGGCGGCATCCAGCGGCCGGTCGAGGCGGACCAGTGCCTCCGCGCGGCCGGCCATGATTTCTGCCTGCATGCCCGCGTCGGACGTCGACACCAGCAATTGGTCGTACGCGTCGACGGCTGGCTGCCACGCGCCAGCTGCCAGTTGGAGATCGGCCTCCAAGCGTGCCCAGGTCGGCGCATCGTCGGCCACCAGCTGCGCTGCGGTCATGCCCAGTCGGGTCGCGAGATATTCGAGAGCGGCCATGGAAGGCTTGACCAGAGCGTTCTCGAGGGCGCTGACGTAGGCTTTGGTGTAGCGTTCACCGGCCAGCTGTTGCTGGGTCATGCCGGCACGCAGGCGAGCTTCGCGCACGCGCGAGCCAACCCGTCGCGCGACTGGATCTCGCGATCTATCAGTCAATGCCGTCTGGGGGCCTGGCATGAGTACGAGTGTATACGGGATTGCCTGAGTGATTGACTGTGCTCACGCTTGGGAGGATAGGCGATTCCACCTAATACTTTCGGCTAACATCTGACCCACCTCATTTCCCATTTCGTCGCCTGCGGCCGATCGATAAGTTCGGCGCGTCCCGGCCATAATTGTGGCAACAAAGAAGCGGAGGGTGTCCTAGATGCTCCAGTATCTGATCAGCCTGATTAAGCGCGACGAGCGTGGTCAGGGTCTGGCCGAGTACGCGCTGATCCTGGCGCTTATCGCCGTCCTGGCGATCGCTGCGGTCACGTTCCTCGGCAGCCAGATCAACGACATTCTGTCGGCGGTCGGCAACGCCATCTGACATGGTGGCCGGCTGAGCCGGCCTCCACAGCAACGAACGAGCGCCGGTCGTAATCGACCGGCGCTTTCGTGTCTCCGGCGATCCCCGCCAGGGTCGAGCATCATGCAAGCAGGCGGGTGCCGGTACACACGGCGCCTACTTGACTACCGTCACGTCGAGCGCGGGGCCGAAGTTCAGGCCACTGGTCGCGTCGCCCGGGTTGAAGCTGGCACCTGGTTGAAAAGCGGGTAGTGGCTAACATCGACCCTCGTGGAGTCCCAGGCGTCCTCGCCGCTCGGTCGGTTGC
>CAZSWK010000058.1:0-14612 GCA_964610835.1 uncultured Anaerolineaceae bacterium | reverse complement strand
CGGCGGAAACGTCTCGGTGATGCTGGAAGTGGAGCATGGCGGCAACGAGGCCCGCGACAGCGAGACGGGCAGACGGCGGCTTCATCCCTCGAACCCCTCACTCGGCAGGCGCGAGCGTCTCGGAGAGCAAGACAGAAATATTGGTCTCGGACCTGCCGGGGCGAACGGTGATCGGGTGTCAGCGTGGAATCAATTAGGGAAGTCCCTAGTTGCGGCTAGGGAGTCCCCTAGTCGGAGCGAATTTCCCCTGCGCGGCCCAGCCGCGACCCACTAAAGCCGCGGCAACACCGAGTTGGCAACACTCGAGGCGATGCTGCTCGCGGTAGCCGGATCGATGTCGCCGAGTACCTGCACAGCGTACAGCTTGCCGCCGGCGACGAACCACCCGGTCGCCACGTCACCGACCCAGTAGAGGTCGGCTGGGGCAGATCCCGTCGTCCCGCCGGGGAGTGTCGTGTGCACTTCGTCAATGGATGCGAACGCGTTCTCCAGGCGCAGCACAATGTCGAACGGGTTTGGAGATGCGGCCACGTGGTAGGCGCACGCGATGGCCGAAACGTCGTCCTCGATCACGTCGAC
Source organism: uncultured Anaerolineaceae bacterium (assembly GCA_964610835.1). Classification (GTDB taxonomy): domain Bacteria; phylum Chloroflexota; class Limnocylindria; order Limnocylindrales; family CSP1-4; genus JALYGJ01. Next base: position 14,033 of record CAZSWK010000058.1, on the reverse strand, counting down.
CGCGAAGTTGACGATCGCGGCCAGATCGTCGGTGGTGAGCATGCCGCAGATAGCCGATGGAGACGGACTTGCTGGGCCTTCTTGCAGGGTGGATGTGGGAGGGGTTGGCGATGGTGTCACGACGACGCCGGGTGTCCCAGTCCCGCAACCGGCGACGGCTGCCGCGCAGCATGTGATGACCATCGCGCGGGCCAGAGCCCGCCAGCTGCTGGCACCTCGTCCTTCGAATGACCGCACCGTCAAGACGGGGCGATTGTAGCCAGCCCGGCATGACCATCGGCGCGGCTACCCGGTCAGGGAATGTCGACCGAGCTGAACCTGTCGTTGAAGAAATCGCCGACGTAGGCGACAGGGAGGAGGCAGCAGAATGACTGGTGGGAACCATTTTGATAGGCGTCGGTGGAGAAGGTACCTTGCATTGTTGTGTAGACCAGGTAGGAGCTGATGCGGTCGTTCCAGCCGATGTCGCCCAGGTTGTCGTAGTCATGAGACAGGACCACCGATCCGCCCCGGTACGAAGCGTCGACGTAGGCCACGACGTAGCCGTTCGGGCTGAGCGGCATTGTTTCGCCGGCCGCAGTCGAGCCCTGTGGGCCCAACAGGGCGACGGCCTCATCTCGCTGTTCCGGGTTCGAGAAGCAAGTCAGCTGGCCGGCAATGAGATCGTGACAGTGGTATTGCGCCGCCACGGCAAGGGGCACCTGCCGGCCATCCAGGGTCGCGAGCAACGCCTGTCCCGGAGACGCCGCGTAGGCGATGCCCGACGGGGCGGTGGCAATGGCAAGAAAGAGCGCCGCCGCTATGGGACGAGACAGTCGTCTCGACATGATCATCTTCCCTCCTCTGCCGGAGCACCATCGATGAGGGCCGTTATGGATAACAGTGGGGAGTTCCCTAGCCAGGACGAGGGATATGCCTAATCGCCAAGCCAGTGGCGCTGGCCCAAGATGAAGCACCGTCTGGCCGGCGTGGGTCTGCTGCTCGCGGCGACAGTCGCGGCGGCATACGTCGTTGCGGTGGTCGGATGGGGCCAGCCTGAAATCGAGGTGAGGTTAACCAATGACCAGCCACCCACCGTCGTCTGGGTCTTGCCTGGCGGTCCCGTGTGGGAGCGCGGTATCCGCCCCACGCAGACCGTGACCAGCATCGCAGCAGGCACCAGCCCGGCCGACTGGGCGATGACCACGACCGACGGTCGAATTGAGAACACGGCCTCAGATCCTGCGATCCAGCTGGCCATGCGCGACTGGCTGCCCGTGGCCATGCTGGCGCTCATCCTGTGCCTCGCAGCGTGGCTGGCCATCCGCCGGCCGCAGATCGCCACTGCACTGGCGGTGCTGGCGGTTGCGATAAGCGCGCAGGCCCTGCTGAGCGCCGACATGCCCATCCGCTCATCGGCGGCCGGGGCGGCCGCCGTGACAGCACCGCCACTCTGGCTGTGGCTTTGGTCGTCGCGGACGGCCCGACTGCGTGTGGTCGTGAGTGTTATGGCCGGCCTCGTTGCCCTCGTGTGGCTCACTGCGCGTGCAGCCTTTCCGGACCTGTACGACATCGCCGAGATAGCCCGCGCAGCCGCGATCATCATCGGCCTGCTCTTGGTGGCCGCCGTCCTGATCGAGCAGCGCGGCTGGCGCCAGGCGCTGCTCAACCTCGAGGGCCGGCGGGCGGCCGACCTGTTCGCGGTGACGGCGGTGCTGACCGTGATCGTCGTAGTAGCGGTGCTGACCGAGGTGCCGCTCGCGGCGCTGGTGCTGGGGGGCGGCATCGCCCTGCTGGCCTACCCGGCAGTGCGCCGCCGGCTCGGCTCGACGATCGACGAACTGGTCCTCTCCGAGGTCCGCGGCCGGGCCAGCCTGGCCGCGGTCGAAGACGAGCGCGGACGCATCGCGCGCGAGCTGCACGACGCGCCACTGCAGGAGGTCGCCGCGGTCATTCGCGACCTGGATCGCCACCCGGGCACCGAGAAGGAAGCCGACATGCTGCGCCAGGCGGCGAGCCATCTGCGCCAGGTGACGACCGAGCTGCGGCCCCCGGTGCTCGATGACCTGGGCCTGCCGGCCGCCCTGCAGCACGTCGTCGCGCAGGCCACCGCAGGCTCGCCGGGGATCGAGATCGAGTCGGACATAACCCCGGTCGACCTGTACTCCGGGCGCGCACCCGCCCAGGTCGAGCTGGCCGTCTTCCGCATCGTCCAGGAAGCCGTCGAGAACGCGCTGCGGCACTCTGGCGCGACCCTGATCAGGGTCGTGGCTCGGGTTGGCCCAACAGAAGTCGAGGCGAGCGTCGCTGACGATGGCCGGGGCATAGCTGCCGGCGCAGCTCGGGCCGCGCTGCAGGCCGGCCATCTGGGTCTGGCGACGATGGCCCAGCGGGCGGCACTGATCGGCGCGGAGTTCAGCACCCAGCCGACCGTCCCGCACGGCACGCTGGTGCGCGTGCACTGGCAGGCCAAACGATGACGCGCGTCCTGATCGTCGAGGACGCCGAGATCGTCGCCTCGGGCTTGCGCGCAACGATCGAGCAGGACCCGGCCAACGAGGTGGTTGCCGTCGTCCCGTCAGTCGAGCTGGCCGAGGAGGCCATCCGGAGCAAACGGATCGACGTGCTGGTCTGCGACATCCGCCTCGCCGACGGTACCGCCTTCGACCTCCTCAAGCGGCTCGCCGGTCGCGACCTCCAGCCACCGACGCTGATCGTCTCCTCATACGACCTGCCGCAGTATGTCGACGCCGCGCTGCAGCTGGGTGCGCTGGGATACGTGCTAAAGACGGCACCTGCGCGCGAGTTGCTGGCCGCGGTCACCACCGTCGCGGCCCGTGGCGGAGCCTACGGGCCTGGCCTCGTGACCAGCGTTATCAAGGCAAAGCAGCTTGGCTTGACGCCGCGCGACCGCTCGGTCGTCGCGGGCATCCTGGCCGGGCGCACCAACGACGAGATCGGTGCCGAGCTGGGCGTCTCGCGCAAGACCGTCGAAGTGCACGTCTCGAACATGCTCGAACGCTTCGGGCTGGCCAGCCGGGTGGAGCTCGCGCAACGAGCCGAGCATGAACAGTGGCTGGCGTCGCCCGTGTCGGCCGATGAGGACCGCCGGCCCAAGGGAACCTAGACTCGCTCACCACCACCTGACCGACCGCGTGCCGATATCGCGCGCGGCTTTTCCACAGCGCCTAGGGATCTCCCCAATACCGCCCGAGCTCGTGTTGCGGTAGAAGGGATGGGGGTGCAGTTCGCCCAGATAGGAATACCCATTCCGATCGGCCGCTGAACTAGCCAAGGACCGGCACATCATTACAGCTGGAGGAAGAACATGCTGTCTGCCCGAATGTCACGTGTGGTAAGAGTCATCGTCAGCGCCATTGCGCTGTCCATCGTCTGCTCAGGAGTGGCCCTCGCCGATGATCCACCCACAGGTGACCATCACGACTTGGCTACCGAGACCCCTCCCGCTGCATCATCGGCCGATGCCGCCGCATTGGCCGCCCAACGCGCTCTGGCACGTGCGGTCGCCGTGTACGCCACGACTGGAGTGTGGAGTGCGGTGGTCAATCCTCTGGTTCCGCATATGGCCGGCGCGGCCGCGCCAGATATGATCTGCGGCACATGCGGGGGCGGCAATCCGCCGCCCGACTCGGAGATACTTCCTCTGTACGCTCGTCGTCAGATCAACGACGATAATTGCGGACCCGCTTCTGGCCAAGTCGTTATCAACTACACGCGTGACTACTTCTACACAAACACCACCAACGCCGGCGCTGAAGACACGTCTATCAACTGGAAGAAGCAGAGCCGAATCGCAACGTGGATGGGAACCGATAGCACGGGAACTTCAGGGTGGCAGATCCGGAACGGGTTGATGCACACGGACAGCAACGGCGTCCTCAACGGGATCGATCCACCGGCTGGTTTCCCTGGCTACCACTACGAAGTGCTCGGAGAAGGCGCGGCGGACGGTGCTGAGTTCCACAGCTGGATCGTCACCGACGTCGGTCAGTGGCACATGCCCATTGTTCCTGACCTGAAGCCGCACAAGGCGGACGCGGCTTACTTTCTCCCGACTTGGCCGGGAGAGTTCCCGAGTGCGGTTCACTGGGTCGCCATCGGCGGGTACGACGGTTTTTGGGATGGGACGACTGGTCCGACTGTCTGGTACACCGAATCGTCCGGCTGGGTCGATAACCACTACAAAGTCGGTTACTGGCCGACGAGTGCGCTCACGATGTGGAAGGTGACACAGTACCTGACCAGTAGGGCGGTCTGGTAGCGGTTTGGGTGGGAGATGTCGCGAAGGAGAGCGACGACCGCTCTTGTTGTGGGCGTCGTGGTCACGGCGCTTAGCTGTTCTACGGCGACGCCAAGTCTCACCCCAACGCTCCCGGTTCGTCCGACTGCATCACCCGGAATAGGGACGCCGACGGCACCGGTGGCCGCGCCCAGCGTGACCCCGACGCCAACCTATCTCGCTACCCCGACACCGCCGCCAGCACCGAGCCCTACAGGCAGGGCAACGCCTGCGGCTTCGCCGGTCTCACCGGAGACCGTTCCACTCAATCTCGATATCCAGGAGATACCCGGTGGCCATGGGTCGCAGCCCCGAGCGGTAACCAGCATCGGCGACGCGATCATCTGGGTCGGCGCCGGGGCTCTGTGGCGGTACACACCGGACGCGGCTGAGCCCGAGCGCATCGTAAAACAGGATCCCAGCAATCCCATCGAGTCGGTGGCCGGCAGCACAAGCGGCTATGTGTACCTGACAGAAGCAGTAACCGCCGGCCAGCAGAACGCCAACCACTGGCGTCTCTGGTTCCTCGCGGGCCCAGGCGAGACGCCCGTGGTGCTCGACAGGTACGACAACGAGCATGTCCCGAGCCCGGAGTTCGCGATCAACGACAAGTGGATCGTGTGGACCGCCATCCACGGCAACGATCCGAACGCAATGAGCGTGCTCCGCGTGGTCAAGGTGGGCGCGCTCGACCAGCCGCGTGATGTCGTCTCCTACCCGGCTACGGACACCAACATGTGGAACCCGCAGCTCAACGGCGACGAGGCCTGGTACGGCGTCAACCACAACGACTGGGCCAACAGCCTCGCCTATCCGCGCGTCGAGATGGTCGACCTGTCAGCCGCCTCGCCGACGCCCGTGCGCTACGGCGAGGACGTGCGGGCGTTCATGCCCAGCGCCACCGATGCGGTCGTGGTGTGGACTGGCAATCCAGACTACCGGCTTGCGGCGGGCAGCATGGGTGAGCTCTACATCTACTGGCGCGCCACGGGCGCGTTGACCAAAGTGGCGCTCCCAGACGGCAGCTCGGATCAGACCAGCTACCCATCTGTCGGCAACCGCTTCGTGGCGTGGTGGGACGAGAATCCGACGCACCTCCTCCTGTACGACCTGCAAGCGCAGGAGGTGCGCGTAGTCGCGCGCTACGACCCGACTGGCGGTGGCGAGCTGGTCCGGGCGGCCTCTTTGAAGGGCGACCTGCTGGCGTTCACCTACTGGCAGCGAGAGGACGTTTCCAGCCAGCTCCGTTGGGCCGTGCTGCCTGACTGAACGATAGTCAACTCAACCGCGATGGTTTGCCCGTGACAAGGAGCTCTTTCCCTGTACCGCCGCACGCGCTTGGGCCCGGACGGCAAGCCCTACCTGCGCTGGGTGGCCCAGATCAGCCTCGGCGGTCGCGCGAACCGGCGCATCGTGCGCCGCATCTGCGCGACGAAGGGCGAGGCCAAGGAAGCGCTGACCGAACTCCTGCGACCCGCGCCGCCCGTCGTGCCGCAGAGCGAGCAGCCGCTTGGCGCCTACCTCCAACGCTGGCTCGCTGAGACCGCGGCGCCGTCGGTCAGCGCCAACACCCTGCGCGGCTACGAGGACGCGCTGGCGCACCTAGCGTCGATCGCCGACGTTCCGCTCGGCGCGCTGCACCCCGAGGACATCGAGCGCGCGCTGGCGTCGATGACGACGCGCCGGCCGCACGCGCGCAAGCAGCAGCCGGCCTCGCCCAAGACCGTCCGCAACGTGCAGATCTTCCTGCGCCGCGCGCTGGGCCAGGCCGAGCAGCGCGGTCATGTCCAGCGCAACGTCGCGCGCATGGTCCCGCTGCGCCGGGTGACGCGGCACCACGTCGAGCCGCTCACACCGGAGCGCGCTCGAGCGATCCTCGAGGCCGTGAAGGGCGATCGGTTCGAGGCCGCCTACACGCTCGCTCTATGTGGCCTGCGCGCGTCCGAGATCCTCGGCCTGGCGTGGTCCGACCTCGACCACGGCCGAACGGTGGCAAACGTCCGCTACCAGCTATCGGGGTCGGGACCGAAGGCGACTCGCGTGCAGCTCAAGACGGCCGCGTCCGAACAGCCCGTGCCCCTCCCCTCCTTCGTCACCGAACGTCTGAACGAGCACCACGCCAGCCAGCTACGCGAACGTGCCGCGGCCGGTGTGGCGACTGAAGAAGGCCTCGTCTTCGTCACACCGCGCGGCCTGCCGGTCTCGCAGTCGTGGCTGACGCAGCACTTCCAGGACCTGCTCGCCCGGGCAGACCTGCCGAAGATGCGCCTGCACGACCTTCGCCACGGTGCCGCGACCCTGCTCGTCGGTGCCGGCGTCCATCCGCGGGTCGCGCAGCAGCTGCTCCGCCACGCCTCGTCGAGGACGACGACCGAGATCTACAGCCACGTCACGGCGGCGCAGGAGCGCCAAGCAGCGGAGGTACTGCAGGTCGCGCTCGGCGGCTGACCCTTCCGCCTGTTACGACGTCATCGGCCCGGGAGGTGCACCTCGACGGGCTGTTCGTGGTTTGGCCCGAGCACCCACATGCGGCGCCAATTCCCAGGCGTAGCTGCAGCGACCTCGGCCATTGCCTCTTCGAGGTCGTTAGCTTCGATCGACCCCGTTCGACTCAGGACGACCACCCAAACCTCTTCATAGGCCGAGCCCTGATCCGCCTTGGTCTCCACGAGGTGCGCGGCGAACTCTGACGCGATCGCGGCGACATAACCTCCCCACGTGTCGGACCCGCCGGCCCACACGACCCCTAGGCCCCCGTCCGGATAGTGCGTCAGGCGAAGGTTGCGAACGAACGAGCAAGTCGAGTGGATCGCGACTTCGGAGCGCGCACCCGGGGCGAGATCCGGGAGTGCGGCCATGATCTCGGCCACCAGCGTCGGGATTGCGGCGCGGAGAGCTGCCCGAGGAGGTAACGCGCGGAACTGGAAGCCGATCGCGACGAGCCCCAGGCCGAGCCGGTGAACCTCCGCGTCGAGGTCGGACTCCATCACTCGTTGGAGACGTGGAATCTCCACGTGATCGCGCGCGCCGTCGATGTGCTGTGTGATCTCAACGCCCACGAGCCGCCCGTCGACAACAACCTCGGCATCGACGGCCCGGCCGCGACGGTGCCGGTCGCGATCCGGGCGGGCGACGATCTCGATCTCAGAACCTGTCTTCCGAAGGTGGTCAACCAAACGGTCGAGCGCCTCATCCTCGATCTTGCGGTTGGTCACCGACCGAGTCTCGTCCATGGTTGCGCGGTCCGCCAGAGGGCGCGCCGATTCGCGGAAAGTCCGGGCGCGTCACCGGGCGTGTCACGCACCCTGTAAACCACGGCAAACCACGTGTCTCCACGGGCCCGGATGGAGAGAAGTCACGCGTGAATTGGCTCCGGCGGCAGGACTCGAACCTGCGACCAAGCGGTTAACAGCACTGACGGCGTGCCGGGATTCACGCGTGAAATCGCCTCTCAGCGCGGCCGGGTGCGTCACCGGGCGTGTCACCGAGCACAATCGCGAGACCCTCCCCTCGGGTCGTCCATCCGGCGCCCGTGTCGGCGACCACCAGGTCGGCAACAGCGCACAACTGCGTCCGTCTGCGCCACTACCCCTAGACGCAGCGCGAGTTCAGGCCCTATACCGTCCTGGATGCAGCAGCGCCAGCCCGGGTCATGAGCGACGTTCGCCAGCGACCGACCCGGCGCCAAATGGAGGTCCTGCGCGCCTACATCGCCACGGGGTCCATCGCACTGGCGGCGCACAGGCTCGAGATCACGGAACCGACCGCGAGGCAGCACCTGTCGGCGCTGTACCGTCGGACAGGTTGCCTGAACGCTGCGCAGGCTGCGTATCGGCTCGGATCGGGGCAGCTGGTCGCATGATCCCCAGCTTGGGTGATGCGCGGTGGCCTGTCCGTGGGTGACCGCCCTTGGTCAGTCGAACTTCCGGCGAGTCGGCTGCCCCCAAGGGTGGCTCGTCACCGGTTTCCGCGCGAACCCAGCGGCGAAGTGCCGCCGCGCTGGTCCGGGGGCTTCCTTTGCGACATGCCAGATGGCCCTAGACAGCCTTTTGTGCAAGGCGCCAACTGTTGTCGCCTGCGCGCTGGAGGACGCGCCACTATAGGAGGTTTGCTTGATGCCCAACTCCTCAGCATTTCGGTTCATCTGTCTGGGAGTTCTAGCGACCCTGCTGCTAGCATTCATCGCGCCCGCAACCGCAGCTGCTGTATCGCCAGACTACGTAACCTGCCAGACGCGGACGTATTCCTACACATGGAACTGGAACGGCACCCTGGAAACGCAACGCATGAGAGCGACTGGTTGCTGGGATGCCCTAGAAGGCATTGCGTACGGCACGCAGAATCCGACGATCACGTACAGTAGCATGTCAATTTCAGATAGCTACAGTACATGGTATAACGACTCGAATGGCCACGCTATCTTCTACGTAGCAAGCAATCACAACGAATGGTACGGCTTCTGGCATTTCGAACCCTTTCTGCGCCTAAAGCCCAACGGCACATGGCAGTGTTTCAATGGATCAACATACGAATGGGACATCGGCGGCTATCACTGGCCGTCAACTTACAGCTGCTCTAGGTATTCGTGAGCAACCGTCGTAGCAGTCGGTAGGATCGCCAGCCGATCTCCGCTGACAGCCGGACCATCCGCGCCTGGCGGTGTTGGTCATCCAACCATCGCCGGCCAGAGGTTCTCTGCAAGAAGATGCGGCTGACGGCACCTCGAACGCGCGCAGGCGAGATAAGACAGGCATGGCGCGACAAGTGTGTGCGCAGTTTGGCACCGAGGTAGCCTTTCAATTGGGGGACGGACGAGCAGAACGCCGTGCGCAAGCTGACTTCCTCCCAGTCGATGTCGCAGCGAGTCTGTTTGCCCCTTCCGTTCGCGTCGGTGGCGACGAGTAGACCCCTTCTGCATCGGGGCCCACCTCCATGACCAGTTCTGTCCGCAACGTCCTCGTCGGGACGTTCACTCTGCGCTTCAGTACCGGTCTGACCGGCGGTTTGCTGACCTGGTACCTCGGCAAGTGGCTGCACGATCAGTACGGCATCGAGGTAACACCGATCGCCTACGCTGTGCTCTACGCCGCTTTCTACGGAACCGAATTGATCGCCTCGCCCATCTTCGGCGTCCTGTCCGACCGCCTGGGCCACCACCGCGTGATGGAGTGGGGACCGGTCTTCGGCCTGGTGGCGGTCACCATCACCGGGCTGACCGCGAACCTGCCGCTCATCGGCGGGACGCGGCTGCTCGAGGGCGCCGCGACGGCGGCCAGCGTGCCCAGCATCCTGGGTTTCCTGGCCATGGTCACCGCCCGCGACGAGGAGCTGCGCGGCAAGGTCTCGGCACGCTTCGAGCTGGCGACCATCGCGGGCATCGGCGCCGGGCTGCTGTCGGCCAACTTCCTGTGGGCGCTCATTGGGCCCGGCGCATTCTTCCTCAACGCCGGCATCTACGCCGTGTCATACCTGATCTACCGGTACGGCGTGACCGCGCCCGACAAGCCGCTCGAGCCACCCGAGCCGGGCACGCTGGCCGGCGGCGACTGGCACCGTTACGTGCGCCTGCTGCGCAACTCGCACGTGTGGCTGCTGGCGCCGACCTGGATCGCGGTCAACGCCGCACTGGGCGTGTATGCGGGCCAGGGCCTGCTTGCCCTGATCCGCGACACCAGCGGCCGCTTCCCGCACCAGCTGCTGGCCGGTGGCCTGAGCCCGATCGAGATCGGCGTGGGCATGATCGCCGCCGGTGCTGTCTTCTTCGGCGGGTTGATCTTCTGGGGCGACCGCTTCAAGCGCTTCCGGCGCACGTCGATCATCTTCTACGGCATCATCGGCGGGGCCGTGCTGGTCGTCGGCGCGCTGGCCTTCAACCACAGCGGCGGACTGCAGGTGCTTGCCCGCATCCCGTTCGCGGTCATCGCCGGCGCTGGTCTGTTCGTGCTCGCCGGCGCCACGCCCGCCGCGCTGGGCCTGCTGGCCGACATGTCGGAGTCCTACCCCGAGGACCGCGGCGCGGTGATGGGCCTGTACAGCGTGTTCCTGGGCATCGGCCAGATCATCGGCGCTTTCGTGGGTGGCCTGGCCGCCGAGTGGGCCGGGATCGACGGCATCCTGGTCGCCACGCTGTTGCTGATGGGTGTTGCCGTGCTGCCGCTGTACCAGCTGCGCGCGTTCGAGGATCGCCTGGCCGTGCCCGACGGGCATTCCTCGCCGAGCTAACTGGGTTGCCTGCGACCGTGAGGCAAGAGCGTTGAGTACGATCTCTCTCCGGTGCTGTCTCTTGAGGATGGTTGCGAGCGGGGAAGGACCGGTGCATAGCGACCTGGCCTTTTGCGGCAAGGGACGGACCAAGGTCGGAGGAGCCGCTGAGTCCATAGAACGCCAGCCGCCCAGAGGTGGGCCGCTGCAGGCCGGCGCGTCGAGTATCACTTCTGTTCGGCTTTCCGAACATCTGTGCGATATCGCGTTTGACGCCCACCTGACCGCCGCATAGACCGAGGGACGTGCATGAACGTTCCCCCATTAACTTGCGTCGGGCCGGGCCGACCCCCTCCGCCGGGCCGACGCGCTGCGGGTCATGACCGATGATCAGCCGCTGCGCAGCGTCAGCGACGGCATCGGCCGATTGGAGCGCGACCTCGAGCGCCTCGACCGCAAGGTCGACGTCTTCCTCACCCAGCACCAGGCCAAGCACGACCTCGAGCAGCAGACCTTCCAGTCGCACCTCCTGGCCAGCGTCAAGTCGAGCGAGCAGGCGCAGGGCCTGGTCGATCGCGTCGGACTGCAGGAGCGCACGGTGAGCGCGCTCGACCAGCGCCTCGAGACGCTCGAGCTCGAGCGCGCGCAGGTGCTCGGCGCCTGGCGGCTGATGAAGTTCGTGCTCGGCGCCAGCCTGCTCAGCCTGCTGGTCAACATCGTCGCCCTGGCCGGCGTCATCAGCGGAGCGGTCCGGTGAGCGAGACCGTCGGCCAGCTGACCCTCACCGGCACAGAGGCGCAGAACGAGGCCGTCCGCTCGGCGGCGCTCAAGGCGCAGACGGTTCTCGGCTCGCGTATCCAGCCAATCACAGTCGTGTTCAGGGCCGACATGCCCAGGCGCGTCGACGGCGGGCCGTCGTTCGGCTACGCGCGCATCGGCGCGCGGCGCATCCTGCTGCTCGACGATCTCGAGGAGGACGGCTACCAGCCGGCCAAGACGCTCGCCCACGAGCTATGCCACTTCCTCGATGCCGACTGGCTGACGCGCAGTCAGCGCGTCGAGATCATGGCCCTGATGACGCCGCGCCCCAACGGCTGGAGCGACGAGGTCATCGCCGGCAAGCGCCATCCCTACACCGGCGAGCCGTTCGAGTGCTTCGCCGTGTATGCCAGCGCGGCTGTCTTCGGCTACCGCCGGCCGGCCTATGCCCGCCTGTACGACCGCAAAATCGCTGCCGACAAGTGGCAGCAGCTGGCCGCCATCGCCCTCGCCGATCAGGCTGCCGCGCAGCCCGAGCCGACCGAGGTCGAGCCATCTCCGACCCCGGCCGACCTGTTGGCCCAGGCGGCTGCCGAGCGTGACGCGGCGCTGGCCCAGGTGGTCCAGCTCAAGAGCGCGATCGGCACCGCCTACAGCGCACTGGAGGCGGTCAAGTGACCGCCCTCGCTGACCGCATCGCGGGGGCGATCGAGCGCCAGCCAATCCGCTTCGCCATGGCCCTTGGCATCGCCATCGACCTCGCCGTCAGCTTGGGCCTCGCTCTGTCCGCTGACCAGGTGGTGCTGCTGAACGGCCTGGTCATGGCCGTGCTCGCTTGGCTGCTACCCGACAAGGTCACGCCGGTCGCCGCGCCGCAGCTGCCCACGGGCACCGCGGTCACCGTGACCGACGCAGAGGGCGTGGCCACGACGACCAAGACGGTCTAGGACAGGGGACGCGGGGTGGTCAAAACGAGCGGGACGAGTCCCTCCAGCGCGGGGATCGGATCGGCGGCGCGCGAACGACGCTCCTCGCCGCCCGGACCGAGCGCGATCGCGATCCAGTCGTCGGAGCGCTGCTCTGGCGCCAGCCCCTCCGACGCACAGCGCAAGCTGTCCAATGTCCACCCGCTCGGCAGCGCGGCCTGGACCCGTTGCCAGACCTGGGTCAGATCGCTCCTGTCGCTGGCCATATCGCCAGTATCGGGCAGCCCTTCAGAAGACGATGACCTTGTCGGCCCAGGCGGTCCACTCGGCGAGCTCGGCCATGGACGAGCGACGGGTGCCCTCGGCGAGATCCGCGTCTCCGAACCCCCGAGCATCGAGACAGGACCCGCAGCAGCCGATCGCCACGCCGCGTCCCGTCAGGCCCTTGATCATGCGGCCGATGTTGTAGTAGCCGTCGGGCGTCGTCTGCCCGGGCTTGGCGCAGCCAACCGCGTCCGCCATCAGGAACACCCGCACCTCATCCCCCTCCTGCTTGGCGAGGGCGGTTGCCAAGCGCAGCCCGTTGTAGGGCCGCTCGTTGCCGTAGGGCGCGTCGTTGAGGATTACGAGCGTCTTCACCACCCGATCGTAGGCGTGTTCGCATCGTGGCGCCTGTGACGGTGGGCCCGTTGAAGCTGTGCACGGTCTGCGGCGTCCCCACCAGCCGTCCCGGTAGTCGCTGCACCGAGCACGCTCGGCAGTCGAACCGCAGCCGCCACAACGCCCTCTACAGCACGCCGGCCTGGCAGCGCCTCAGCGCCCGCGTGCTACGCGCCTGGCGTGGCGAGCACGGCGACTGGTGCCCCGGCTACGGCCGCCCAGCGCACCCTGCGCGGGACCTAACCGTCGATCACGTCGTGCCGTTGGCGGCAGGCGGTGCTCCGTTTGAGATCTCCAACTGCGCCGTGCTGTGCCGCTCGTGCAACTCGACGAAGGGCGCGTCGCCTGTCGCGCCCGACGTCGCGTCTCAGTCGCGTCTCCGCTCGGGCGTGTCGCGTCGGGCGTCGTCGGACCCGGGTGGCGTAGACCCCATGGGAACGGAGATGCCCCCAGACCGCGCCTCGCGGCTGCATACGCGCGGCCGAGTTTCCCGAATTACGCCGACCACGCCAGCACACGCCGGGGACTTCCGTAGCCGAGCACGGCAAGCGCTGCGACCCGGTGGTATGCGCGTCTGAAGGCCTTTTCGAGGCCTGGTGGGGAACGGACCCCCTGGCGTCCGCCGCCGCCGCGCTCGGTGTCATCTCGGACACATCACTTGCATCGGGGCGCCACCTGAGCAAGTGATGGCGCGCGCCACGCCGGATGCGCGTGGGCCATGGGAAGGAGTCAGCCGATGCCCGAACTGACGATGGGCGAGATGGCGCGCTGGACGTTCTACCAGCGCTTCATCGCCGAGCGGACCAAGGACGTCGACCCGCGCCACGTCGAGGCCTGGATGCGGGTCGAGCACCCGACCCTCGACGGCCTGTCGCGGGCGGAGTTCATCGCCGAGATGCACGCGGCGCTCGCCGCCGCGCTCGAAGCCGGGCCCGACGAGAGCGAGCGACTCGCCGCGTCGTTCGGCCTCTAGATGCGAAAGGAGACCATCACCATGGCCAGGAAGACCACCACCACGGGCGAGATGCGCCGCTGCATCGGCAGCAAGAACTTCGGCATCGAGCCGCACGAGGCGCCGGTCGCCGACTTCCCCAAGCAACCCAGCCAGAAGGACGGCCTCGGGCGGATGTGCAAGCCGCACTGGCGGCAGTACACCAACGCGCTGCGCAAGGCCGCGCTGGCGCGCAAGGCCGCCGAGGCCGAAGCGG
>CAZSWK010000057.1:4496-14969 GCA_964610835.1 uncultured Anaerolineaceae bacterium | reverse complement strand
TTCGAGGTCTCGTGGACGTTCCGTGGCGGCATGGACCTGCGTGACGAGGTGGCCGGCACCGACGGCACCATCTGGATCAACACCTACCTGCGCACCGGGTTCGAGATGTTCTCGGCGGGCTCGGCCGGCGGCTACGTGGCGGAGAAGTCCGAGGCCGAGCAGGGCTGGATGTTCCCGGTCGGCGACGACATCGTCGAGCTGGGCTACGTGGACATGTTCAGCGATCAATTACGCGCCCTCGAGTCCGGGTCCGCGCCCAGGGAGACCTTCTACGACGGCTACGTGGTCAACTCCGTCATGGATGCCTGCTTCCGCTCGGCCAAGTCACACGCGTGGGAGAAGGTCGAGCTGGCCGATTGGCGGGGTGGCGTCACGCCGCGCATCGGTGCCGGACGCAAACCGGAGATGTACGACGGCAAGGTGGTCATCAAGAGCGAGCTGCTGCCCGACGGCCGGCGCAGGATGATCCTCAAGGATCCCGCGAGCGGCGACTACGTCGACCGCATCGTCGCCGGCTGATCCGGCCCCGGCGGCGGCCGGATCAGCCCGTCGCGAACTCGGCCATGCCGGCCGGCTGGCCGGCGGGCATCCAGCGGCCGATGTTCTCGCGCGCGAACAACTGGTCAACGACCATCGCCGAGGCGCCGATGACCCCGGCCAGCGCGCCCAGCGACGAGCGCTGGATGAGCAACTCGCGCGTCGCGAGCGGCAGCGAGCGACGGTAGACGGTCTCGCGAATGGCGGCCAGCAGCAGGTCGCCGCTCTGCGCCACGGCACCGCCGATGACGATCAGTGACGGGTTGAAGAAGTTGACCACCGAGGCGAGCATGCCGCCGATTCGCCGACCGGCCGCCTGCAGCAGCGCCACCGAGACGGCGTCACCAAAGGAAGCGGCCCGCGCAACGTCCGCAGCGGTCACGCGGCCGTGCTGCTCAAGCGCGGCGCGCAGCCGGTCGCTGCGACCGGCACGCGCGGCGGCTTCGCCGTCGCGCGCCAGGGCGGCGCCGCCGGCGACGGCCTCGAGGCAGCCGATGTTGCCGCAGCGGCAGATGACGGCCGTGTCGTCGACGACCTGGATGTGGCCCACGTCGCCGGCGCTGCCCTGCGCGCCGCGGTGCAGCCGTCCGTCGGAGATGATCCCGGCGCCGATACCGGTACCGACCTTGATCACCACCACCTTGTCGTGGCCCACCGCGACGCCGCTGCGCCACTCACCCATGGCCAGCAGGTTGACGTCGTTGTCGACCCACACCGGGGCGCCGTAGCGTTCGGCGAAGCGCCGGCGCACCGGGTAGCCGTCCCAGCCGGGCATGATCGGCGGCGAGATCGGCGTGCCGGTCATGAACTCGACCGGCCCGGGTACGCCCACGCCGATGCCCCACAGCGTGCCGGGCAGGTCGCGGGCGGTCGCACACAGCTCGGCGAACAGCTCGTCGACGCGGGTCAGGCAGCGCTCGGGACCGTCCGCGATGTCGGCCGGCTCGTCGCGGTGGGCAACGATCTGGCCGTCGAGGTTGGTGATGGCAACGTCGATGCTCGTGGCGCCCAGGTCGGCCACCAGCACGTGACCGGCATCGCCGTGAAAGGACAGCTGACGCGGCGGTCGACCGCCCGTACTTTGGCCCAGGCCGCCCTCGCGGATCAGGCCCAGCGCGATCAGGTCGCCGACGCGCTGGGCGACCACGGTGCGGCTCAGGCCGGTGCGCGCCACAACCTCCGCACGCGACCGGGCACCACCCAGGCGGACGTCGTCGAGGACAGCCACCAGGGCATCAATCGTGACCTCAACCGGCAGGCCGACCATTTGCACGGACTATAGCCGCTATTGCCGTCCACAAACGCACTTTTGCACTTGACATGCCTAAGTTGGGTGGGATAAACACGCCACAGGTCCGGCGGAGCAAGCCACCACCGGGCCGTGAGAGGAGTTTCTTGGGGCGAATGCGGCCAGTGGGCGCCATCGGCGCCGCGGTGATCGGCAGCGGTTTCATCGGGACCGTTCACATCGAGGCTCTTCGGCGCATCGGCATCCAGGTTCGCGGTCTGCTCGGCTCCTCGGCTGAACGAGGCAACGAGCGCGCCGAGAAGCTGGGCGTCAAGCGCGGCTACGCGGATCTCGACGAGCTGCTCGCCGACGACACCGTCGAGGTGGTCCACGTCACCTCCCCCAACCACCTCCACTACCCGCAGGTCAAGGCGATCCTGGCCGCCGGCCGTAGCGTCGTGTGCGAGAAGCCGCTGACCATGACCTCGGCCGAATCCGCCGAGCTGGTCGAGCTGGCCGCGCAGGCACGGGGCAACGGCAGAGTCGCGGCGGTCAACTTCAACATCCGCTTCTACCCACTCAACCAGCACCTGCGCGAGTTCATCGCCGGCGATGGGCTGGGCGACGTGCGCCTGATCAGCGGCCGCTACTTCCAGGACTGGCTGCTGCTCGATACCGACTGGAACTGGCGCCTCGAGCCCGAGCGCGGCGGTGCACTGCGCGCGGTGGGCGACATCGGTTCGCACTGGCTCGATCTGACCAGCTTCGTCACCGGCCGCCAGGTGACCGAGGTGATGGCCGAGCTGGGCACGTTCGTGCCCGTCCGCCAGCAGCCGGCCGGGCCCGTCGCGACGTTCTCGACCGAACGGGCCACGGACACCGTGCCGCGCGAGATCAAGACCGAGGACGCGGCGACGATCCTGCTGCGCTACGACAATGGCGCGCGGGGCGTGATGGCCGTCTCACAGATCAGCGCCGGTCACCGGAACACGCTGCAGTACGAGGTCGACGGCGCCACGTCGGCCGCGGAGTGGAACTCCGAGCAGCCCGATTTCCTGTGGCTGGGCCATCGCGGCCGGCCGAACGAGATCATGAATCGCGACGCCGCGCTGATGCTGCCCGCCGGCCAGGCCGCGGCGGCACTGCCGGGCGGCCACGTCGAGGGCTTCGCCGACACCTTCGCGGCACTCTTCCGCGCGGTGTACGCCGATGTCGCCGCGGGCGCCATGCGCGATAAGCCACCCTACGCAACCTTTGCCGATGGGCACGAAGAGATGCTCGTGGGCGATGCCATCGCACGCAGTGCGCGCGACGGCAGGTGGACAAGAGTCGAGCGTGAGACGCACGCCAGAGAGGTGGTCCGATGAAGCTTGGTTTCCTGACCGCGCCCTTCCCCGAGACGCCACTGATGGAGGTTGCCGACTGGGCAGCCGAAGCGGACTTCGAAACACTCGAAATCGCCTGCTGGCCCGCCGGCGCGGGCGCCGATCGGCGCTATGGCGGCACCAGCCACATCGATGTCGCGAATCTGTCAGAGATGGGGGCGCGCGACATCAGCGGCGAGCTTGCCAGCAAGGGCCTGTGTGTGTCCGGGCTGGGCTACTACCCCAACCCGCTACACCCGGACCCGGCGCACCGCGAGCGAGTGATCAGTCACCTGAAGAAGGTGATCGTGGCCGCGCGCAGGATGAGCGTGCCTTTCGTGACCACCTTCATCGGCGCGGACTCGGCGAAAACACCCGACCAAAACTGGGAAGACGCCCTGCGGATTTGGCCGGACATCGTCAGCTTCGCGCGCGACAACGGGGTCAAGCTGGCCATTGAGCACTGCCCCATGATCTTTTCGTACGACGAGTGGCCGAGCGGCCACAACCTCGCCTACTCGCCCAAGATGTGGCGGCGCATCATCGAACAGTGGGGCGGCACGGTGGGCATCAACTTCGACCCGTCGCACTTCATCTGGGAGATGATCGACACCAAGCGCTTCATCGGCGAGTTCGGCCCGCACATCTTCTTCTTCCAGGCGCAGGACCTGCAGATCGACCGCGACGGGCTGTACGAAAACGGCATCATGTCGGCCGGCATGGACTGGCAGATCCGGCGGCTACCGGGACTCGGCGAGGTCGACTGGCGGATGGTCTTCGGCGAGCTGTATCGCGCGGGCTATGCGGGCGACTGCGTCATCGAGCACGAGGACCGCGGCTTCGAGGGCAGCGACGAGCTGCTCAAGCGCGGCTTCCGCTTGGCGCGCGACTTCCTGCGCCCGTACGTGAAGTGACCGCCAGCGAGGAGATGCAGCGATGAAACTCGGTTTTCTGACCGCGCCCTTCCCCGAGACGCCACTCAACGAGGTCGCCGACTGGGCCGCCGCGAACGACTTCCAGGTACTCGAGATCGCCTGCTGGCCGCGCTCGTCGGGACCGACCCGGCGCTACGCCGGCACGTCGCACATCGACGTCGCCAACCTGTCCGACGGCCAGGCAACGGAGATCGTGGCCGAGCTCAAGGGCAAGGGCCTCGACATTTCCGGGCTGGGCTTCTACCCCAACCCGCTGCATCCCGACGAGCAGGTGCGGCGCGCGGCCATCGACCACATCAAGAAGGTCATCGAGGCCGCGCGCAAGATGGGCGTGCCGTTCATGAACACCTTCATGGGCGGCGACCCGCGCAAGAACCTCGACGAGAACTGGGCCGCTGCCCTGAGGGTCTGGCCGGAGATCGTCAAGCACGCACAGGACAACGGCGTCAAGGTGACGATCGAGAACTGCCCGATGATCTTCTCCAACGACGAGTGGCCGGGCGGCAACAACATCGCCTGGTCGCCGTATATCTGGCGGCGCATTCTCGAGCAGTGGGGCGGCACGGTCGGGCTCAACTACGACCCCTCGCACCTGGTCTGGCTGATGATCGACCAGGGCCGCTTCATCCGCGAGTTCGGGCCGCACATCCTCCATTTCCAGGCCAAGGACGTACAGATCGACCGCGACGGCCTATACGAGCGTGGCTCGATGTCGGAGGGCATCGGCTGGCAGATCCCGCGCCTGCCCGGCCTGGGCGATGCCGATTGGGGCGAAATCTTCTCCAACCTTTACCGCGTCGGCTACGACGGCGCGTGCATCATCGAGCACGAGGATCGCCGCTTCGAAGGGACGGACGCGCTGGTCAAGCGCGGCTTCCTGCTCGCGCACAACATCCTCCGCCCGTACATCCCCAGGGAGCTCTAACCGATGACCACGCAAGTCGCCGACTGGACGGTCGGCTTCACCCCGCTGACGACTGAGCCCACTCCGGCCGACCGCCAGGCCCTGTTCGATCGGCTGACCTATCAGCACGTCGCCAAGATGATCGATCACTCGCTGCTCAAGCCCGAGCTCGACGACGAGTTCATCGACAACGGCATCAGGCTGGCGGCCGAGTACGACGTGGCGTCGGTGACCTGCCGCCCGATCGACGTCGATCGGGCTGCGCGCATGCTCGCCGGCACCGACGTCAAGGTCGGCAGCGTGGTGGCATTCCCGCACGGCGACGTGCTCACCGCGACCAAGGTGTTCGAGACGCAGAAGGCGCTCGAGCAGGGCGCACGCGAGATCGACATGGTGCTCCAGATCAGCTGGCTGAGGTCGGGGCGTGACCGCGACGTGGAGGACGACATCCGCGCCGTGGTCGAGCCGACGCACGCCGCGGGCGGCATCGTCAAGGTCATCTTCGAGAACGCCTACCTGACCGACAAAGAGAAGATCCGTGCCTGCCACCTCACGGAGGCCGCGGGCGCCGACTTCGTCAAGACCTCGACCGGTTTCGCGGCCTCTGGAGCGACGCACGACGACCTGCGCCTGATGCGCGCCAACACCGGCGCGCACATCGCCGTCAAGGCGGCCGGTGGCGTGCGCACGCTCGATGCGCTGCTCGATGTGATGCTGCTCGGCGTCACGCGCATCGGCGCCACCGCGACGCAGACCATCCTCACCGACTTCCGCGCACGCAAGGGAGGCCAGTCGTGACGGTGGCCGCCGCGCCGGGAACGGCGCCGGTCAGACCGGGCGCACGCGAGGTGCGCATCGGCATGCTCGGCACGGGCTTCATCGGCGAGTTCCACGCGCAGGGCCTGCGCTACATCCGCGACGCGCGGGTGACGGTGCACGCCGATGCCGATCCAGCACGCCGGGCGGCCTTCGCGGAACGCTTCGGCAGCCGCGGCGTGGCGACGATCGAAGAGCTGTGCAGCGATCCGCAGGTCGACCTGGTCATCGTGTCCGTACCCAACCAGTTCCACCTCGCGGCCGTCCGCACAGCGACGGCGGCGGGCAAGGCCGTGGCGTGCACCAAGCCGCTCGGGCGCAACGGCGCCGAGGCGGCAGAGATGCTGCGCCTCGTCCGCGATGCGGGCGTCTTCAACGCGTATCTCGAGAACGTCATCTTCAACCCGGACATCCTGCGCATGCGTGAGATGGTCGAGTCCGGCGCGATCGGACGCCTGACCACGGTTCGCGCGCGCGAGGGCCACTCCGGCCCGCACGCCGCGCACTTCTGGGACGCAGAGGCAGCCGGCGGAGGCGCGCTCCTCGACATGGCCTCACACGGCGCGGAGGTGGCGCGCTTCTTCTTCGGCAAGGACGTGCCGATCAAGGACGTCTTCGCCTGGGGCGCCACGCTCGTCCACGGCGCGCGCACGACTGGCGAGGACAACGCGATCATGATCGTCCGCTTTGCCGATGGTCGTGCCGCAACGTGCGACGTGTCGTGGTCATCGAAGGGTGGCCTGGAGGGCCGCTTTGAGGTCTACGGCGATGCCGGGCGGCTGATCGAGGACATCGCGGTGGGCTCGCTGAAGGCGTTCGTCGAGCGCCCGGCGGGCTACGTCGTCGAGAAGGCCGATGCCGAGACGGGCTGGATTTTCCCGGTGCCCGACGAGGTCCGCGTGCACGGCCATGACCTGATGCTCGCCGACGTGATCGAGGCGTTCCGGACCGGCAGCGTGCCGACCGAGACATTCCGCGATGGATACGTCGTCAATCTCGTCCTGGACGCGGCGTATCGCTCGATGAAGAGCGGCCGCTGGGAAGCCGTAACGCCCGACGAGGAGCTATTGGGCGCATGACCACCGTGAACGCTCCCCCGCTGCGCTGGCTGGCCGCTGCTCGGGAATTGCTGGAGCGGATCGCGGCCACGCAGGCGGGCGCGATCGAGCAGGCCAGTGCCTGGTGCGCCGAGGCGATCGGCAGCGGCGGCCTGGTGCACCTGTTCGGCACCGGCCACTCGCGCATCCCGGTCGAGGAGATGTTCCCGCGCTACGGCTCGTACCCCGGCTGGAACCCGATCGTCGAGCTGTCGATGACCAACCACAGCGCCGTCGTCGGCGCCAACGGCCAGCGCCAGGCGATGTTCATCGAGCGCGTCCCGGGCCTGGCCCAGGTGATCCTGTCGAACTTCGACTTCGGGCCGCGCGACGTGATGATGGTCTTCTCGGCCAGCGGCCTCACCGCGGTGCCGGTTGAGATGGCCCGTGGCGCCCACGGGCGTGGGCTGCGCGTGATCGCCGTGACGTCGGTGGCGCAGTCGATGTCGGGCGAGCCAGACCCCGCCGCCGGCGCCCGTTTGCTGGACGAGGCCGACCTGGTTGTCGACTTGTGCACACCAGCCGCCGACGCTTTATCGATAATCGATCACCTGCAGACACCGGTCGGCCCGGGGTCTACCATCGCAGCGGTAGCGATCGTGAACTCAATCAAGGTTCGCGTGGCCGAGCTCCTGCTGGAACGCCAGCAACTGCCGCCCGTCCTCACCCGGGCGTCGGTCGTGGGCAAGGAACGGTCCGCCGAACTGTTCGACCAGGCCTATCGAGAGCACGCGCGACGTCTCGCTCGAGCTCTCTCGAAAGGAGGAGGTGCCTGACGAGAAAGGAATCGCTGGGACCGCGACGTTCTTTGTCACATCGAGGAGGTACGCAAGGAATGATTTCC
The DNA here is from genome assembly GCA_964610835.1 of uncultured Anaerolineaceae bacterium. GTDB lineage: Bacteria > Chloroflexota > Limnocylindria > Limnocylindrales > CSP1-4 > JALYGJ01. Next base: position 7,244 of record CAZSWK010000057.1, on the reverse strand, counting down.
AGGAGGACCAGCTCCCTCTTTGGCCTGCTGGCCGGGGTGGTGCTGGTCGCCACAGCATGTAGCGCCGGGACGACTGCGTCGCCGACGCCCAACACGACGGGTCCGTTCACGATCGGCTACTCGAACGGCGCCGGCGTGGGCAACGGCTTCCGCGAGGAGCAGGTGTGCACGGCGAAGGCCGAGGCCACCGCACTCGGGACGAGCAAGATCTCGAACATCACTGTGATCCATCGCAACACCGACGCTGCGGGCCAGCTGTCCGACCTGCGGACGCTGATCTCGCAGAACGTCAATGCCCTGGTGTTCAACCCGAACGACCCCGACGCGCTGAACCCGGCCCTGGCCGACGCTCACGCGGCCGGCATCGTGACCGTGTCGGTTGACTCCTATGTCACCGACCCGAACACCTGGAACCTGTACAACAACCAGGTCAAGTACGCGTACCTTGGCGCCAAGTGGCTGTTCGACCAGATGGGCAACACGGGCACCGTCTGGTACACGCGTGGTCTCGCCGGCAACTCGGCAGACTCCGACCGTGACGTCGGCTTCAACCAGGCGCTCAAGGAATCAACCGATGCGGGCGGCACCATCAAGGTGCAGAACCCGGGCGGCACTTTCACCGGATGGGATCCGGCAACGGCCACCCAGATCACGAACGACGAGATCTCCAGCGGCAAGTACGATCAGATCCAGGGCATCTGGGCGTCCGGCATGGGTGCGCAGATCGTCCAGGCAATCCATGACGCCGGTAAGACATACGTTCCGATTGCCGACGCGGACATTGGCGCCTTTGTCAATGAGCTGCTCGACCCGACCACCTATCCGGGCCTGGTCGGCGCGGCCGTGACCAACACGGCTTCCGTCGGCGGTGCGGGCGTCAAGCTCGCCTACGACCTGCTCACCGGCAACCCGCCCGAGCAGACCGCCGGCGCCGGTCGCCCGAACACGATCCTGCTCGACCCGCAGATCCTGGACAACACCACGGATAAGGGCAAGGCAGACCTGAAGGCATGGGTTTCCGTGCCCGGCATGAACCCGCTCTGGCCGCTCAGCCTGTCGATCCCGGGCTGGACCGACTACGATCCGGCCACGGTTCCGTCGTCCTGCTCGAGCTCATAGCCACCCGTCGCAATTCTTTGGGCGGTGGACGCCGGCTGGTCCGGCTCCACCGCCCACCTACCAACCAGCAGGGGACTTGATGACTCTGACCGCCACCGACCTGCTGCTCGAGGCGACCGACGTCTCGAAGACCTACGGCGCCGTGGTGGCCCTCGATCACGCCTCACTGTCGGTCCAACCCGGCGAAGTCCACGCGTTGATGGGCGCCAACGGCGCCGGCAAGAGCACATTCGTCAAGATCCTCACCGGTGCGGTGACGCCAGACACGGGCCGCATCGTCGTGCGCGGTCGCGAGCGCACCTCTCATTCACCCGCCGAGGCACGCCGCAACGGGCTGGTATCGGTCTACCAGGAACCCGCCGTCATTCCCGATCTCGATATCCGCGACAACCTGCGCCTGACCCAGACGCCGATCGAGCCCTTCCGGCACTGGCTCAACGAGCTCGGCCTCGAGGACCTGGACCTGTCGAGCCTCGCCCGGCGACTGCCCCTGGCGGCGCTGCGCATCGTCGACCTGGCTCGCGCGCTGGCGCTGGAGCCTGACGTCCTGCTGCTCGACGAGATCACCGCCGCGTTGCCGGCCAACCTGACCGAACCCGTCCTCCGGGCCGTGCAGCAACAGGGCAGCGATCGCTCGGTCATCTTCATCTCGCACCGCATCATCGAGATTGCCGCGATCTGCGATCGCGCCACCGTGCTGCGCAATGGCGAGACCGTTGGCGTCGTCGACGTCACCGCCGGCTCAGAAGACACGATCGTCGAACTCATGCTCGGCGAGGACACGACGGCGCTCGGGCATAAAAAGGCGGCCGGGGCGGCAGTAGACCGTGGCCAGCAGACCCCGCGCATCAGCACACGGAAGCTGAGCGACGGGCGCCGCCTGCGCGACGCCACGCTCGACCTGTACCCCGGTGAGGTACTGGGTGTGGTGGCCCTCGAAGACCAGGGCCAGGACGAGCTATTCGCCATCCTGTCGGGGGCGGAGCGGCCGGTGAGCGGTTCGCTGCTCCTGGATGGCAAGGCAGTCTCGTACCGTCATCCGGCGGACGCGATCCGCAGGGGCGTCGTGTTCGTCGCTGCCGACCGAGCCGAAGCGTTGCTGATGCAGCGCTCCGTGCGTGAGAACATCTCGTTGCCCTTCTCGGCGCGCATCCCGCAATGGGGCTGGATCAATATGGGGCGCGAAGGAAGAAAGGTGGACGAGGCGGTCGAAACCCTGCAGATCGACGCGCGCGCCGGCGCCGAGGTGCGCCGCCTGTCGGGCGGCAACCAGCAGAAGGTGACCATCGCGCGTTGGGTGGCCAGTGGCGTGAAGACGATGCTCTGCTTCGACCCCACGCGCGGCATCGACATTCGGACCAAGAACCAGATCTACGTGCTGCTGCGCGATCTCGCCACGGCCGGCGCGGCCATCCTGCTGTACACCTCGGAGCTGAAGGAAATCCAGCTGGTGTGTGACCGCGCCATCGTCATATTCGGCGGCGAGGTGGTCGCCGAGATGGCGGCGGCGGGAGCCGACGAGGCCGCTTTGCTGCGCGCTGCGCACAACCTCAAGTCGGACGCCGAGCTGCCGGAGGAAGCAGTTGCCGGTACGGTGGCCGAAAAGGCCGCGGTCGAGGCCGCGGTCGA
>CAZSWK010000057.1:0-4396 GCA_964610835.1 uncultured Anaerolineaceae bacterium | reverse complement strand
AGGCCGCGGTCGAGGCCGCGGTCGATGACACCTCCACAAGAGCGAGCCAGCCATGAGCGCCGACGCGACGACCCTCGGCGGACCACGATCCGGCGCGGCCGACGTGCTGGTCCGCTTCGCGCGAAACCACGCCTGGACCCTCGGCCTGTTTGCCTTCCTGGCGGTGCTGCTGCTGTTCACCAAGTACGTGAACTCGTACTACAACCTGGTCAGCCTCGCGAACACCGCCACTTCGGTGCTGCCGCTGGCGCTGGCCGCCGTCGCCCAGGCGATCATCGTCATGGCCGGCGGGATTGACCTGTCGATCAGTTCCCAGATGGCACTGGTGAGCTGTTTCGCGGCCATACTCATGCAGGCCTATCCCGGGGACCTGACGGCCGTCGGCATCGTCATCCTCGCGCTTGCGCTGGGAGTGCTGCTGGGTGCGATCAACGGCGGCCTGATCGTGCTGACCAAGGTGCCGGACATCGTCGTCACCCTCGCAACCTTTTTCGTCTGGGCCGGCTTCGCCCTGCTGGTAACGCCGAAGCCCGGTGGTGCCGCTGCCGACTGGCTAAAGGGCCTGGTCGTGGGCTCGGTTGGTACGGACCTGCTGCCCAAGGCATTGATCATGCTGATCATCGTCGTGGCCGCGATCTGGATCCCGCTCTCGCGCTCACGGCTGGGACTGTCGATCTATGCCGTGGGCAGCAATCGCCTGGCCGCTTTTCGGAGCGGCGTGGCGGTCAATCGCACCAAGTTCCTGTCGTACGTCATCGGCGGGTTGGTGGCCGCGTTCGCCGGCCTGTCGCTGACCGCGAGCACCGGCATCGGGACGCCTGTGCCGGAGCCCACATATGTGCTGATCAGCATTGCCGCGGTGGTACTGGGCGGCGTCAGCCTGGCCGGCGGTGTCGGCGGCGTCTTCGGTCCGATCGTGGCCGTCGTCGTGCTGCAGCTGATCCGCGATGACATGACCTTCATGCACGTTGATCCCAACCTGGGCCTGGTCGCCCAGGGGTTCATCCTCATCGGCGTGCTGGTGGTCGGCAGCCTGGTCCAGATGCGGCGGAGCCGGGCATGACCGCGGCTACGGGCTCCATCGGCGGCCGAAACTGGCTCCGACTCGCCACGCTGCGGAACATGCTGCGCGACTATCCACTGGTCCCGCTGACCGTCCTGCTGATCCTGCTGGTCGTGGTCGTCCAGCTGGTGCAGCCGGGCACAGTGAACGCGAACTGGGCAGCAAACAACCTCCGCCAGGCTGCCGTGCTGGCAATCATCGCCGGCTGCCAGGCGCTGACCATGCTCACCGGCGGCATCGATCTGTCGGTCGCCTACGTGGCATCCATGTCCGGCTTCGTGACCGCGACGTTCGTGCATCAACCGGGTGGCTGGGTGCTGGGGATAGTCGTGGCGCTCACCGCCGCGGCTTTGGCCGGCCTGGTCAGCGGCATTGGGGTGGGCGTTTTCCGCGTCCACCCACTGATCATGACTCTTGGCATGGGCCTGATCGTGTATGGCTTCTCGAACGTCTGGCAGCTGCGGAGCCTGCAGACGGGCGCGGGCGTTCCGGCAGAACTGCACACCCTGGGCGCCGGCCTGACATTTGGTGTGATCCCCAACGACCTCCTCGTCTTCGTGCCGGTGGCGGTGGTGCTCATCCTGCTATTGCGACGCACCGGCTACGGCCGGATGCTCTACGCGATCGGTGACAACCCCACCGCGGCGCGCCTGTCAGGCGTTCGCGCGTGGCAAGTGCTGGTCGTGCTGTACGCCATCTCGGCTGTGCTGGCTGCCATCGCCGGGCTGATCCAGTCGGGCCTGTCGAACACCGCGAGCGTCACGCTGGCCACGCCGTACCTGCTGCCTTCGATCGCCGCCGCGGTCATCGGCGGGGTGTCGATCTTCGGCGGCCGCGGCGGCTACTCGGGCACCATCGTCGGCGCGCTCATCCTGACCGTGCTGACCGGCTTCCTGAGCATCATCCTGCCCGAGCCGTGGCGCCAGATCGTGTTCGGCTCGATCGTGGTCCTGGTCGCGGCCGCCTACACGCGCGTCACCGGCGAGTCCTGACCAGATGGGCGACCGGGCGCCCACCAGCCGTCACCTGGGCCTCGACCTGGGCGGCACCAACATCAAGTGGGCAGTGCTCGAGCACACGCCCGGCTCTTCCGACGGCTGGAAGATGGTCGATAACGACCAGGTCGACACGCGGGCCAAGGGTGGGCCCGACGCGGTCGTCGAGCGCCTGGCCAAGGTTGGCGCCGCGGCAATGTCGCGTCAGGCGGGCGTCGCCACCGTGGGTATCGGCGTGCCCGGGCTGTACGACCCGGCACGCGGCGAAACCAGGTTGCTCATCAACCTGCCCGGCAATTGGCAGGGCATACCCGTCGCGGCGCGGGTCGGCGACGCGCTGCGGCTTCCGGCGCAGCTGATCAACGACGCACGCGCCTTTGGCCTGGCCGAGCTGCGTCTTGGCGCCGGCCGCGGCGTGCAGACGATGATCGGCTTCACCCTGGGCACAGGGGTGGGCGGCGTGATCGCGATCAACGGCCAGGTGCTCCACGGCCACGACGGCACGACCGGTGAGCTGGGCCACCAGACGATCGACCCGGATGGACCGCTGTGCACCTGCGGTAACCGCGGCTGCCTCGAGGCATTCGTCCGGTCGGACCAGATGGCCGCCCTGTGCGGCGCCCCCAGCGCCGGCGAGGCGGTCAGGCGGGCGCATGCGGGCGATGTGCGCGCGCGGGCCGGACTGGCGGAGGTCGGTCGCTACCTGGGCATCGGCATCGGCAATATGATCGTCGTGCTGACACCCGACCGGGTCGTCATCGGCGGCGGCCTGGCGGCGGCGGCCGACCTGCTCATCCCGCACATATGGGACGAACTGCACCGCCGTGTTCACGTGACCACGCTCGACGGAGTGGATATCGTGACTGCCGAGCTGGGGCCGTGGGCCGGCGCCATCGGCGCGGCCGTGCATGGAGCGGAGGCGACATGGTGACGACTATCGAAGGCCAGCTGGTGCTCGAGGATCGCGTTGCCGGCGGCAGGATCGTGGTCGAGGAGGGCGTGATCACCTCGGTCGCGCTTGATGGCTCGGTGCCGCAGGACGCACCTTTCATCACCCCGGGCTTTGTCGACGTGCACGTCCACGGTTGGGGTGGCCACGATGCGATGGGCGGCCGCGACGCGCTGGACGGCATGGCCCGCGCGCTGCTGCGTCGCGGGGTGACCTCCTTCCTGCCGACAGCGGTCAGCGCGCCGCTCGAGCGGCTGCACGAGTTCGCCGACACGGTGCGTGAGTGGCTGCCCGCGGCGCCCGCCGACGGTGCCCGGCCGCTGGGCTTCAACCTCGAGGGACCGTTCCTGGCCGAGGCACGGCGCGGGGCTCACGATCCGGCGTTCCTGCAGGCGCCCGCGAACGTGCCGCGGGCGCAGATCGAGCCGCTCATCGAGGGCATGCGCGTGATCACCATCGCGCCCGAGTTGCCCGGTGCGCTCGAGCTGATCGGCTGGCTGCACGAGCGCGGCGTGGCGGTCTCATTGGGCCACTCCGCCGCGACCCTGGCCCAGGCGGTGGCCGGTTACATGGCCGGCGCAACGACCACCACGCACCTGTTCAACGCGATGACCGGGATCGAGCACCGTGCGCCCGGCCTGGCGGTTGCCGCCCTGCTCGACGACGATGTGTACACGGAGCTGATCTGCGACGGGATCCACGTCGACCGCGCGCTGTGGCCCGTCGTGGTCCGCGTCAAGCCGCCCTACCGGTTGCTGCTGGTCACCGACGCGATCTACCTGGCCGGCATGGGCGACGGGCAGGGCAAGGTGGGCGGCCTGGCCGTGGAGGTGAAGGATGGCCGCGCGACGCTCGCGGGCACCTCCACCCTCGCCGGCTCGGTGCTGTCGCTCGATGTGGCCGTGCGCAACCTGGTCGGGTCGGGCGTCGCCCTGCCGGTCGCCGTCGCCGCAGCGTCGCGCAATCCCCTCGCGTTGCTGGGCATGGCCGAGCGCGGACGGTTCGAGGCCGGCCAGCAAGCGGATCTGGTCGAGCTCGACGCGGACCTGAATGTGAAGCGGGTCATGCGCGCCGGCGCGTGGGCCTATCAGGCGTAGCGGGATGCCTCGAACGACACGCGTCGTTCAGCGTTCCATCATACGGGTCGCTGGAACCCTGCTGTTGGCGCTTGCGTTGAACGCATGCTCGTCGATCGGCCCGGGCGCGCCACACGCGTCACCTTCACCACCTACCCGCGCGTCCGCAACGCCGGCGCCCGGCAGCCCGTCCTTCGTATTCTCGGTTCCCACGGGCGACCAGGGCGACGTGGCTCTGCGCCAGCGCGCCCAACGGATCCTTGAGCGCTGGGCGGGCGCGACGGTATCGGCCGACCCCGGCGCAATCGCGATT
>CAZSWK010000056.1:9671-15076 GCA_964610835.1 uncultured Anaerolineaceae bacterium | reverse complement strand
CCGTGGGGATGTAGCTCAGCTGGGAGAGCACCGCGTTCGCATCGCGGGGGTCAGGGGTTCGAGTCCCCTCATCTCCACCATTCCATCCGGTAAGCGAACCTCAGGCGGCACGCGGTACGTGGCCCGCATGTCGGCCGCCGAGGCGACGCGCACCTCCTCGCTGAGACTGCGCCGACAGACGAGCCTCCTCTTCGCCGATGGCGGTGATCCGCTCCTCGATGGCATCGATGCGCGCCCGTGCCGCCTGAGGAAGAGCGTTTCCTCCTCGAAAGACTGAGGCATCCATAGGTGTCTCCCGTGGCGATGCCAGTCGGTGGCCGCAAGGTCACGTCTGGCCGAGCCGGGAAGGCGGCCCCTCGGTAGAGTCGGTAGGTGATCCACTGGCGCCGCGTGGGCGCCGGCGACCGCAACCTCGCTATCGTCGTCGTGGCCCGCGCGCTCATGAGTGCCTCGCGCGCCCTGGCCGGCGTGATCACGCCGGTCTATCTCGCGCTGATCGGCTTCAGTGCCTTCGAGCTCGGCGCGCTGGCCTTCGTGGTGGCCGTGGCCACGGCCGTCCTGTCGACGGTCATCGGCCTCGTCTCAGATCGAGTGGGCCGGCGCCCGTTCCTGATAGTGGTGCCGCTGCTGGCCGCGGCGGCGGCAATCAGCTACACCCTGACCCGATCGCCCGTGGTGCTGTTCGTGGCCGCCGCCGCCGGCAGCTTCGGCCGCGGTGCCGGCGCAGGCGCGGGGATGGTCGGACCGTATCAACCGGCCGAGCAGGCCTTCGTGACGGACATCACGCCTGCCCGCCTGCGCAACAGCGCCTTCGGGCGGCTCGCCGCGGCCTCCAGCCTGGGCGCCCTGCTGGGCACTCCGCTGGCGGTCCTGGCCGGGGAAGCGCACGACTCCGGGGCGGCCGCCACGGCCGCCTTTGCCGGACCGTTTCTTGCCTGCGCCGTGCTGGCCGGCGCGGCGGGACTGCTCGCTCTGGCGTTGCACGAACCAGCACGGCCCGCGCCGATCGAGGGGCGCGGCCGCCGGCCGCGCTTTCCGCGCCGCTCGCTGCCGCTCCTCATGAGGCTGTGGGCAACGAACAGCGTCAACGGTCTGGCGGTAGGCATGTTCGGACCCTTCATCACGTACTGGTTCTTCGTCCGCTTCGGCGTCGGCGCGGGCCAGATCGGGCTGCTCTACGCGGTCATCAACGCGATTTCGGTGATATCCACGCTGGGCGCCGCCCGCCTGGCATTCCGCTGGGGCCTGGTGCGTACCGTGACCGTGGTGCGCATCATCCAGGCCCTGCTCCTGGTGCCGCTCGTGCTGGCGCCGACCTTCGTGCTGGCCGGGGCGGTCTATCTCGTGCGCATGGTCGTCGCCCGCATCGGCATGCCCTTGCGCCAGTCGTACGTCCTGGCCATGGCCCATCCGGAGGAGCGTGCCGCCGTCGGGGCGCTTTCGAATGTACCCAGCCAGGCGGCCATGGCCGTGGCGCCGCTGGGCGCGGGTTACATCTTTGACCAGATAAGCCTCTCGCTGCCCTTCATCCTGGGCGGCGCACTGCAACTTGCCAGCTCGCTGATGTACTGGGTTCTGTTCCGCTCCCTGGCGCCGGAGGAGGAACTTGCCGTCGCTCCGCCCACGGCACAGGAGGAGCGGCGCAGCGCACAGTAGTCGCGGGCGGCGTGCCTAACCGCCCACGTTCGTGCCCCGGCTCTCGTCCTTCACCCCAAGCTGGCGCTGGATCTCTTCGAGGCTGCGGTCCTTCGTTTCCGGGACGCGGAAGTAGAAGAAGGCGATCGCCACGACCCCGATCGCAGCGTAGAGCCAGAAGGCGCCGGACCTGCCCAGGGCGGTCACGACGCTGAGGAACGTGAACGACACGAGGAAATTCGTGGCCCAGTTCACGAACGCGGAGGTGGAGTCGGCGGCGCCGCGGACGTTGAGTGGGAAGATCTCCGAGGTCATGAGCCAGAACACCGGGCCCAACCCAGCGGCGAACGAGGCGATATAGAGGAGCAGCGCCACCAGGGCCAGCGCCGGCACGGCCGTGCGTAGCTCGCTGAACTGGAAGAAAAGGGCCAGTCCCACGAGAGCAACGACCAGCCCGACGGTCCCCGAGAGAAGCAGCGGCCGGCGCCCGACGCGATCGACCAGCAGGATGGCGACGATCGTGAAGACGACGTTCGTCACACCGATGAACACCGTGTTGGTAAGCGCCCCGCCGATGCTCAACCCGGTGAACGACAGGATCGTCGGCGCGTAGTAGATGACCGTGTTGATGCCGACAAACTGCTGGAACGCGGCGAGCCCGACGCCGACGATGAGCATTGGCCGGACGGCCGGGCCCAGCAGCGCGAGGTGCCCTGCCCGCTGCGCCGCGGCGCGCTGGATCGAGCGCAGCTCGTCGGCCACCGCGTCGGGTTGGCGGAGACGACTGAGCACCGACCGGGCGTCACGTTCGCGGCCACGTTCGACCAGCCAGCGCGGACTGGACGGCATGAACATCATGCCAATAGCCAGGGCAAGCCCGGGCAACGCAGCGAGGCCGAGCATCCAGCGCCAGTTGTCGGGCACGTCCTTGAGCGCCCAGTCGGCGACGTAGGCGGTCAGGATCCCGCTCGTGAGCATGAGCTGGTTGAGGCTGACCATCGCGCCGCGGAGCCGGCTCGGGGCAATCTCCGAGATGAACATTGGCGCCACAAACGAGGCCGCGCCCACGGCCACGCCGAGTGCGAGCCGCGCGGCCACCAGTTCCGGGACGTTCTGTGAGACCGCGGAACCGAGCCCGCCCAGGACATAGATCCAGCCGGCCGCGATGAGCGTTCGCCGCCGCCCAAGGCCGTCGGCCAGGCGGCCGCCGACGATCGCTCCCACGACCGCGCCAAGGAGCAACGCGGCAACGATCGACTGCTGGGCGAGGTCCGAGGAGGCGTTGAGGTCGTGCTTGATGAAGAGCAGGGCGCCACCGATGACGCCCGTGTCATAGCCGAACAGGAAGCCGCCGATGGCGGCCACGATTGCCACGCGCAGCAGAAAGGCGCGGCGGCCCGCGCCCAGCTCGCCGACGGACTTCGTCACGCGACGCAACCGGACTTCGGCAGGTGGCCAGGAGAAAGCTTCAGATGAGCGAGCGCCTGGACCACTCGAATGTCCATCCTCGCCATTGTCCGCGCCCCCATGAGCTGCCTATTTCCACTCCCCACGCCAGACGTGCGGCCCTTGACCTTGTCGCATGGCGCTTCCTAAGGGTCGCGCCGTGACCCGTATCTTCGTCCCTGACTCTTCGCGGAAGCGGCTTTCAGAGTTGTCTCAGCGTGACACCGACCCCGGCCATCGGCTCACGCGACGGGCAGGTGGACCGTAAACGTCGTGCCCCGGCCGGGCCCGTCGCTCGCCACCGCGACGGTGCCGTCCATCGCCTCGACGAGCGATTTGGTGATCGTCAGGCCCAAGCCGCTGCCGCCGCCGTCCCGGGAGCGTGAGGGATCGGCCCGGTAGAAACGATCAAAGACATGTGCCGCCTGCTCGGCCGTCAACCCGGGCCCGTCGTCGCGCACGAGCAGAGCGGCTACCCCACGCTCCTCCGCCAGGGCCAACTCGACCCGGCCGCCGTGCGTCGCATACCGGATGGCGTTGCCGATCAGGTTGTCCAGCACCTGCCCCACTCTTATCGGATCCGCGCGCACCGTCGCCTGCACAACCTGCCCGAGAGTGAGGTCAACGGACCGTGCGGCCGCGAGCGGTCGGTTGCGCTCGAGCGCCTGGGTCAGCAACTCTGTTCCGTCGAGCTCCTTGGGATCAAGACGAAGCTCGCGCGACTCCGCCCGCCACAGCGTTGCGAGGTCATCCACCAGTCGGGCCAGTCGTGCGGTCTGCTCGTCGAGTACCTGCCACGTGTCGGGACCGGCCTCGAACACACCCGCCGCGAGGCCCTCCACGTAGCCGCGAACCGAGGCAATCGGGGTGCGCAGTTCATGGGCGACGTCGCCCATGAGATCGAGGCGCCGCTGCTCCGTCGCCTCGAGAGTGGCGGCCATAGCGTTGAACGACGCCGCCAGCTCGCCCAGTTCGCCGGCCGCGGGCGGCACCCGCTGCGCATAGTCGCCGCGCGCGACGCGCTGGCTGGCCGACGACAGCCCGCTGAGCGGACGTGAGATGTAGGTCGAGAGAAGGAAGGCCGCGATGACGGCGACGACCACGGCGGCGGCCAGCCCAAGAAACAGGCCCGTCCCCACCGCGTCGCCGAAAGCGGCCCGTAGGAGCGGATCCATCACACCCCCCATCCCGCCACCCATCATGCCGTCGCCCATGCCCATCGCGCTTTCGAAGGCGGCGGGCGCGGCCAACCAGACACCGAAGGCCACGGCCGCGACGCCCGCACCGGCGACCGCCAGGTTGGCCGCCAGCAGGCGCCAGCGGATGCTGCCGAAATCAGGACGGGTCATCGGTCTGCCACCCCCAGGCGGTAGCCGACGCCGCGCACCGTCTCGATGTATTGCGGTATGGCCGGCCCGTCACCCAGTTTTCGGCGCAGGTTGCCCACGTGTACCTCGAGGACGTGATCATCACCCACGAAGTCGGTGCCCCAGACCGTGTCGAGCAGCTGCTGGCGTGTCACGACGATCCCCGGGTCACGGGCAAGGGCCTCCAGGATCGCGAACTCCAGGGCAGTCAGCTCGACCAGCCGGCCGGCCACCGTCACCTCGTGCCGCGGCCGGTCGACCACGAGATCATCGACGCGCGTGACGTCCGAGCCCGTGGCCCGTGGGCCACCCCGCCGGCGGCGCAGCAGGGCCAGTACGCGGGCGACCAGCTCGCGCGGCGAGAAGGGTTTGATCAGGTAGTCGTCCGCCCCAACCGTCAGCCCGACGATCCGGTCCACCTCCTCGGAACGTGCCGTCAGCATCAGGACGAAGGGATCGGCGAAGGTCCGTATCTGGCGCAGCACCTCCAGCCCGTCGATGCCCGGCAGCATGACGTCGAGGACGACCACGTCGGGCGCGAACGTGCGCGCCTGATCAACGGCCGCGGGGCCGTCGGCGGCCTCCACGACGTCCATTCCCTCGCGCTCCAGAAAGCCACGCACCACGCTGCGGATGGGCGCCTCGTCGTCGACGATCAGGACGCGAACCGACTTCGCTGGCGAGCTCACCTGCCCAGCCTACGACGCCGCGCTCCGGTCAGCCGACCACTGTGATCGTGCCACGCATGCCCGCCTCGTAGTGGCCGGGTGCGTGGCAGGCGAAGGCATACGGGCCGCTGCCTTCGAAGGTGTAGGTGAGGGTCTTCGTGTCCATCATGCCGATGTCGGCGATCTCGGGCGTGCCCGCCTGGTCAGCGGCGACGGCAGCCGCCGGCCCGACCATGAATTCGTGCGCCAGCGGGCCCATGGTGGTGACCGCGAAGGTGATCGTCTCTCC
>CAZSWK010000056.1:8029-9571 GCA_964610835.1 uncultured Anaerolineaceae bacterium | reverse complement strand
ACCTACGAGCACGACGCCCAGGAGCACCAGCACTCCCCCCACGATGGCCGGCCGGCGGCCACTCATCGTCCTTCCTCGAGGACCTTCCTGGCCGCGCGGTACTCGTCTTCGGTGATCTCGCCGCGGGCAAAGCGCATGCGCAGCAACTCGACCGCGTCCTGCCCTGCGGGACGCGCCACTGAGCTCTGCGAAGTATTGGCGCCGCTTCGCGTGACCAGCCACACGATCAGCACGATCACGCCGACCACAAGCACGACGATGCCGATCAACCCCAACCAGCCGGCGAGCCCGAGTCCGCCGCCGCCATATCCCCACATCATCCGCGCATCTCCTTTCAGCCGGCCCGCCTGTCGCGGGCTGGATTCAGAGTGCACCGCGTACTTCAAAGACGCCGCGCGATCGGCTCAAGATTTGCTCAAGAAATGGGTGCCCGTCAGGCGGGCGATGACGGCCACGTGATCCCGCCCAATCGGGATCTCTGAATCCGCTTGCCCGCCGCGTCGATACTCTCCCCACAACCGTAGGAGCGACTCGACTTGCCGGAACGGAGGCCACCCATGAGCAAGCTACTGGTTGCGATCGTCCACGAACTCGACGCCGAGAAGGTGATCGGGGCCCTCGAGGAGGGAGGCCATCGGGTTACCCAAATCGCGTCGTCAGGTGGCTTCCTGAGGATGGCCAACTCCACGCTCTTGATCGGCGTGGAGGATGAAGACGTTCCCGCCGTGCAGGCCATCCTCCAGCACGAGTGCTCAAGCCGCGAGGTCGAACTGCCCTTGATCCTGCACGAGCGCCTCAGCGACGCGCTCCCGCGGATGGTCCGTCATGGCGGAGCGACCGTCTTCATAGTCGACCTCGAGGCGATCCTTCACCTTGGGGCGGAACCGCTCGCCTCGTCGGCTGGCTAGCGCCGTCAGCCGCCTATTCGAGGGCGTGGCGGAGCTCCTCCTGATGCTCGCGCAGCCAGCGTCGCGAAGCCCGGTGGTCGCCATAGTGACGTTGCACGACTGCCCAGAAGCGCCGGCCGTGACCTGGCACGCGCAGGTGGGCCAACTCGTGGACGACGACGTAGTCGAGCACGTCGGGCGGGCACAGGATCAGCCGCCAGCTGAACGACAGCGTTCCCGAGCGCGAGGCACTCCCCCAGCGCGTGCGCTGATCGCGGACCTGGATCCGGCCGATCGGTACCCCCACCTGCGACGCCCACGACTGCACTCGCTCCCCGATGATCCGCCGCGCCTGGCGGCGCAACGTGCGCTCCAGGGCGGCGCGCTCGGCATCGTCGCGCGCGACGAATATCTGCGTCACGCCGGCGACTGACAACTGCCGCCCGGCGGCCAGCGACGGACGCATCGCAAGGCTTATGCGGCGCTCCTCGAGCCGCGCGCGCTGACGGCGGATCCACGCCGCGTGGCGCTGCAACAGCTGCTCCGCCTCCTCGTGGGGCGCCCGCAGCGGCAGCACCACCACCAGCTGTCCCGAGTCGTTGAAGGTCAGGCGGGAGCGTCGGGCGCGGTTGGATATCCGTACGCTGTGCGGTGG
>CAZSWK010000056.1:7017-8019 GCA_964610835.1 uncultured Anaerolineaceae bacterium | reverse complement strand
GCTATGACTTCGCCGTTCCAGCCACATCGTGCTATTGCATTGATTTGCAACAGCGGCCACACTACGATCGTGCATATCCCCGACGGCTACCTGAGCCCACTGATCTCGGCGGGCATGGGCTTCGCCACCGTGCCCACCTGGTCGCTGGCCATCCGCCGGGTGCAGGCTGTCCTCTCCAACCGCACCGTGCCCCTACTCGCCGTGTTCGCGGCGATGAGCTTCACGATCATGATGTTCAACATCCCGGTACCAGGCGGCACGACCGCTCACGGCGTCGGCGGCACCCTGATCGCGGTCGTGCTCGGACCCTGGGCCGCCATCATCGCGGTCAGCGTCGCACTCATCATCCAGGCGCTGTTCTTCGGCGACGGTGGCGTTCTGGCCATCTTCGTCAACGCATTCAACATGGGCATCGTCCTGCCGCTCGTCGGCTATCTGACCTACCGGCTGCTCGCGGCATACTCCACGCCGCTCTCGAGCCGGCGGGTCTGGGCGGCCGGCATCGGCGCCTACGTCGGCATCACCGTTGCCGCCCTCGCGGTCGGTATTGAACTCGGTGTCCAGCCGCTGCTATTCACCCAGAACGGGCACGCGCTCTACAGCCCCTACGACCTCTCGCAGGCAGTGCCGGCAATGCTGATTTCGCACGCCCTGGGCGCGTCGATCGTCGAGGCACTCATCACGGCGTTCGGCGTTGCGTATCTTCAGCAGCGCCACCCGGAACTGCTCCGCGCAGCCGCAACGACACCCACGCAGAGCGAGCCGGCCACCGCCGTCGAGACTGACACCGCGGCGCGCTGGCGGACGATCGGGGTAATCGCCACGCTGGCTGTCGTCGTCCTCGTCATCGCGGGCCTGGCGACCGGCGGCGGCGATGTCAGCCATGCCTTTGGCGCCGACTGGACGGCCGTCGACTGGCCCTCGGTCGCGACCATGCTGGCAATCGTTGGGTTGCTGGCATTGATCCTGTTGGGCTCGGCCACCGCCCAGGCGAAGCCGCGC
>CAZSWK010000056.1:539-7007 GCA_964610835.1 uncultured Anaerolineaceae bacterium | reverse complement strand
CCCTGGGTCGCGACCATGGGGGAAATGTTTGGTTTGGTGGCACTGAACCTGATACCGCTGACTTGGGGGTGCGCGCCGCGCCGGGGGGGGGGCGCGACGACGGCGCTCATGGCCGCTGCGATCTTCGCACCCCTCGGCCTGATCGCTCCGGGCTTCGCCTACGGGGAGGGATCGGCGACCGATGTCAGCGCGGCGTTCGGATACGTCCCGCAGGGCCTGCAGGACCTTGCGAACTTCTTCAGCGCACCCCTCGCGGAGTACAACATCCCGCTGCCTTTCTTCAGCGACGCGCAGGCCGGGCTGTGGCAGCAGGCGCTGGGCTACGAGATCGCCGGGCTGGTGGGCATACTCCTGGTCGTCGGCGGCGTGTATGTCGTCGGCCGCGTCCTCGTCCGCCTGTCCGGCGCACCGGCCGGGGGCGGGACGGAGGGTCACACCGGGTGGCTGGAACACACCCTCGCCGGCATCAGCGGCTCGACCGAGCGCGCGGTGTTTACCGAGGAGCACGCGCGCCGCCGTGGTTGGCTGCAGTCGATCGATCCGCGCGCCAAACTGCTCATGTTCGTGGCGCTCGTGCTCGCGGCAAGCCTGACCGGCTCGATCGTCATCCTGGGCGCGCTGTACGCGCTGGTCCTCGCCGCGGCGCGCGCCAGTCGCGTGCCGTTCGACTTCTTCGTCCGGCGCGTGTGGCTGGGCATTCCCCTGTTCGCCGGCATCGTCGTCATCCCCGCCATCTTCCTGGTGCCCGGCGAGCGCCTGTTCGACCTGGCGTTTGGGCCGCTGCACCTTGCACCGTCAGTGCCGGGGGTGATCGGCGCCATCCTGCTCGTCGCGCGGGTGGGCGTGACCGTGTCGATGGCGGTGCTGCTCGTCCTGACCACGCCCTGGGCGGACCTGCTCAAGAGCCTGCAGCAGTTGCGCGTGCCACAGCTGTTCGTGCTCATCCTGGCCATGGCCTACCGCTATATCTTCCTGTTCTTGCACCTGGTCAACGGGATCTTCGAGGCGCGCAAGAGCCGTGTCGTGGGCCGCACGACAGGCGGCGAGCAACGGCGCTGGATCAGCGGCACGATGGGCAACCTCGTCAACCGCTCGCTCAAGATGAGTAACGACGTCTACGCGGCGATGAGTGCACGCGGCTTCGGCGGCTCGGTCAGGACCTTCTCGGCGTATCGGTTGAGCGGCACCGACGCCCTGGCCATGGTCGGAGCGCTGGCGGTCGCGGTCGCGGCCGTGATCGGCGGGGCATGGCTGGCATGACGCAGGTCGCTGACAACGTCTGCTTCGAGCTGCGCGATGTGCGCTACCGGTACAGCGGGCGCCAGGTCGCGCTCGACGGCGTCGATCTGACCATCCGCCACGGTGAGCGGGTCGCCGTCCTGGGCGCCAATGGCTCGGGCAAATCGACGTTGCTGAAGCTGATGGACGGGATAATCGCGCCCACATCAGGCGCGATGCGCGCTCTCGGGCAAGACGTCGCTGCCGTCGCCGACGGCGACGGCGCGTTCCACTTCCACCGCGAGGTGGGCCTCGTGTTCCAGGATCCGGACATCCAGCTCTTCAGCCCCACGGTCTTCGACGACGTCGCCTTTGGGCCGCTGCAGACGGGCCTCTCAGCTGACGAGGTCCGGGAGTCGACCGAGGCGGCCATGGCCACGATGGCCATCGGGCACCTGGCAAACCGCGCGCCGTTCGAGCTGTCAGGCGGCGAGAAGAAGCGCGCCGCGATTGCGTCGGTCCTGTCGCTGCATCCCCGCGTACTGCTGCTCGACGAGCCGACGGCCGCGCTTGACCCGCGCACCAAGTGGGTACTCGTCGACCTCATTGCCCGCTTGGGCGAGCAGGGCCGGACGCTGATCACGGCCACGCACGATCTCGAGATCGTGCCCCTGATCGCGCAACGCGTGGTGGTGCTCGGCGAGAACCGGCGCGTGCTGGCCGACGGCGAACCGGCCGCGATCCTGGCCGACCGCCAGCTGCTCATCGGCGCGAATCTCATTCACGAGCACCTGCACCGTCACGGCACCCTCAGCCATATCCACGGCCACACGGCTGAGCATCACCCGGATCGCGGGTCATGAGCGCGCCGCGCACGCTCGCCTGGGACGCCGTGCACGAGGAGCTGCGTTCACGCGGCTTGCGGGGCACGCCCCAGCGGCGGTTGATCCTCGACGTACTGGCCACCGCCAAGGGCCACGTGACGAGCGCCCAGGTGCTCGAGCGCTGTCAGGCCCGCGACCCCGAGACGCAACCGTCGACGGTCTATCGCACGCTCGATGTCCTCGAGGAACTGGGCTACCTGGACCACAGCCATGGGCCCGACGGCCGCGAGGAATTTCACGTCCTGCCGGCACGTGAGCATGCCCATTTGCGGTGCGAGAAATGCGGCAGGCTGTGGGAAATGGACAGCAGCGTCGCACAACGCTTCGCCGCCGATCTGGAGCATGCTTCGGGGTTCCAGGCCCATGTCGGCCACCTGACCGTGGCCGGTATCTGCGGGGAGTGCCGGGAGGACTAGGCTCCGGCAGCCACCAGCACCAGGTCGGTTCCCAGCCCGGCTATGAAGCCGATGAAAACGCCCCACAGGGTCAGGTCCCAGGACATTCGCCGGCCGGCAACGATGAGCTCGCCGACGACGTAGAGGATCGCGCCGGCGGCCAGTGCCAGGAAGCCGACGAAGAGCACCGGCGACATGAACAGGCTGCCGACGATCGTGCCGAGAAATGTCGGGCCGCCGCCAACCAGGCCGGCCAGGCCGATCCATCCCCAGGACGGGCGTACGCCGTTGGCGACCAGCGGGCCGCAGATGCCGAAGCCCTCGGTGGCATTGTGCAGGCCGAAACCAACGATCAGCAGCAGCGCCAGCGAGATCTCGCCGGTCGCAGCCGATTGGCCGATGGCCAGGCCCTCGCTGAAGTTGTGCAAACCGATGCCCATGGCGATCGTCATCGCCAGGCCGAGTGTCTCCGAGCGGAGCACGGCGCCATCCGCCTCGGCGACCGCCATCGCACCCGGGCCGATGCCCGGCGGTGTGGTGCGCGACCGCCACCAGCGCGGCACATATACGAGGCCCAGTAGGCCCGCCGCGAAACCGACCACGTAGACCGGGCCAAGAACCACCAGCTGGCCCCAGTCACGCGCGACGAGAGCGTCTTCGACCGGCCCGGTGGCGTGGCCCAGGATGTCGAAGAGCAGGAAGACCAGGATGCCGGCCGACACGCCGCCGAGGAAAATCTTGAGTCGCGTGCTGGCCGCCTGGAGACGCCCGAAGGGCAGACCCAGGTAGATCGTGAAGCCGGCGATAGCTCCCAGAATGGCCGTCTCGGCCATGCTCACGGGCAACTCCTCGTACTTGTCGGCGGTCTCTCCGACGGCACAATCCCGAGTTGGAGACTCAGAAATGCTAGCGGATCTGGGCCGCTGCTAGAATCTCCAGTCTGACGGCGGGGCGATAGCTCAGCTGGGAGAGCATCTGCATGGCATGCAGAAGGTCCGGGGTTCGAGCCCCCGTCGCTCCACCATTACCCGTCGTCCTGGGCAGCGTCCTCCACCGCGTAGATCGTCCAGCGTCCGGGCACGCCCTTGAGTTCGAACGTGCCTCGTTCGCTGAAGCGGATTCCGGAACCTGCGACGAGGTCCTTGACCGTGCTCGACACGAGCACCTCGCCCGCGAGGGCCTCGGCCGACACCCTGGCACCGACATGAACTGACAGCCCGGCCGGCTTTCCGTCAACCAGCTCGCATTCACCAGTGTGGATGCCAGCGCGCAGGGCAAGCCCCAGGGCCCGTGACCCGCGGATTGCGTCTTCAGCGCAGAGGATGGCGCGTACCGGCCCGTCGAAGCGCGCCAGGAAACCATCGCCCGCGGTATCGATCTCTTCGCCTCGGTAACGCTCGAGTTCACGCCGCACCACTGCCCGGTGATCCGCCAGCACCTCACGCCAGCGGCGATCACCGAGTTCCGCCGCACGCTCTGTCGAACCGACAATATCGGTGAACAGGAGCGTCGCGAGGATGGTGTCGGGGATACGACGCGGCGCCGCGCCGGCCAGAAACTCCTCAATCGCCTCCGCCGCGAAATCATTCTCCGTCATTGCCATCCCACGCCCGGGTATCTCAACCAGTTGCGCGTCGGGGAGGAGCCGAGCGACCTCCGCCGACTCCGTGCGTGTTTGCTCCTTGGACATCACCAGCGTGGGCACCCGGACAGCAGGCAATGCGCCGCTGATGTCCAGGTCCAGCTGCATGCGCCGAAATTCGACGACCGATGATGGGCTCGACGTCAGCCGGTGGTGCCAAACGAACCATTCGATGTAGTCAGTCATCTGGGCCCACTGAGGATTCACCTCGCGCGCCATCGCCTCGAGGTGCTCGCGCTCGCCCCAATGCTCCCGCTCGAAGGCGATCCGTTCGAGCGCCCTTTGCCGGTCGTTCTCCGACGTGACGCCACGCACGTACGGCACGTACAGCATGAGGTGCGAAACACGCTCGGGGTACGACGCGGCGAACACGACGCAGGTCGCGGACGATTCGGCCATGCCCAAAACGGCCGCATCGTTACTGCCAGCTGCATCCATCACCGCGCGCACGTCGTCCATGCGCGATTCCACGGTGAAGCCGCGCGGGCGGTCGGACAGGCCCACTCCGCGCGGGTTGACTACGATGAGGCGTCGCTCGCGTGCGAGTCGCGCCGCGAATTTGGTGAACCCTGGCTGCTGCCACAGCGAGAAGATGTTGGCGTGGAAGGGCACCAGTACGAGGTCGTGCGGCCCCTTACCGACGATCTGGTACGCGATGGAGACGTCTCCACTACGCGTGTAGGAGACGTCGGGCACGTCGATGCGCCAGGTCATGGGGACATCCGACCGGTCTCCGTCGTGCAGCGGCATGTGCGCCTCATTGTCGCGCTCGCTGTCGCTCGCGTAACATCTGGCTCGGATGTACCGAGCGCTGTACCTCAACCTCGCGCTAGACGCCCTCGCACTTACCGGGGTCGCCGGCGCCTGAGCGCGCTCGCGCGACCCATTTCCGTTCCGTCCCTTCGTCCTCCACGCCACGCTTCTGCGAGGGTCCGACCATGACCTCTTCCGCCCGCACTGCTCGTAACGCCCCCGCGGCGCCGCCGTACGAGCCAAACGAAATTGAGCCCAAATGGCAGGCCCGCTGGGCCGAGATGCGCCTGTACGAGACGGACCTCGACGACCATTCGCGGCCGCCCTTCTACATGCTCACGATGTACGACTACCCGTCGGGTGACCTGCACATCGGCCACTGGTTTGTGAAGACGCCGAGCGATGCGATCAGCCGCTACCGGCGCATGAACGGCTACAACGTCTTCTTCCCGGTCGGCTTCGACGCTTTTGGCCTGCCAGCCGAAAACGCGGCGATCAAGAGCGGCGTGCATCCGCGCGAATGGACGCTCAAGAACATCGCCACCATGCGCCGCCAGCTCAAGTCAATGGGTGCCAGCTGGGACTGGACGGCCGAGGTCGTCACGTGCGAGCCCGAGTACTACCGCTGGAACCAGTGGTTCTTCCTGAAGTTCCTGGAACGGGATCTGGCCTACCGCCAGATGGCGCCGGTCGATTGGTGTCCCAAGGACCAGGTGGTCCTGGCGCGCGAGCAGGTCGAGGGCGCAAACCGGGTGTGCTGGCGCTGCGGCACGCCGGTCATCAAGCGCGACCTGGAGCAATGGTTCTTCCGTACCACAGCCTACGCCGACGAGCTGCTCACCTATCCCGACGCGGACTTCCCCGAGCCGATCCGGGTCATGCAGACCAATTGGATCGGCCGTTCCGAGGGCGCCGAGGTCGCCTTCACGGTCGCCCCCGACGAAGCAGCCGCCGGGGAGCAGATCACCGTGTTCACCACCCGGCCGGACACCCTCTTCGGGGCGACCTTCATGGTCCTGGCGCCCGAGCATCCGCTGGTCGACGCACTGACGCACCCAGCTCACCGCGCTGAGGTTGACGACTACCGCTACCAGACGCGCCGCAAGTCGGAGATCGATCGGCTTTCGACCGACCGCGAGAAGACGGGCGTGGCCCTGGGCGCGCACGCCATCAACCCGGTCAACGGTGAGCGCATCCCCATCTGGATCGCCGATTACGTGCTGCTCGGCTACGGCACCGGCGCGATCATGGCCGTGCCCGCGCATGATGAGCGCGACTTCGAATTCGCGCAGCGCTTCGGGCTGTCCATTCGCCAGGTCATCGCGCCCCTCGGCTTCGCGGCCGATCAGGCGCTGGCGGAGGCCTATGTCGCGCACACCCAGGACGAGGTCCTGGTCAACTCCGGCGAATTCTCTGGGATGCCGGCGCCCGATGGCGGTCGGGCCATCGTTGCGCGGCTCGGGCAGGACGGCCAAGCCCGCGCAGCGGTGACCTACCGGCTGCGCGACTGGCTGGTCAGCCGCCAGCGCCCATGGGGCACGCCGATTCCGGTCGTCTACTGCGAGGCCGACCCTTC
>CAZSWK010000056.1:0-529 GCA_964610835.1 uncultured Anaerolineaceae bacterium | reverse complement strand
GACCAGCTGCCCGTGCTGATGCCCGAGAGGTTCGACTACCGGCCGGAGGGCGGCAATCCCCTGGAAGACGACGAGGCATTCCTGCGCACGACCTGCCCGCGCTGCGGCGGCCCGGGACGGCGTGAGACCGACACACTGGACACGTTCGTGGATTCGGCGTGGTACTGGTGGCGCTACCTCTCCCCGCACAAGGAGGATGGCCCGTTCGACACCGAGCGCGAACGCACCTGGTGCCCGGTCGCGCAATACACCGGGGGCGCCGAGCACGCGGTGCTGCACCTGCTGTACGGGCGCTTCTTCACCAAGGCGCTCAACGACATGGGCATGGTCCGCGAGCGCGAACCATGGCTGCGCCTGTTCAACCAGGGCCAGATCCTGGGCGCCGACGGCGAGCGCATGAGCAAGTCGCGCGGCAACGTCCAGGACCCCGACGAACTGGTCGCACGCTACGGTGCCGACACGGTGCGCCTGTTCCTGATGTTCATGGGCCCCTGGGACCAGGGCGGCCCGTGGAGCCCGACCGGCATCG
>CAZSWK010000055.1:0-17591 GCA_964610835.1 uncultured Anaerolineaceae bacterium | reverse complement strand
TCGATCTCGTCGCGAATCGGACGTACCTCTTCGATTGACTTGCCGGCCGGGTCGTCGAGCTCCCAGTCGAGATAGCGCTTACCGGGGTAGAAGGGGCAGGCGTCGCCGCAGCCCATCGTGACGATCACGTCGGCCGCGCGAACGACCTCGTCCGCCCATGGTTGGGGCACTGCGGCCGTGATGTCGATGCCCTTCTCGGCCATGGCCGCCACGGCGGCCTTGTTGATGCTTTCGGCAGGCTCCGAGCCGCCCGAGAAGACGTCGACGCGGTTGCCGGCGAGGTGACGCATGAAGCCGGCGGCCATCTGCGAGCGACCCGCGTTGTGCACGCACAGGAAGAGCACGCTCGGCCTCAGAGCGGTCTGCTCTGCTTCGAGACGCACGAGCGCGCGCCGCCGGTCGTTGGTCAGGCGCTCCACGGCAGAAGCTGGTCCATTGGCTCGACCATAAAGCGCTCGATGGTCTCCGTGCTGAACTGGCCTCTCCGGCGCCGCTGGAGGGCTGCCGCGGACTGCTTGATCTGGAGCCGCTCGGCAGTGGTCAGCCTGCCGGCGCTGTCGTCCGTGGTCATGTCGATGGTCATCTCGCCCTCCGGTTGCCCTTAGTGCTGCTGAGTTCTCGCCAGCCGACCAACGCGTGCAGCAATCTCCGCGAAGGCAACCCGGAAAGCCTCGATCCGACCCTCGGCGACCGGGTCTGGAATCGACCAGTGGTATGACGGGCTTGACCACTGCTGCATCGACTCATGCGCGCGGTCGCAGACCGACACGACGAGGTCCGGTTGGCGGCCGATGGCAGCCAGGGCCTTGGGCGTCGCCGCGCTGAGGTCGACGCCGAACTCGCGGCCCACCTCGACGGCCAACGGATGCACGCGCGGTGCCGGCTCCGTGCCGGCGCTGTCCACACCATTTCCTGCGAACGACCTCCACAGCTCGGCGGCGAACTGAGAGCGCGCCGAGTTGTGCGTGCAGATGAAGACGACAAAGCCGGCGGCAAGGAGTGTTGGTTCGAGGGCGATCTCGTCCAGTCGGACCTGGCGCAGCGAGATGTACCGGCGCCGATGGTCGCCATCGGATACGCGCCGCGTGATCAGCCCACCGGACTCGAGAACGCCCAGGTGATGGGCCGCCAGGTTGCCCGGCAGGCCCGACGCGTCAGCCAGCTCGCGGAACGTGCGGTCGCCCAGCAGCAGTTCGTCGACTATTCGCAGACGCGCCGGGTCGCCGAGTGCGGCGTGGATCGTGGCGCGGTCCGAGAGCTCCATGACTCCAAGGATAATGACTCAACAAAGATTGAGTCAATATGGTAGGCGGCATTCCGATGCCATCGCCGTGGTTGGCCGGTTCTTGCAACCGGCTCCCGATTCAGGACTTGCTGGCGGCCGCCAGCGCGTCGGCGTAATCGATCAGGTCCAGGTCGCCCGGTGAGTGGCCGTCAGCGGTCAGCAACGCGGCAGCCTCCGATCGGTGTTGCGTGCCGTGGTTCACGACGTGGACCAGCATCTGCCAGACCGGGACGCCGTCGTGGACGTAGTTGACGAAGCCGTCGCTCAGGCCGGCGAGCCATTGGTCGGTGGCCGTCCATTCGTCGGCCCACATGCGGCGCAGCTCGTCGACCGCAGGCAGCGGATCCTTCTCCGGTTGAGGCAGGCTGTGCTCGTCGCCTTCGGACTCGAAGCTCAGGCGCCAGCGCATAGACGCACCGAGATGGTGAACCAGGATGCCGCCGAGCCCACGCTCGCCGACCACGTTGGCGCTGCTCCAGACGTCGGCGCCGACGCCGTCCAGCACAGCGAGCAGGCGCTGTGTCGCCCAGCGGTCGTAGGCGTACAGGAATCGGATCTCGTCAACGTTCATTGGCTTCTCCGGACAGGTCCTTGTCTTCCATCTCCCAGGCGTGGTCCATGGTGTGGAAGGCCGAGTGGCGGATGAGAAAGGGGAGCGTCCAGGAGCGCATCTTGCGCGTGACCTCGCCTGCGTTGTAGGCACGCATCGCGGCCACGTAGGCGTCGCGGTACGCGGGACGTGCGGCAGCCGCGACCACCACGCCGTCGTCGGGCACGAGCAGGCCGACCTGCTTCGCGAAGTCGAGGCTCTCGACGCGCATCACGTGACGGATGATCTCGTCGCGGCTGCGCCCGCCGCCGCGCGGCCCGCGGCGCATCTCCGGTGACACACGCGCGGCGACATCGTCGAAGTAAGTCCAGCAGGCGCGCAGGATAGTGAGCTTGCGGTCGAGCTCCTCCTGGCTCATCGGTCCCTGCTCGGTGGCTGAGGGCGAGAAGGAGATGCCCCAGAAGTCGGTCGAGCCGGTGCCGACCTTGTCCTCGACCACCTCCAGCGGGCCCTGTTGGTCGAACTGGGATTGCATTCCCGCCAGGGCCGCTACCGGTCGATAGCGTTCGCGGTAGGCCTCGAGCGTCTCGAGCGCGCCGGCATCGGTCTTGGCGCCGCGGCTCCAGCCCGGCCAGTCGAGGGCGATGGCAACCACGCGTTTGCCCTTGGGCCCGCGGTCGATGACAGTACGTACAGGCATGACTCAATATTGCACGGATGACCGGGGAGGGTTGGGCCTATGTCCGCGGCGCTCGACCGTTACGTGGTTCTCCAGCGCATCGCCGAGGCCCATTGGCGAGTCCTTGGCGAGGTAGACCGCCGGCCCGGGCTGCCGGCCCGCAAGTCGCGTGCGCAGGCGGTGCGCGACGTGCTCCGTCGTGAACCGGAGGAAGGCGAGACGTTCGCTGTTCTTCCGCGCAGTGAGTGGCGCCTGGCCCTTGACTATTGACTCGGCGTTTGAGCAGGGGTGACGATTTACGCCAGCCACGTCAGGCCGGTGCCGGTGTTGAAGAGGACCACGCGTTCGTCGCCATTCAGGAAACCTGAACGAGCCAGATGGGGGAGGGCGGCGTAGGTTGCCGCGCCTTCGATTGCGGGCAGGATGCCGGTCAGCCGCGCGAGCTCTCGCTGCGCCTCGATGATCTCCTCATCGGGTACTGCGACGGCGGTGCCGCCGCTCTCGCGAATGGCGCGCAGCATGAGGTAGTCCCCGATTGCGGAGGGGACCCGGAGGCCGGCCGCCACGGTCTGCGCATCGGCCCACGGTTCCGCGTGGTAGTCCCCCGATTCGAACGCGCGCACGATGGGCGCGCAGCCGGTCGACTGCACGACCACCATGCGCGGCCGGCGTGAGCCTATCCAGCCAAGTTGGGCCAGCTCGTCGAACGCCTTCCACATGCCGATGAGGCCCGTCCCGCCGCCGGTGGGGTAGACGACGACATCCGGGCACCAGCTCTCGCCCCAGCCGCCTGCCTCGGCCAGCTCGATGCCCATCGTCTTCTTGCCCTCGACGCGGTAGGGCTCCTTGAGGGTGGACAGGTCGAACCAGCCGTCGGCCTGCGCGCGTTCGCGGACCACGCGGCCGGCCATGTCGATCAGGCCGTCGACCAGCAGCAGCTCGGCGCCGTACATCTCGACCTGGGCTTTGGTCACCGCGGGTGCGTCGCGCGGCATGACCACGTGGCAGGCAATTCCGTGCGCGGCTGCGAAAGCTGCTGCCGCAGCACCGGCATTTCCGGCAGTCGGCAGCGCCACCTCCGTGACGCCGAGCTCATGCGCGCGCGCGATCGCCACCGACAGGCCACGCGCCTTGAAGCTCCCGGTGGGGTTGGCGCCCTCGTCCTTGATCAGCAGTTCGCCACGTTCGAGTCCGACTGCCGCGCCGGCACGTTGCGCCGGCAGCAGCGCTGTTCCACCCTCGCCGAGGCTGATCGCGAAGCGCGAGTCCCGCACGGGCAGCAGCTCGCGGTAACGCCATAGGTCGCTCGCCCGGCCGTAGAAGTCCGGTTGCGGCATCACCCCGCGTAGTGCGGCCAGGTCGTAGCGGGGGAAGAGGACCTTCCCGCACGAAGGGCAGACGCCGTGCGGTTCGTCGGCGCTCCAGGCAGCGTCGCAGTTGGTGCACACCAGCTCGCGCAGGACAGTCATCGCCACGTATGAAACTTACGCCCTATCGCGGGCCTTGACCCGGCTATGGCTGGCGGCGCGCCTCGCACTGGTAGTTGCCATAGCGACACGGCCGGCTACCTGAGACTCCGCGTCGTCAACGGCGCGGGTGATGCGCGTGCAGCGTCAGAACCCGCCAATTCCCAGCGCAAACTGGATCCGAATCGCCGGTCCTGGTGCACATTCCCGCACGTATTCGTCCGAAGCGATGCGCCACGCGCATCAAGCGCGGACGGCTGCGGTTGAGGACGTCGGCGGCGTGGCTTGGTCAGGACGTCGCCGGTCAGGAGGGCGGCTGCGGGTCAGGGCGCCGGCTTATCCCCGGGGCGCGGCTCGAAGTCGAGCGAGGCGGAGTTGATGCAGTAACGCAGGCCGGTCGGCCGTGGCCCGTCGGGGAAGAGGTGGCCCAGGTGAGCACCGCAGTTGGCGCACGAGACCTCCGTGCGCACCATGCCGTGCGAATGGTCGGTCTCTTGGTTGACGCGGCCCTTCTCCATGACGTCGTAGAACGACGGCCAGCCCGACCCCGACTCGAACTTCGTATCCGACTCGAACAGCGGCTCGCGACAAACGACGCAGCGGTACGTTCCGGCGTCATGGTTGTCCCAGTAGATGCCGGTGAACGCCCGCTCGGTGCCGGCCTCCTGAGTCACCGCATACTGGATGGGCGTCAGGCGTGCGCGCAACGCCGCGCTATCTGTCTTCGTCACGTGAACATTGTCTCCACGCGAACTATTGTCTCCAACCAACCAAAGGGGTGTGCCAATGAGGGGGATCGGCAGAACTCCCGCAGTCGTGCTGCTCGCTGCGGCGCTCGCCGTTGCCGGCTGTACGAACGTCCCGGCGCCCAGTCCATCGCCGACCGCAGGGTTGCCGAGTCCCACCGCCACGGCCACCGTCGCTCCCACGCCCTCGCCAACAACACCACCGACCGAAACGCCGACGTCGACTCCGACCCCGCCGCCAATTCCCACCTCGACTCCGACCCCGCCGCCGACTGCGACACCACCTCCCACGCCATCCGCCACGCCCACGCAGTCGCCGGCGACGGGCGGACCGATCGATTTCACGCTGCCGCCGCAGAACGGCAGCGTTACCTTCCAGCCCGGCGTCAGCAGCGACCCGGATATGGTCGACATGGCCATCGAGGGCTCGATCGATGCCTCGTACCTGGGTAACGGCTGCAGCGGCACCGTCACCGCGGCCCCGCAGATCCAGGTGAACTTCGTCGGGCCGAGCCAGAGTGGCTTGCTGCGCTTCTACTTCGACGGCTCGGGCGATCCCACGCTGATCGTGCGCACCGCGGCGGGCACTTGGTTGTGCAACGACGATTCGTACAACGGTTCCGACCCCACGGTGGAAATCACCGACCCCGCCACGCTGCAGGGCAACAGCCAGTACCTGATCTGGGTCGGCTCGTATGCCGGCCAGTCGCTGCTGGGCACGCTGTACATCACCGCGATCGACAGCAACCACCCCTGATCCGCAGGCGGGGCTAGACTTGCGGCCCGTGTCGGTGCATCGCATCCGTTCAGGCCGCCCGGCGGCGCGAGCCGCGGGCCTGCTGGCCGTTGTCGTCGCGCTCGTCGTTGCGGGCTGCGGCGGCCAACTAATCACGCCGGGCGCCGGGCAACCGCAGGCGCGCGTCGGTGCGGCGCAGCCCTTCACCTACGACCCGGCACACGCCGGTGACGCCGGGTCGGCGAACGTGATCGCCCAGGTCTTCGAGGGGCTGACCGCCTTCGACGCGCAGAGCAACGTCCAGCCGGCACTGGCCGACTCGTGGCAGACGAGCGCCGACGGCAAGACGCTGACGTTCCACCTGCGGCCGGGCATCGAGTACAGCGACGGCTCGCCGATCACTGCCCAGGACGTGGTCGGCAGCTGGCTGCGGCTGCTCGATCCGCAGCAGCCCTCACCGCTGGCCAGCCTGCTCGGCGACGTGGCCGGCGCGGCCGACTACCAGGCCGGCCGCATCAGCGCGGACCAGGTTGGGCTGCACGCCAATGGTGACCAGGTGGTGGTCGACCTCGCGCGGCCGGCGACGTACTTCCTGGCCGTTACCGCGTCGCCGTCGCTGGCGATAGTGCCGCCGTCCATGTACGGGCAGTTGGACAACGGTGTGCCGGCGAACATCGTGGTGTCCGGCGCGTACGTGCCCAGCGAGAGCACGCAGGGCGTCATCAACCTGACCGCGAACCCGCACTACTGGGCCGGAACGCCGCCGCTCACGAACGTGGACCTGGTGACCGACTACGGCAACAACAGCGGCGTCGGTGAGTTCACCAGCGGCCTGGTCGACTACACCGGCATCGGCCCCGGCGACGCGTCGTGGATCGCCTACGACCCCAACCTGGGCCCGCAGCTGCGCCAGACCGACAGCTTCGCCACCGACTACTACGGCTTTGTCACCACGACCCCACCGTTCGACGATCCCAACGTCCGCCTGGCGTTCGCCGAGGCGGTCGACTGGAACCGCATCGTGACCCTCGCCGGGGGAACGCCGGCCACGTCGATGGTGCCACCGGGTATCCCCGGCCGCGACACCGCCGACCACCGGCCGGCATACAACCCGACCGATGCACAGAACCTCCTGGCCCAGGCCGGCTACCCCAACGGCAAGGGCTTCCCGGCCGTGACCATCGATACCTATGGCGTCGGCTACGAGTCGACTGTCGCGGCGGAGCTGCAGCAGAACCTGGGCGTCACGGTCAACGTGGAGGTGCGCGACTTCTCCGACTTCCCGGCGTACCTGACCGGCGTGCGGACGCCGCACATGTTCACGCTCAGCTGGATCGCCGACTATCCACAGCCAAATGACTTCCTGGGCCTGCTGCTCGAGACCGGCAGCACCAGCAACTTCGGTGGCTGGAGCAATTCCCAGTACGACAGCCTGATCGCACAGGCCGCGGCAACGGCCGATGTCAGCCAGCAGCAGGCGCTCTACGCCCAGGCCCAGGACATCCTGGCAAAGGAAGCGCCGGTCGTGCCGGTCGACTACGGCCAGTCGTTTGCGCTCAGCCGCAACGGCCTGCTGGGAGCCCTCGAATCGGGCGTCGGCTTCATCCGTATCGCCGGCCTGGACTGGGCGCCGGGGGCGGGACCGTGAGGCATTCGCAGGGTCACCCGGTCGGCCGGCTGGGTGCCATGGTGCTCGCCGTTACCTTCGCCCTGGCTGGCGGGCTGGCTTTGCCGGCCCCGAGCCTGGCTGCTCCACCCACCTTCGGCACGCCCAGTGCGGTCGCCGAGCTGGGTCAGCCGCTCAGCTTCACCGACAGCATCAGCGGCAGCGATGTGGCGTCGGTCGACGTACTGGTGTGGCTGGCCGGTTATGCACCGCGCATCGTGCTGCCGGCCACGCAATCCGGAACGGGGACTTACACGGCCACGGCCAATGTCGACGTGGCGAGCTCGATCGAGTGCACCTGCTACGCGACCGGTCCCAGCACGCCCAACACAAAGGTGATGTACCAGTTCCGCGCCCATGCGTCGGACGGCACGGTCACTCTTGGGCCACCGGCCGAGGCGACCGTCAACGATCCCAACTTCACCTGGCAGACGCTGTCCGACCGCATGGTCGTGGTGCACTGGTACCAGGGTGACAAGGCGTTCGCGCAGTCGGCCGCCAACGTGGCCAACGACGCCATCGACAAGGCGTCGCAGCTGCTTGGCGTGACGCTGCCCAAGCCGGTCGACCTGTACATCTACGCCACCCAGCAGGCGCTGATCAACGCGGTATCGCCGGCACGTGACGCGATTGCCGGCGAGGCGCACGCCACGATCGGCACGATGTACGTGTGGCTACCGCCCAGCCAGTCGGCGTCCGCCCAGGCCGTCACCATCGCCCACGAGCTCACGCACCTGGTCTTCAACCAGGCCATCATGAATCCGTACCATGAGCCGCCGCGCTGGCTGAACGAGGGCATCGCCGTGTACCTGTCGGAGGGCTACTCGAGCCAGTGGCAGGCGGAGATCTCGTCGGCGGTATCGAAGAATGACCTGATCCCGCTCGACGGCCTGGCCGGGCTCTTTCCCTCGCCGACCGACGAGTTCTACCTGGCCTACGGCGAGAGCGTCTCCGCAGTCAACTACTTCATCCAGACCTACGGCGACCAGAAGCTGTGGGCGCTGGTCGACAGCTACAGCCAGGGACTGTCCGACGACGACGCGTTCACTCAGGCGATCGGCATCGACGTGGGCACATTCAACCAGCAATGGATGGCGTCGCTGGGGGTTAGCGTGCCGCCGTCGTTCGGGCCGCAGCCGGGCCTGCCCGGGCCGGTACCGAGCGCGTGGACCAACCAGCCGCCGGCGGCCGTGGGCAGCGGCTCCCCGGCTCCGGGGCTGAGCAGCGCACCGGCCACGCCACAACCCACGTCCTCGAGCGGTGTGGCCGTCATTCCCGGACCCACGCCGGGCGCGTCCCCCGCTTCGAATTCGCCCGGCCCGTCCAGTGGGTTGGGTGACTTCGCCGGCTCGCTGGCGATCGTGTTCGTGATCGTGCTACTGATTGCCGTGGGCGTCGGCGCCTGGCTGGTGCTGCGACCCCGCCCGCCACAGCCGCCACAGCCGCCGCGGTATTGAGCAGGGAGTGGCGGAGCGACCGGTACTCGAGCTGCGCTTGGGGGACCGGGTCGAGTTGCGCAAGCCGCACGCCTGCGGCGGACGAACGTGGGCGGTCGTGCGGCTGGGGGCTGACATCGGCATGACGTGTGAGTCGTGCGCACGACGGGTGATGCTCGAGCGCCGCGAGCTCGAGCGGCGGCTGGTACGTTTCGTCGAGCGTGGTCCGCTGGAGGCGCAGCCGTGACCGCCGTCCAGGCGACGCAGCCGAGCCCGCTCCTGGTACTGCGCAACCGGCGTTTCCTGGCGCTGTGGCTGGCGCAGGTGACGACGCAGGTCGGCGCCAACATGGTCCTCTTTGGCCTCACGGTGCAGGTCTTTGGGCTGACCGGACTGGCGACGTCGATCAGCGTGCTGATCCTTACCTTCCTGGTGCCGGCCGTCATCTTCGGCGCCGTGGCCGGCGTGTACGTCGACCGGCTCGACCGGCGGTTGATCCTGGTCAGCACCAACCTGCTGCGCGGTCTGCTATTCGTCGTGCTCGTCGTCTTCCCGAACAACCTGATCGCGATCTATATCGTCACCGCGCTCGTCGCCACGCTGACGACCTTCTTCGGCCCGGCAGAGGCGGCCATGATCCCCGCCGTCGTGCCGCGGGAGCAGCTGCTGCCGGCCAACTCGCTGTACATCTTCACCCTGCAGGCGTCCTTCTTCCTGGGCTTCGCGCTGGTCGGGCCGCTGGTCGTCAACCTGGCCGGCTACGTGGCGGTGGTGCTGATCGTGGCCGTCTCCTACTTCATCGGCTCGGCGCTGTGCGTGCTACTGCCCGGCCAGGACCCGCGCGCCGCGCCGGAGGTCGTGCCGGAAGCCACGCAGCCGGGCAGCGGCATGGTCGACGAGGCCGGCCGCGCCCTGGGGGAAGCCGGCAGCGCCGTGCGCACGACCTTTGCCCAGCTGGCCGACGGCATGCGCTATATCTTCGCCAACCACACCATTTTCTGGCCGCTCACGTACCTCGCTGTGACTGCCTCACTGATCGGCGTGCTGGGCGTGCTCGGGCCGGGCTTCGCCACACACGTTCTGGGCCTGTCCGAGCGCGACTTCGTGGTCGTGGTGCTGCCGCTCGGCGTGGGCCTGGTGATGGGCATCCTGGTCCTCAACGTGTACGGCCGGTTGTTCTCGCGCCGGCGCGGCATCGAGGGCGGTTTGATTGCCCTTGGCATCACCCTCCTGGCACTGTCGATCGCCCAGCCGCTGACCAACACGTTCTCGCTGGGACCGGTGATCTCGCTGCTGTCGGTGGTGATCGTCGTCGCCTTCGCCGCCGGCGTGGCCTATGCGTTCGTCGCAGTGCCGGCCCAGACCCAGCTGCAGGAAGAGCTCCCCGAAAGCGTGCGCGGCCGGGTCTTCGGCGTGCTGAACATGCTGGTCAGCATCGCCTCGTTCCTGCCCATCATCATCGTCGGCCCCATCGCCGACGCAGTGGGCACTCCGTTGGTCGTACAGGGCGCGGCGGTCGTGATTTTGCTCGTCGCCGCCGGCTCGATAACCCGCTCGCAGCCGACTGCCCCGGAGGAGGCCTTCGGCCAGGTCGGCCTGGTCGACGCCGTCGACCCCGTGGCGCTGGCCAGCCGCTCGCTGATGCAAACGCTGAGGCTCGATGTCACGCATCACGCGGAGCCGGCCAGCACGGCGTACCTTTCGTCACCGGTTGAGCCGGGCCGCCCAGGCCCGGCGCGCAGGGCCGTCGCGGAGTCGGCGGAACCGCCGGCACCAAGCGGCGGCCCCGAGCAGTTGGGGCTGCTGGACGAGAAGTTCGAGGGCGGTAGTAATGAGGACTGAGGCTCAGGCGCGCGTCGCGCTCATCTTCACCGGCGGGACCATCGCCATGCGCCAGGACCCCGTTGCGGGCGGCGCGCTGCCCGCACTCGATGGCGCCGCGATCGTCGAGCGCGCCGCCGGGTTGCGCGATGTGGCTCAGATCGACGTCGTCGACTGGGGCAAGTCCTCAGCCTCACACCTGCGCTTTGCCGACCTGTTGTCGATACACGCCGTGATCGAACGCGAACTGGCCCGCCCCGAGGTGGATGGCGCCGTCGTCGTGCAGGGCACCGACGCGATCGAGGAGACGGCCTTTGCCTACGACCTGCTGCTCCGCGCGCACAAGCCCGTGGTAGTTACGGGTGCGATGCGCGATTCCTCTTCCGCCGATTACGACGGCCCGCGCAACCTGGTCGACGCGGTGCGCTGCGCGGCAGCGCCGGAGCTGGCGGGGGAGGGTGTCATGGTCGTGCTGGCGGGCACGATCCTCGCGGCCGACGATGTGATCAAGAGCCACACCACCGCCATCGACACATTCCAGCCCCGTGACGGGGAGGCGCTCGGCACGGTGAAAGATTCCGGAGTACAGCTGGTGCACCGTCGCCCTGCTCGTCGCCGTTCGCTGCCACGCGTGCCGGAACAGGCCATCGAGGACGTCTACCTGGTCACCGCGGCGATGGGCATGGATGGCGCTCTGCTGCGCGGCCTGGCGCCGATCAAGCCGCACGGCGTGGTCGTGGCGGCGACCGGTGCCGGCAATACGCCGCGCGACATGCTCGCCGCGGCCACCGAGTTGATTGCCGCCGGCACGATCGTCGCCGAGACCACGCGTTGTCCGGCGGGGGTGGTCGTGCCCGTGTACGCATTTCCCGGGGGCGGCCTCAGCTGGCAGCGCGCCGGTGCGTTGCTGTCGGTGCTCGATGGACCGAAGACGCGCGTCGCGCTGGCCCTGGGCATCGCCGCCGGCCTCGACCGCGCGGGACTGGGCGAGCTGATAGAAGCGTGACCGGGCGCGCCGACCTGGTCATCAGCGGCCGTGTGGCGACGCTGGCCGGCGAATCGGGATTCGGCTGGCGGCGTGGGCTCGCGATCGCGGGCGGGCGAATCGTGGACTACGAGGACGATCTCGAGCCGGCCGAACGCTGGGAGTTGCCGGACGACCTGGTGGCCATGCCCGGCATCACCGACGCGCACCTGCACCTGGTCGGCCTCGTGCTTGCCGAGAGCCAGGTCGACCTGACCGGGCTCGGCCTCGACGCGGCACTGGCGGCGATCGGCCGCGCCCACGCCGAGCTCGCCGCGCGTGGCGATTCCCGCGGCTGGCTGCAGGGTCACGGCTGGTCGTTGCACGCATTCGGCCGCTGGCCCGACGCGGAGATGCTCGAGAGGGTCGCGGCCGGACGGCCCATCGCCCTGTACGCGCACGACCACCACGCGCGCTGGCTGAGCACCGCGGCGCTGCGGCTCGCCGGCATCGGTGAAGCGGCCGATCCACCCGGCGGGATGATCCGTCGCGACGAGGCGGGCAAGCCGACCGGCATCCTGCACGAGACCGCCGGGGGACTGGTCGACGATGCGATTCCGGATCCGTCGGGGGCAGAGCTCGAGGCGGGCCTGGGACGTGTGGCGGCGACACTCGCCCAACTTGGCATCACCGGCTGCCACGACCCCGGCGAACTGGGCAGCGACACGCAGATCAAGCGTGGCCCGCTGTTCTATCGCGCGCTGGCGGCTGCGGGACGATTGCCGCTGCGCGTGCATGCGTCGGTCCGCGCACCGCAACTCGAGCGCGCGATCGAGCTTGGCCTGGTGAGCGGCCAGGAAGTTGCTGCCGACGGCGACCCTGCCGATCCCGTCGCCCGCCGCCTGGCCGAGCGCTACCGCATGGGCTGGCTCAAGTTGTTTGCCGACGGTGCCCTGGGGTCGCGCAGCGCGGCGATGCTCGAGCCGTACACCGATGCCGACGTCAACCCGCCCACCGGCGGCGACCGGGGCATGGTGTTGACCGATCGGGCGGAGCTGGCCGAGCTCCTTGGCCGTGCCGCGGGCGCCGGCATCAGCGGCCAGGTCCACGCCATCGGCGACGCCGCCGTGCGCACGGTGCTCAACGTTTTCGCGGACGTGCCGCCGGCGACGCTCATGCGCCGCGTCGAGCACGCCCAGCTGGTGGACCCGGAGGACGTGCCGCGCTTCGGGAAACTGGGCGTGGCGGCGTCGATGCAGCCGGTTCACCTGCGCAGTGATGCGCACGTCGCGCGGCGGGCGTGGGGGAGGCGGGCGCAGAACGCGTTCCCGGTCGGCACCATCGCCGCCGGCGGTGCGCTGATTCCGTTTGGCACCGATGCGCCGGTCGAGCCACCCGACCCGTGGCCGGGCATCGCCGAGGCCGTGGTCCGTCGCGAGCCGCTCGACGCCGACGATCCGCCGCTCGGCCTGCGCCACACGGTCAGCCTGGCCCGCGCGCTGCGCGCCGCCTGTCTCGATCCGGCGCTGGTGGCCGGTCAGGAAGATCTCGGCCGGCTGGTGCCCGGTTATCGGGCGGACGTGGTCATCGTCCCCGCCGCCGCGCTGCGCGAGCCGGTCGACCCCGCCGTACTTGCCCTGGCGCGGCCGCTGGCCACGCTCATCGACGGCGGGATTGTCCACCGCAGCGCGGAGTTCGATCCGTAGGATTGGCAAGTGTCGAGCACCACGCTAGCGGTGCGCGGTGATGTTCCGTGGCGCCGCGTGCCCGGCTAGATCGTGGCCCAGTTCCTGGGCGCAATCCTGGCCAGCGGGCTGCTCGTCTGGCTACTGGCGCGTCGAGCAGCAGTTCCGCCCGTTCCTGCCACGCTGGATCTACTGACTAGGCTCCTCGCGCGAAGCGGCCCGGTAGAATGTGCGCCGCGGGCGGCTAGCTCAGCTGGTTAGAGCACTTGCTTGACATGCAAGAGGTCACTGGTTCGAGTCCAGTGTCGCCCACCAACTCGCCACTTTGCTGGCGCCTTCCTCTGCGCTCAACAGGGTCCGTTGTGACGAGAGAAGGGAAGTGGGTTACGAGGCCTGCCCGGCTCATTCTGATCCTGCTGGTGCTGCCCCAGTTCTAGGTCGCCGTAGTGGCGGTCATTTGATATCGCGCCTGACGTCTCGCCAGCCGGGCAAGCGCAGGGCGCGCACCCACGCGCGGACAAAGCGCGGGCTGGCCAGGAACAGCAGCGTGAGCAGGCCGACCAGCAGGGTCAGGATCACTGCGACGGGGGCTATCAGCAACGTGGTCAGCCACGCCAACACGGACAATGGAACGGCCCACGACAGCAGCCAACTCAGCGGCATGTCGACCCACAGCCAAACGCCCGCGACCACGGGCACCGGCTGAATCACGGTCGTGATGTACGACAGGGCCTCCGGCAGCGCGACAGGCGTTAGGCCGAAGACATAGGCGATGGACACTCCGGAGAGCACCCAGAGAACCACAGCGACCGATCTCTGGAGGATCAGCGCGTTGCTCATGTTCGCCATACCACCACATCGTATTAGCCCAGAATGGCGCCATGGGGAGGCGCTCCGCCACGATCGCCGCACTTGTTGCGGTGCTGATGCTCACCGGCTGCGCAGCACCCGCGCCTTTGCCCACAGCTACGGCGTTGCCCCCGCCCACACCCGCACCGACCATCAGCCCAACGCCGACCACCAGCTTGCCACCGACCCCCACGTATCGGCCATACGCGCCCCAGAGCGCGCATCCGTTGACGTCCTCAGCAGGGTGCCAGCCCACCGACCAGGACCAGTTCGTGTACAACCCCGACCGTCTGGCAGTCCTGGCGGCGTGCATCCGCGTGACCGGCACGGTGGACGTCATCCGCACCGAGGCCGATGGTGACCTGCACATCCTGGTCACGCTCGATCCTGCCTACCGAGATCTGCTGACGCCGGCCAACCAGGGCGAGGAGCGCGGCGACCTGGTGGTCGAATCCGTTTGCGTGCGCGCAGTCACTCAGGCCGATGCGCTGGCCACCTGCCAGCGCGACCACGACCCGCTCACCTCGCTACCAGATGCCGGCATGCACGTCTGGCTCGAGGGCCGCTACGTCCACGACCTGGACCATAGTGGCTGGTCGGAGCTGCATCCCCTCTATCGCTGGGGCCTCGCTTAACCGATCTTCACCCGTCCGGATCTCGCCTCTCGGGTGGTGCTTCGCCCGCTACGTCTACGGGAGCTACAGGCCACCGAGGAGCGCTAGCGGCAGGACGCCCAACAGGCCGGCCGCGGCGAGCTGCAGGACGATCACGAAAAGCGCGGGCCGTGGCGCGCGGGGCAGCCATGAATAGGCGAAGGCGGCGACGATCGGCAACTGGAGGGCCATGAGCAGCTGCCACAGGTGAGCGTGCAGCCCCTCGTCGGGCTGGCTCACCGGCCCATAGAGCGCCAGGTACCAGCCGATCACCGCCAAAGCGGCGACCGACATGACCGGTGGCAGCCATGCCGCCGGCTGGCGAATGAGCGATCGCACGGTGATCGGCGCTCCGGCTTCCATGCAACGGATTATGGCTGCACGGCACTTCGATTCCCACCCACCGAAGATCGAGTGACCGATGGCCCTACACGGTGCGGCGCCGCTGGGGCATAGTCATCGCCTATGGCAACCGCTGCGGAGAGGCCACGTCAGGCTGTGCCCGGAGAGCGTGAGAGGGCGTCACAACAGGTCGGCCGGCTCATGGCGCCGCGCTCGATCGCAGTCATCGGGGCGTCGCGCACGCGCCAGTCGGTCGGCGGTCAGCTGCTGCACAACCTGATCGACGGCGGCTTCACCGGGCCGGTGTACCCGATCAACCCATCGTCGGACTCGGTGCAGGCAGTGCGTGCCTACGCCTCGCTTGCGGACGTGCCCGGGGCGGTCGATATGGCGATCATCGCCGTGCCCGCGGCGGCCGTTCTCGACGCCGCGCGCGAGTGTGTCGCCAAGGGTGTCCGTGAAGTGGTCGTGGTCAGTGCCGGCTTCGCCGAAGTGGGGGAGGCGGGCGCCGACCTTCAGGCCGAGCTGGTCACCATCTGTCGCGACGGCGGCATACGCCTGGTCGGCCCCAACTGCATGGGCGTGGTCAACACCGCGCCCGACGTGCGCATGAACGGCCAGTTCGCGCCGATCGCGCCGCTGGCCGGCCACCTGGGCGTCCTGTCGCAGAGCGGTGCGCTGGGACTGGCCCTGATCCACGAGGCGAATGCGCTGGGTCTGGGCCTGTCGAGCTTCGTGTCGCTCGGTAACCAGGCCGACCTGTTCGGTGACGACTTCCTGTCCTATTGGGCCGATGACGACGCCACCCGGGTGGTCCTGCTGTACCTCGAGGCAATCGCCGATCCGCGCCGCTTCGCGCGCATCGCCCGGCGAGTGGGGCGCAGCAAGCCGATCATCGCGGTGAAGAGCGGCCGGTCGAGCGCCGGCGAGCGGGCCACGTCGTCACACACCGGCGCGCTGCTCGGTGCCAGTGACGTGACCGTCGACGCGCTGTTCCGCCAGGCGGGCGTGATCCGCACGGACACCCTGGCCGAGATGTTCGATGTCGCCGCGTTGCTGTCGAGCCAGCCACTGCCGCGCGGACGGGGAGTGGCAATCCTGACCAACTGCGGGGGGCCGGGCATCCTCGCGGCCGATGCCTGTGAGGCGGTGGGCCTCAACGTGCCCCAACTCAACTCTCAGGTACGCGACGCCCTGGCCGGGCACCTGCCGTCGCTGGCCGGCCTGGCAAACCCGGTCGACATGATCGCCTCGGCGACGCCGGCCGACTATGCGCGGGCGATGGAGCTGATCGCCGCCGACCCAGCCGTCGAATCACTGATCGTCATCTCCGGGCCGCCGCTGGCGACGCCGACCGATGAGCTGGCTGGCGCCATCCGCGATGCTGCCGCACGCCTGCCGCGCCCGCTCACGGTGGCCGCCGTCTTCATGTCCACGACCGCGCCACGCGCCGCGCTCACCAGCGACGGGACCACCGTGCCCTCGTACGCGTATCCGGAGACGGCCGCGTACGCGCTGGGCCACGTCGTGCGCTACGCGGAGTGGCGTGCCGCGCCGCTGGGCGAAGTGCGCCAGGTGCCGGAAGGGTGTGATCCGGGGGTCATAACCGCCCTGACCAGCGGGGGTGAGGCGGAGGAGTCGCCCTGGCTGGGGCCGCGTGAGGTGCGCGACCTGCTGCTGTGCTACGGCCTGCCGGTCGTCGACCAGGAGCTGGTGGCGACCCCTTCAGAAGCCGCGCAGGTCGCCGCCCGCTTCGCCGCACCGGTGGCACTCAAGGCGATCTCGCCTCATGTCGTTCACAAGAGCGACGCGCGTGGCGTGCGGCTCGGGCTCGCCTCACCGGCCCAGGTCGAGAGCGCGGCACAGGAGATCGCCGCGGGCTATGCCGCCGCCGGCCATCCGATCGTTGGCTTCGTCGTGCAGCGCATGGCCGGCGAGGGCGTCGAGATGCTGGTCGGGGTGGTGCATGATCGCCTGTTCGGCCCGGTCGTGGCCTGCGCGGCCGGCGGTACCGAGACCGAGCTGCTGCACGATGTGGCGGTCAGGATCACCCCACTGACCGACGTCGACGCCGGGCACATGGTCCGCTCGCTGGCCACCTTCCCGTTGCTCGACGGCTACCGCGGCGCGCCGCGCTGCGACGTGGCCGCGCTGGAAGACGTGCTGCTGCGCGTCAGTGCGATGGTCGAGGCTCATCCGGAGATCGCCGAGATGGATCTCAACCCGGTCATCGTGCAACCGCACGGTGCGGTTATCGTGGACGCGCGCGTGCGCATCGGAGCGCGTTAGCAGGGTCAGCCAGTCGGGTCCGCATCACCGCGGGGTCCGAGCTTCCAGCGCGCCTCATGAAGGCTGTGCCGCAGCTCTTTGGGCGGGAGGCTCATGTAGTCGTGATAGATCTGCTGCAGGTATTGGTGCCAGCCCGCAGGGGCAGCGACCTGCCGGCCCTCAAATGGGAGGTAGGTCACCTCCGCGAACCATGACCGCGGCACAACGTTGCGGTTGTAGCCAGACAGGCCTGCCACGTTGGCGACCAGCGCGTGGCTGTCGTAGGGAACCGAGGTAACCACTCGCTCGTATGACCGGACTGCCCAGGAACGAGGCAAGAAGGTCAGGAGCCTGATGAGGGCCGCTCGGATCCAGGGTCGGCGCACCTCTGAGCCGATGCGGAGTTGCAGAAGGCGGCACGCGATATGGTGGAGAACCCGTAGGG
>CAZSWK010000054.1:0-17881 GCA_964610835.1 uncultured Anaerolineaceae bacterium | reverse complement strand
GGGCATTCCTGAACGAAGTATCGGCCGACCCAAAGCGAACGCGGGCCATCGCTCACACCGATGAGTCGCCCGTTCAACGCCTCAGCTGTTCAGAAGCTGACGCCCTGAGGCCCCGAGAGCCCCAGACGTGCCGATCTATTCGGTACGCATCCACCTTTCCAGGGGCTGAGTTGAATACATGCGCCCTGGTGGCCTGCCAAACCAGTGGTAGCGCCATCCTCTTCCGCGGACTCGTTCGGAAAACCGGCGTTTCATCGGCCACACCGATACCCGGCTGACTCCGACAACGGCGCCTGTCCGTGCGCCCGAAGAGAGAGGTACACGCCGGAATCATGGACAACCGGCAGTAGAATCACTACTGGAAAGGCGGTAGGCCATGCACATCGCATACGACCGCCACGTAGCGCCGATCGCGATACGGGTCCTCGCGGTTTGTGCGCTCGCCGCGGTTTGGCTGGCGGCGGGAGATCTGCAGCTCGTGATTGCCTTGGTGGTCGCGGCTGCTGTCGTGGCTCTCGGCTACTGGGTCTTCGATACGCGCTCGTCGGCTGCGCGCGAGCAGTACGACGTGAGCATGCGCGTGTCGCGCGAGATGTAGCGTCTAGCCCTTGGGCTCGACGTCGACCGTGACCTCGGGCGTTAGGCCCGCATAGACCTTTATCGCGACCTTGTACGTGCCGAGCATCTTGAGCGGCTCTTCGAGGTCGATCTTGTGGCGGTCGATCTCGATCCCGCGCCGGCCGAGCGCGTCGGCGATGTCCTTGGCTGTGATCGATCCGTAGAGCTTGCCGCCCTCGCCCACCTTGACGCCCATGGTCAGCGTGGTCGAGCTGATGCGCTGAGCGGCAATCTCCGCCTCCTCACGCTCACGCTGGCGCTTCTCCTCGCGCGAGGCGATGTCGTGCTGCCAGGCGCGGTACGCTCCGCCCTTCGCGGGCACGGCCAGCTTGCGCCGCAGGAGGTAGTTGCGCGCATAGCCCTCGGCAACCTCCTTCAGCTCGCCGCTCTTTCCGAGTGGCTCGACATCGGCGGTCAGAATTACCTTCACGCGCTGAGTTCCTCCCTGCTGTCCATTCTCCGGCTGACGAGATCACCCACGTAGCGGCCGACAGAATCGATCACTCCCGGCAACGCGGCGACGGCCGCCCGCACCGGCTTGGGCACGATCTTGCGCACACGCGCGAGGTCCGAATCAAGCTCCGATCGATCCATCCCAAGCTCCTCGAGCTTCTCGGCTACGAGCTCGGGCGGCAGCCCCTCAAAGAAGGCATCCACGGCCAGCACCATCACGGCCAGGTCGTCGAGTGCACCGATGATCGGTAGGTTCTCGGGGATCAGGTCGATGGGGCTCACGACGTAGGCTCCCGCAAGCACGAGCAACGCCTTACGCGCCGTCGGCACGCGCGCGTCGAGCGCCAGTGCCCAAACCAGGCGTGCGTACATCGGCGCACGCCCGGCAAGCGGCAATAGGAGCAGCAGAT
Organism: uncultured Anaerolineaceae bacterium; assembly: GCA_964610835.1. Classification (GTDB taxonomy): domain Bacteria; phylum Chloroflexota; class Limnocylindria; order Limnocylindrales; family CSP1-4; genus JALYGJ01. Next base: position 16,400 of record CAZSWK010000054.1, on the reverse strand, counting down.
TGGCCGCGCGCACCAGGCGGGCACGAGACTTCTTCTTTCGTCTAGCCATTCGGAGTGCCGAGTATATAAGCGGTTGTCCCACCCTCCCCGGAGCTGCGCCGCTGCGTTCTTGACAATCGAACAGACGTTCGGTATGTTCGTGTTCGGAAGGAGGCGCCGGTGACAAAGCACGACGCCGCGCGCAAGCAGCGCATCGTCGAATACATCGCCGCGACCATCCGCGAACGCGGCTATCCGCCCTCGGTGCGCGAGATCGCGCAAGCCGTGGACCTGGCCTCGACCTCGGCCGTTCATCATCACCTGCAAGCCCTTGAACGAGAGGGCTTCCTCGAGCGTGGCGCGAGCACGTCGCGAGCCCTCCGCCTGACGCCCACAGCAGCGCTGCGAACCGGCCTTGGTGGCATCGCTGGCCAGCTGCAGCCAACCGTGCGGGCGCTACCGGTCATCGGCGAGATCGCCGCCGGCGGCCCCATTGAGGCGTACCAGGAAACGGCGGAGTCACTTGCCGTGCCGGAGGCGGTCACGGCGAACGGCGATGCCTACGTGCTGCGCGTCCGGGGCGACTCGATGATCGGCGCGCACATCACGGACGGCGACTACGTCGTGATCCGGCCGCAACAGACGGCGCATGACGGTGACATCGTGGTCGCCCAGGTCGAGGACAACGCAGTGACGCTGAAGCGCTTCTTCAAGGAGAAGGACCGCGTCCGCCTGCAGCCGGCCAACGAGCAGTACGCCCCGCAGTTCTACGACGACGTCCGGATCCAGGGCAAGCTGATCGGAGTCATTCGCAGGGTCGACTGAATCAGGCAGCCCTTCCACACAATCCACAGCCCGCCGGAAAACGGGGGATACACCTCGTCAATAAGTCGGTTGTCGCGGCCGCGGGCACTGGCCGAGGATGAAGAAGTCACATCCGCTGGAGACCGCCCGCTAGTGTCCATAGACCGCCTACCGCCCCAGTCGATCGAGGCCGAGCAATCGGTCCTCGGCGCGCTGCTCATCGACCGCGACGCGGTCATCGAAGTGGCGGACACGCTCCGGCCACAGGACTTCTACCGTCAGGCGCATGGCCAGATCTACGAGGCCATCCTGGAGCTGTACGAGCGGCGCGAACCGGTCGACATAGTCACCGTCAGCGAGGCGCTCGAGCGACACGAGGCGCTCGAGCAGGTCGGCGGCTCGGCTTATCTGACCAGCCTGATCAACCTGACTCCGACCGCCGTCAACGCGCTCCATTACGCCCACATAGTCGAACGCAAGTCGGTCCTCAGAAACCTGATCGGCGCTGCCGGCAAGATCGCTTCAATCGGGTTCGATGACTCGGCGGATGTGAGCGAGGCCATCGACCGGGCGGAGCAGGAATTGTTCGGCGTCAGCGAACGGCGCGTGCAGAGCGGCTTCTCGCCACTCAAATCGCTGCTGATGGTCGCCTACGACCGTCTCGACTACCTCCACCAGCACAAGGGCGAAATCAGTGGCATTCGCACCGGATTCGCTGACCTCGACACCCTGACCAGCGGCCTCCAGAAAAGTGACCTGATCCTCATCGCCGCCCGGCCGAGCGTGGGCAAGACGAGCCTCGGCCTGAACATTGCCGAGCAGGCTGCTGTGCGCGAGGGCAAGAGCATCGGCATCTTCAGTCTCGAGATGAGTAAGGAACAGCTGGTCCTGCGGCTCCTCTCCTCGGTCGCCAACATCGACTCACAGCGGCTGCGCACCGGCTTCCTTGAGGAGATGGACTTCACCCGTCTCGCGCCGGCCATGAACGCCCTGGCTGAGGCGCCCATCTATATCGACGACACGCCGAACATCAGCACCATGGAGCTGCGCACCAAGGCGCGGCGCCTGCAGGCCGAGTCGGGCCTGGACATGATCATCGTCGACTATCTCCAGCTGATGCAGTCATCGCTATCCCTGCGCGAGTCGAACCGGGTCCAGGAGGTCGGCGAGATCAGCCGCGGGCTCAAGGCCCTCGCGCGCGAGCTGCAGGTGCCCGTCGTAGCGCTGTCTCAGTTGTCACGCCAACCGGAGATGCGCACCGAACGTGAGCCGCGCCTCTCTGACCTGCGCGAGTCGGGCGAGCTGGAGCAATCGGCGGACCTGGTCCTTTTCCTGTGGCGTGAGAAGGAGCGCGGCGAGGATGAGGATCCCGAGGGCGAAGTGATCAAACTGCGGTTGGCCAAGCACCGCAACGGCCCGACCGGTGAGACCAGCCTCTACTTCCGCAAGCGTCAGACCCGCTTCGTCTCGATCGCCGAGGAGAGCCGCTTGGCCGGCGCCTACAACTGATCCACGCCCAGCCTTGTGGAAAACGTGTGGACGAATACGCTGTCTCGTCCACCACTGCCGCTCGTAATCGGCGCCGTGCGGCCATAGACTCCTTGCCTGCTGTCAATAGCAGGCGGTGAGAGGAGGGTCGAATGGGTGCCATCATCATCCGCGAGATGGTCGGAACCAGCTCACGATCATGGAGCGATGCCGCACGACAAGCCGTTGCGACCGCGTCGCGGACGGTGCGCAATATCCGCGAGATCGAGGTCGTGAAGTCGACCGCCAGGATCGAAAACGACGAAATAGTCGAGTACCGCGTCGAGCTCAAGCTGCACTTCGAGTACGAGGGCAGTCAGTAGCGGTTATCCACAGTTGGCCGCCATAAGTCGCGCATAAGGGCGCATACCCATGATGCGCAAATGCGACCGTCCACCGTGGCGAGGATGAGGCAGTCGAGCCGTTCGCGGGCCGACGATCCGCTGCGCCCCTCGCCGTCCGCCACCAGGGTCCCGGGCTCAGCTCCCCATCAATCACGCGATCTCCCTTCGTCTTCGGCTGCACGCGGCTCGACCGGGGATGTACCGGCTGGGCAGGGCGAAGCTGCATTAGCGCCGGTAATCCGGTCCAAGATCCAGCCTCCCCCGGTTCGCAGTTCGACCCTCTCGCGCCCACGCCTGCTCGACCGCCTGACCGAATGCACGGCCAACCGCCTCACGCTGATCGTCGCCGAGGCCGGCTATGGCAAGACGACCCTGCTGGCCGACTTCTCCGCGCGTTCGCCTGACCGAATGCTGTGGTTCAAGCTCGATTCGACTGACGCAGATTGCGTGACCTGGGCGAATTACCTGGTGGCAGCCGCTCGCGAGGTCGAGCCGACTTTTGGCCAGGGGACAATGTCGCTCCTCTCGCAGATGGCAACGGGCGGCCCGCCCAAGACCGTCATCATCGGCACGGTCGTCGCCGAACTCGCGGCCCTGCGCGAAGCACCCACGACACTCGTACTCGATGACTTTCACCTGGTCGATGAAAGTCAGGACGTGGCCGACTTCGTATCCCGCCTGCTGCGCGACGGCCCTCCCTGGCTCCACCTGGTCATCGCCACTCGACGCATGCCAGATCTTCACCTAGGGCGCCTGGCGGCCATGGGGGAGTTCGCCGAGCTGGGCACGGACGAGTTGCGTTTCTCTCGCTCTGAGACCGAGCAGTTGTTCGCCAACGCGTACGGGCAGCCACTTGACGCCGATGTGCTGACAGATGTTGACGAGCGAACGTGCGGCTGGGCAGCCAGTCTCCAGCTGTTCTACGGATCGATTCGCGGACGACCCACCAGCGCGATCCGATCACTTGCCCGTTCCCTATCCGGCTCATCAAGCCCCATCTACGACTTCCTGGCTGAGGAGGTCCTCGGCAACCTCCCACGCGAACTCGAGGACTTCCTGACGCGCTGCGCGCTGCTCGACCGAGTCCTCGCCGGTCACGTCGTCGCCCTGTTCGCCGATCGCGAGCCCAGCGTCTCAGTGGGCGAGGCGCAACGCTTGATCGAGGAGGCCGACCGGCTGGGTTTGCTCACGCAGTCGAGCCAGTCGAGTGAAATGAGACAGCTGCATCCGTTGCTGCGGGACTTCCTGCTGGGTCATCTCGCCCGTCGTTACACGCCCGAACAGATACGCCAGATGCACCTTCGTCTCGCCAGGGCGGTAACGCAAACAGATCCCCTGACAGCCTGCCAGCACTACGTGGCCGCGGGCGCCAACGCGGAGGCCATGGCCCTGCTCGGCACCTCGGTCATGCTGACCATGGGTTCGGGGCAGTGGGGCATTGCCGCCGAACTGATAGACAAGGTTGACGGCGTCCCGCTCGATCCCGCCGTAGCCGCCATCCGCGCGCGTTCGCTAATGGACCATGGACGGACCGCCGAGGCTGAACGCACGCTTTGCTCACTTCCTCTCGCTCAATGCACCCCGGAAGTCCGGGCGGCTGTAAGGCATGCGCTGCTAGCGCTTGGCTGGCGCACCGGCGATCGCGAGCTGATGTTCTCGACCCTCCGGGACATCCAGGACGACAAGGCGACGCCCCAGACCTTTGCCGACATATTCCAAATCTTCATCGACTCTAGTCCACTCGCAGCGGCTCCGGTCACCTTCGCGGGTCTGACGGACCGACTTACAAGGATGGCGGCAAAGCAAAGGGCCCAAGGTCACTCGTATTTCGCGGCGATCAGTTTGCACAACGCGGCCCTTACTCTGATAGCGGCAGGCCGCTTCCATGACGCACTTTCCATCGGGCAGCAGGCCCTCAGTGCTTTCGATGCCGTGCCGGGCTTGGACGCTGAACGGTATTCCACGCACGCCGTGTTAGCGATTGCGGCTCTCGAACTCGGTAACGACAGCAAGGGGAAGGAGCATTTGGCCGCTGCCTTGTCGACGAGCGTCGAGGCAGCTGACGTCTACGCTGAATGCGCTTACTCCTCAGCGATAATCGGCGACCGCAATCAGGCGGAGCTGCTGCTCGCGCGGGCGGACGAGTTGCGACTTAGGGGACGCGCGGATGTTCCATCAGAGCTCATTTCGACCTTCGCCCGCGTGCTGCTCGCGCTCCCTCGCAACGCGGCGGAAAGTCTCGAGAAGCTTGGGGCGGCTCGGACGGAAATGCCGCTGGACACTGGGTACGACCTCGACAGACAAGTTCTGACCATTCTTGGCCATCTCCTAGCCGGCCACTCTGAAGTGGGGCGCACTCTAGCCCTTAGGGCCCTCGAGACGGCGGCGATCAAGGGGGCGCGGCGAAGTGAGGCCCGTCTCAAGCTATTGCTTGCACTCTCTCAAAGCGACATGACATCGCTCCGCCAGGCCCTCACCGAGGCTGCTCAGGTAGGGGACATGACTCTCTTGACGGTCGCCGATCTCCTAGCCGAGCACCTCTGGATGATCCCTCGCGGAAGTTCAGAAATACGGGCCTCCATCTCTCGGTGGCCGCTCAGATGGCTTCCCATACTGCGGCGCCAGCTTGAGGGAGGGTGGTCGCCGAACGCCGCTGCCGCGGCCAGTCTGCTCGACGAGTTCGGCGAGCGAAGAGACGTGCCATTGCTAAGAGCTTTTGCCAAGACATACGGACGTCTTCACAAGAGCGCCGCGGGAGTTGGCAAAGCGCTTGGGCGGCGCCTCACGCCCAAACTAGTAGTCAGTGACCTCGGTCAGGTAAGGCTGCGCATCGAGGATCGCCAGTTGTCGTTGAGCTCTATAAGGCGCAAGTCGGCTGCTCTTCTTATGTTCCTGGTCTCGCGGCCTGGTCTCGCGGCCGGCCGTGAACAGATACTCGAAGAGCTTTGGCCTGAGAGCGATCCCGCGAGTGCAATGAACAATCTCAATCAATCGCTTTTCTACCTGCGCCGCCAAATTGATAGCTGGTACGGGGAAGACGTGGCTGTCGAGTACGTCGGTCTGCACTCGGATGTCGTATCTATGGAGTCGTCCTTGGTGAGCGTCCAAAGTGCCGCGTTCGTGTCACATGCCCAAGAGGCCATGACTCAACCGCCCGACGACGCGACCCTGGAGCTCGTCCACTCTTACAAGGGAATGTTCTCCCCTGAGTTCGAATACGAAGAGTGGGCCATGTCCTGGCGTACTCGAGTACATGCCCACTACCTACAGCTGGGTAACTGGGCCGTGGATCGATTCACCGCAGCCGGGGAACACGGAATGGCATGCGACGTTGCCCTCTCCGTGCTGGGGATCGACCCAGGTGCCTACGAAATCGAGCGCAAGCTGATCGGCCTCTATTGGAAGCTTGGTCATCGTTCTGCCGCTGAGACACAGTTCGCCCACCTTGGTGCACAGGAGCGGGCCGACGGCCTCGCAGCCTCTCGCTTCAGGGATCTCGTCAGCGAAGAGGGGCCACAAATAAGCTGAGCTGCTTATTGGGGCCCGCCGCCGTCAGCCCATAAGTTCTACCTGCCTTCGTACGGAAGTACCGGGAAGCCAAACCCGTTCGATAGGAGAAGGCAAGGCACACATCGGCCCCGTGCGAGGGACCGAGAGAGGAGTGGGCACATATGGAGCCGAACAAGAACACCAAGGCCTGGTAGCCCAATGCGTCAGCGAATGCTCCGCTTGGCGGCGCTGGCCGCGAGTTTGGCGTCGCTGGCACTGTCCGGCGGAGCAGCAGTCAGATTGATCTAGACCGGACAACTCGATAGTACCTTTTGGGCAGTGTGGGGGCTCGACGGAGCCTCCACACTTTTGCCGTGACTCGCGCTCGAGGGGCCGGTGTCCCTTCAAACCTGCAGGCGCTGGTGGGCGCCGTCGGCGTTCTCGCAGCTGCAGCGGCCGTCACGACCGCTTGGAGCTTTCCGCTGTCCCCGATCGGTGGCTGGCAAGGTATCGGCTTCTGGATAGTCGTCGTCGCGCTCGGATCGGTTTCGGTGAGGATGCCAGGTGGCGCCGTGGCGGACGTCGGAGTTGCGCCGGTCCTTGCTGCAGCGGTGCTGGGGGGGCCAGTAGCGGCGGCGGCAGTCAGCATCGTTGGGACGCTCGAGTGGCGGGAGATCCGAGGCCTGATTCCTGGTAAGCGTGGCGGCGTGCCCTGGTACGGGACCATCTACAACCACAGCTCAGTCCTCATTCCGTCCGTACTTGTAGCGTGGGCCTACGTCTTGCTTGTTGGAGTTTCCTTCAAGCCTGACCTGCGCTCGCTGGGGGTGCTTATCGCTCTCGGCGTCGTGCATGTGTCAATCAACAACGGACTGACCGCGTTGGCCATCGCGGTCCGCGAGGGACGCCCCGTCCGTTCGGTGCTGGTCTCCAACCTGCGCCAGTTCGGGCTGAGCCTGGCTGGCCTGGCGCCGCTGGCATGGCTCATGGCTGCGATGTACGTCGTCACCGGGCCGATCGGCGTGATCCCGTTTGCCGTCCCTCTTTATGCGACGCGCGCCAGTTTCACGAAGATCGTCGAGATTCGCGACATGTTCACCCAGACGGTGCGCAGTCTCGCCGGCGCCGTCGATGCCAAGGACCCCTACACGGCCGGCCACAGCGAACGCGTGCAGCGCATCGCCAAGGACCTGGGCGGCGAGCTCCACTGCTCCGACAGCGAGCTCGAGGCGCTCGAGTGGGGCGGTTTGCTGCATGACATCGGCAAGATCGGCATCCCTGATGCCATCCTGCTCAAGGCGGGCGCTCTGACCAAGGAAGAGCGGATGGTCATGAACGCGCATCCGGTCAAGGGCGAGGAGATCATCAAACCCGTCGAGAAGCTCGCGCCCGAGTTGCCGATCATCCGGCATCACCACGAGTGGTACAACGGCTCCGGGTATCCGGATCGACTGGTCGGACACGAGATCCCCAAGCTGGCACGCATCCTGCACGTCGCCGATTCCTACGAGGCCATGACCGCGGCACGCCCGTACCGCCTGACGCCACTGACCCAGAAGCAGGCGATTGACGAGCTGCACAAGTTCAGCGGTATCCAGTTCGATCCGGAGGTCGTCGCCGCATTCGACCGCCTGATAGCGCGTGATCCGGAGTGGATCACGCCCAACATCCCCGAAGGGCTACGCCAAACCCACATTCCGCGGCTCGGGGAAGCTGACGCCGGTCCCGTTCCTGCCTAGCGGGCCTTGCCCGCGTAGTCAGTACACGGGCGTATAACCAAGGCCCAGCGAACTCGATACCGTCACCGGGTGATCTTTCTCGGGCTACTCCTCGGCATCGTCGCCGGAGTACTTGCCGGTGGCCGGATGGTCCGCCTCATCGATGTGCGTCTGAGATGGATGGGGCTGATCTTCCTGGCCCTCATGCTGCGGTTCGGTACCGAGATCGCCATCAGCAATGGCGTTGCTCTGGCGGACGCGCTGCGGTTGCCCCTCTACGGCGGTGCGTTCGGGCTGCTGATTGCCGGGCTGTGGCCCAACCGCCATCATCCCGGCCTGCTGGCCGTCATCGTGGGCGCAGGAGCGAACGGACTGGCGATCGTCCTCAACGGGGGCTGGATGCCGGTCTGGCCGTCGGCGCTGGCGGCGGTGGGCATGGGCATGGCCGACCTGAACCTGTCGTTCCACACACTCCTGCCCGACGCCCTCAACGCCGCCTTCTTCCTGCATGGCGGGCCGATCGGCGACATCCTGCCGATCCCGATTCCGGTGCTCAACAATGTCTCGAGCCTCGGCGATGCCCTAATAGCCGCGGGCCTCGGCTGGTTCGCCTTTGCCACGCTGCTGCGCGGACATGAGGATCCGCTCGGTGGCGTAAGCCTCGGCCCCGGCCAGCCCGAGGTGGTCCCGCCGCAAATCGGCCTGGAACGCCCGATCATCCTGGGCGGCCCGGCAGGCACCGGCACAGCAACGCCGTTCCCCGTCGGCGCGCGCATCCGCGGCCATCCGTATATCCGGCTCGCGCTGGACGCGCGTTTCGCCGCCTACTGGCTGGCCCAGACCATCAGCCTGCTGGGTGATCGCCTCAACCAGGTCGCGCTGGCTGTGCTCGTTTACGCCGTGACCAACTCCCCGCTGGCCACCGGGCTCGTCTTCCTGGCCGCGACGCTGCCAAACATCGCGCTGGGGCCTATCGCCGGCACGTTCGTTGATCGATGGGAGCACAAGCGCGTGCTCATCGCCAGCGACCTGCTGCGCGCGGCGCTGGTCGTGCTCATTCCGTTTGCGGCGCTGTATGACATCGTTCTCGTCTACCCGCTGGTCTTCCTTGTCACGGCCGTCAGCCTGTTTTTCCGCCCGGCCAAAGTCGCCTTCCTGCCGCGCATCGTGGGCACCGACAACCTTATGGCGGCCAACAGCGCGACGTGGACGGCCGACACGCTGGCCGACATCGTGGGTTTCCCCATCGCCGGACTGTTCGTTGCCTTTCTGGGGATGCGTGCCAGCGACCTCGCGCTGGCCTTCTTCGCCGATTCGGCCACCTATGTTCTGTCGGCGCTGCTCATCGCCGGCGTCTCGGTGGGACCGCTGGTGCGCGAGGTGGGGCCGGCAGTGGGCGGTGCAGTGCGCCGTTTCATGGACGAATTAGTCGGCGGCTGGCGCTTCCTGCGCGGTCAGCCGGAACTGTTCCAGAACACCTTGATCAGCACGGTTGCCCAGATGAGCGTTGGCGTGACGCTCGCCCTGATCGTTGTCTACGCGCGCGATGCGCTGGACGGCAACTACATCCCTTACCCCCAGAACTATGCGGCGATCGACACAGCCATCGGCTTCGGGAACCTGTTCGGCGGGCTGGCAGTTGGGATGATCAGCACCCGGTTGCGCAAGGGCTGGCTGGTAGTCGGCGGGTTCACAACCATGGGCATTACGTACATCGTGCTCGGCCTGACCGGCAACGTCCTGATCGCGCTGGCAGCGGCAACGGTCAACGGCATCGCCAATCTGGTGTACATCATCCCCACCCAGACCATCTTCATCGAGCGCACCCCCATCGAGCTGATGGGCCGAGTCGTAGCCCTGCGCACCAGCCTGGTGTTCGGGGCCATGACCGCCGCCATGGGTATCGCCGGCGTGCTGGCCGAGAGCATCCCGGTCGGGCTGGTCATCGCCGGGTTCGGGCTGCTCACCACGTTGGGTGGGATCGTGGGCGCGCTCCTGCCGGCTGTGCGCGACGCCTGACATAATCGGCTCGTGCTCCCAGTCAATCAGGGCGTGTTGATCGTGGCTGTGGCCGTGCTGGCTACTTCTGCCGTGATTCTTTGCGTGGCGGCCACGATCCTTTGGCGGACGTCGGCCGACTTCGCGGCGAATGTGGCCGGGAACCGCGAGGCGATGGGGAGGGGAAGTTCCGCGGCACGAGCGCGCATCGCGGCACTGCGCGGCGATTTGGCACGTGTCGGCCGCGGCGCTGAGAGCGCCCTATGGGCACTGCCGGGTGTCGACGTGCAGCTCATTGGCGCGCAGGAGGAGCTGCGGCGGCGGCGCCTGGAACTCGACGGGGTCCAGGCGACGATCGTGCATTCGCGCGACGCCGCGACGCGTATCAGGAGTGGGTGGCGCACGCTGCAGCGTGCCATTGAACTCGGGAGGATGCTCGGCTGGTGACGGACCCAAAGGAACCAACAGATATCGACGAGACAGACGAATTCGACGCTGAGGACGAATTCGACGAGCAGGAGGAGCTCGAGCCGACCGGGGCGGAACGAAAGCCCGCTGGGCCTCGTGCATCGAAGGGCGCGACCGGCGCCAGCCGCACGACTACCGAACCGGAAGAACTCCCCTATATCGACGATCTGGTGTCGAAGGTCTGGGTTATTGCCATCGTGGCCGTGTTCGTCTTGATCTTCGCCTACGGCTTTCTGTTCGGCACGGGCGGTTTCCTTACGCCCAGGCCGACGCCGACCGAGACGCCCAGTGCCACGGCCACGGTTTCCGCTTCACCCAGCGTATCGGCCAGCCCAAGCGTGACGGCTACCCCAAGCACGATGGCCAGCGCCAGCCCGACGATGAGTCCGAGCGCAGCGGCCTCTGTGTCGCCAGCGCCGTCGAACACGCCCGTGCCCAGCGCGTCTGCTTCCCCGGGCGCTTCGGGAAGCTGACGGGTCGCCCGAGCCGGCGCATTCATGCCCCGTGAGCGCAAGGCGAACGGCGGGGATTGGGCGGCCACGCAACTCGAGAGACGAGGAATCCGCGATGAGCAGGTGCTGCGCGCCATGCGAGCCGTGCCGCGTGAACGTTTCGTGCCCACTAACGCCGCCGCTATGGCCTACGAGGACGGTGCTTTGCCGATCGGCAGAGGCCAAACCATCAGCCAGCCGTACATCGTCGCGCTTATGACCCAGACGCTGGGCCTGCCCGGATGGCAGGCGGCGCACAGCGGGCAGCGGCCGAAGGTGCTCGACGTGGGCACCGGCTCGGGTTACCAGGCGGCCGTACTCGCCGAGATGGGTGCCCAGGTGATCTCCATCGAGCGCGACGAATCACTGGCCGGCGAGGCGCACGACCGGCTCGAGTCGCTGGGTTACGACGTGACCGTCATCGTCGGCGACGGCAGCAGCGGCTCGCCATCTGAGGCCCCGTTCGCGGCCATCGTGGTCGCGGCGGCGGCGCCAGCCGTACCCCAGCCGCTCGTCGATCAACTGCTCCCGGATGGCCGGCTGGTCATTCCCATCGGCGGCCGCTGGGAGCAGGAGATAGTGCTGGTTCGACCCACAGCGGACGGCTTCACCCGCGAACTCGTCGAACAGGCCGTATTCGTGCCGCTACTGGGAGAGCATGGCTTCGCCGAGCGCTGATATGCTCGGTCGTCGATGAGCCGGACGCTGCGATGACCCACGTATTCGTCGCTCCCCATCCCGATGACGTCGCCCTGTCGTGCGGCGGGCTGGTAGCCAGCCTGCGCGAGCTGGGCCACAACGTTGCCATCGTCACGGTCTACTCGGGCGTTGGTTCGAACGGTGGCCAGTTGAGCGATTACCAGCGCGCCGCCCTCGGCTTCGGCTCCAAGGCCAGCTGGCCGTTGACCGAAGCCTTCCGGTCGACCAACATCGCGCCCGAGTTCCCGGTGGAGGTGACTGCCACGGCGGGCGCCAATCCGCCATGGATGGCCGACCCTGAGCGGATCGATGTAACCCAACAGCGTGCCAACACCCAGGCCCGCCAGTTCTGGCAGCGGGCGGCATGGACGCGCAGCGCAAACATCACCAACCTCGAGACCGATGCACGTCCGCTGGCGGACAACGTGGGCGGCCAGGGCTCGCTTGTACCGATCGACTTCGGCGCCGCCGATGCCATGCAGATTCGCAAGGCTGAAGAGGAGCGCTACGCCTTTTTTGCGGAACTGTCCGTCATCTTCCTCGACCTGCCCGACGCCGTTCACCGTGGCTACGAAGGCGATGACCAGCTCCTGGGCACCGTGCGCGAGGACGACCACGCCCCCTACGAGTTGCTACGTTCGGAGATCCTCCGCCTGGAGCCACAGATGGTCTACTTCCCGCTCGGCGTCGGTGGACATGTCGATCACCAGCTGTGCCGCGAGGTGGGCCTGTCGCTGTTGGCCGAGGGTCGTCGATGGGTGATGCCGGGACCCGGTTTCGTCGGCAGCCTTTCCTTTTACGAGGACTTCCCGTACGCGTGGTGGACCGAATTCTCCGGCCCCGCCAACTACGGCGGCGGCGCCCATGCCGGCCACGCGGTCGATCTCGATCTGCCGCCGGGCGTCAACGTCGAAGCCCAGTACGCGGACATCACCGATGTGTTGGATCGCAAGACGGCGGGCATCAAGCTCTACGCCAGCCAGATCGAACGCCTCTTCGAATCCGAGCAGGGCATGCTTGACGACCTGGCCAGCTATCACGCTCGAGTGGCACTGGCAGGCGGCGTGCCCGGCTACGCCGAGCGCTACTGGACGACCGTCAAACCGTAGATCGAGCGGGCAGCCTAGGCGGCGGGGAGGGCCGACGGGCTGCGCTGGTGGACGACGCCGCTCCCCTGAACGTAGATCTCGCTGACGGCGCTGAGCATGTGGGCCAGCGAAAAGTTGGCGTGCACGAAATCGTGGCCAGCGCGCGCGATCGTGTCGGCCAGCGGATGGTCAGTCAGCAATCTGCTGATGGCAGTCGCCAGCGCATCCGCATCGCGGGGCGGAACGAGTAGCCCAGTGCGACCGTTTGCGATCATTTCGGGCACTCCCCCAACTGCCGTCGCGATCATCGGGCGGCGCAACGCCATGGCCTCCAGGATGGCCAGACCCTGCGCCTCGCGATACGAGGGCAGCACCGCCACGTCGAGCGCCGCCGTAACCGCCGGAACGTCGTCGCGCAGGCCCGTGAACACGATCTTGGCACCCGGCCGCGCATGGCGGGTGCCCACACAGCGATCACCTGAACACGCTTCGCCGAGCAGGTTCAGCGCCTCTGCCTGCGCCTCGAGCGTGGCCCGCTGGCTGCCCTCACCGACGATCAGCAACCGCGCATCGGGTACTCGCGCGAGTACCCGCGGCCAGGCCTCGATCAGCGTGGCATGCCCCTTCTCTGGTTCCAGCCGCGCGATGACGCCGACCAGTGGCGAGCCCTCGTCGAAGCCGTACTCCTCCGGCAGCGTGCAGCACGCTTCCGTGTAGCTGTAGCGCGTCAGGTCGACGCCGTTGTAGATCAACTCGACCGGGACACTCGTGCGACCCTCGGCCGCGAGCTTGTCGACGATCGCCCGACTGACTGCGATCAGTCGGTCCATCGACGGTGTCAGGCGGCGCATCAGCGCACGATCCTCCTCGCTGCGCACGCGGCTCGAGTGGACTGTGCTCACGATGTATGGTCGCGCGGCCCCGTGCTCGGCGAGGGCCAGCGCCGCGCGCGTGCCAGCGACCTCGGCGCGGTACATGTGGTTGTGCACCACCTCAGGTGGTCGGCGTATGAACAGATCGAGCACGCGCGCCGTGGCCTCATCCTCGTCGGCTTCGTCGACGACGTGGACAGTGATGCCGGCAGTCTGCATGCGGCGCACGGCTGGTCCGTCGGACAGGCTGATGACCTCGACGTCGAAGAGCGACTTGTCGAGGCCGCTGACCAGGTTCTGGACATGCACCTGCGCACCGCCTCCGGCGCCAGTAGCCATGACCTCGGTGACGAAGATGCTCATCGCGTTCCCGCGGGCTGAACGAGCAGGCGCTCGATGGGTTCGTCGATGGCTCCCCACTCGTACTTGTATGGCTCGTCTCCGCGCAGGAAGTCAAACCGGCGCCGCCCGGCAGCGAGGCGATCCTGGAGGTAGAGCGCGGTACCGGTCACGCCCGGCGACGCGGACGCCGCCTGCGGATCCATGCCGGCGTTGTAGAGGTAGCAGCTCGTGCCGTCGTCGAAGGCAACGGCCACGTAGATGAGACTCGCACCGCAGCGGACTCGCGCGACCTGCATCTGCCCACCGTCTTGCTCCGCACGCTCGAGTTCGGCCAGTCGCCTGATGAAGGCCTCGCTGCGCCGGCCGCCTTCGGTGGCCGGGAACAGGCCCTCCTCCCCGAAGCGTGCCCGATGCAATTCAATGAACTGGTCAATCGCCTCGTCGCTTGGCGGACCAACGTCAATGGACAGCTCACCGACGGTGGCCGCCCGACGCAGCTTGCGCCGGATCTCGTGGCGCGCGCTCTTATCGAGGGTGGCCAGGTACTCGTCCCAATCGCCGCTGGGCGCAGTGATCACCGGGCACACGTCCTCGAGTTCACGCAGCACGCTCCAGGCCTGTCCATCCACGCCGTGCACGAAGGCCGATTCGAGCGCAGGCAGCGCCGGATCCGCCGTCCGCAGCCGCCGCAGGTCGACCACGTCCCATGGCCGGCCGCCATGCGCTTCGTCGGGCTCGTGAGCGAGGGTCGCAACCGTGGCCCGTGCGACGGCTGGCAGGTCTGCCGGCGCTGCCAGGAGCGTCGCGTAGTCGGCGTGGTAGCTGGCGGCGAAGAAAACCGTCTTCGAAGTCGCCGGGACGGCGGTCGCCTCGAGTTCGTGCGTGCGATGGCGCAGGGCCGTGTGGCTGGCTCGATCGTCCGGTTCGACCTCGTGACGGTGCATCAACGGCACGATCGCGCGAATGGCAGCGGGGTCCTCGTCGGCGGCGGGCTCGCTGCACAGCAGGTATTGAGCGTGGGCGGTAGCGCCGTACGCGTCCCACCATGCGCGATGGAATGTCCAGCGCGCAAACGGGGAGGCGGCGTGGGTCTCGGAGTACAGGCGATCCCACGCCGCGCGCGGTATGTCGTTCAGCTCAACTGGACGTGCCACCAGGTATGCCGGATCGGCGGCAGCGCGCGCAGCAGGAACGACGGACGAAGCGGACAAGCGAGATTCGTTCAGGCCGTGGGACAGATCATGGAACCGCTTAGCACTCTAGCACCGGTTACGCGAAGTGCCCCGCTCAGTGCCGCGAAATGCGGCGATGAAGCAACGGGATGCGCAGCAGATCGAGCGCAACGCGTGCTGCCAGGCCCGGCCGCAGGCGCATCCGTGAGCCGGTCTTGTCCGACCACTGGACGGGCACGATCGCCATCGAATAGCCGCGTCGCCGTGCCAGGTGGATGATCTCCGCGTCGAACACGATGCTCGTCACCTGCTGCCGCGCAAAGAGATCGTGCGCAGCAACTCGTCGGAAACCCTTGAAGCCACACTGGGTGTCGGGCACGGGTCCGGTGACCCAGAGCGCGGCGAGCGCATGGAACAGCCGGCCCACGAGGCGACGATAGCGCGGTTGGCTGGCGCGCCGATCGGAGCCATCGGGCTGGACACGGCTGCCCAGTGCGATGTCGTGGTCGCGCAGCGCATCGGTCAGCAGCGGCAGCTGATCGGGCGGCGTGGCCAGGTCCGCGTCGGCGAATAGAACCTCGTCCGTCGTGGCCGCCAGCATCCCGGCGCGCACCGCCGCGCCCTTGCCTCCGTGTGCCTCGCGCTGCACGCGAAGCCGTCCCTGGCGTGCTTCGGGGCGCCGCTCGACTATCGCGACCGTCTCGTCCGTGCTGCCATCGTCGACGACCAGCACCTGGACGGTACCCATGTCGGACGGCGGGTGCCCACCCTCGCCCACCTCGGTTCGGCCGTCGAGGTAGGCGAACAGCTCGTCCAGCGCGGGGCCGATGCGCGCGGCTTCGTTGAAGGCAGGCAGAACCAGCGTGACGCTAGGCAGTGGCTCGCTGCGCCTGGTTGCGTGGGGCTCCGGCATCCGCCGCATGGTATCCGTGCTCCGCCGATGGTCCCTCGGGCACCGGCCGCCGCAGCGGCCAGCAGGCGGCCAGGATGGCGAAGGAAGCGGGCCACAGGGCGGGTTCACTGATGGCCGCGGCGATTGGGACAGTCCAGCGCAAGCCGCGTCGCGCCCCCCACCAGACGATCACGGCTGCGACGGGCAAGCGCAGCCAGAGTGCGATGGGCAGCGCCGGAGGCGGTGGCGGCGTGCCGGCGTTGTCGAGAAGCATGGCTATCCAGCCGACCCATTGCGTGGGCAGGAAGACGAACGTGACGGCCGCGATCGCCGCGGTGGCACCCAGCGCGATGGCGAGCGCGCGCCACTCGCGGCGCGCCGCGAACCACAGCAGGCCGACGCCGGGCGTGACCTTGGTCAGCAGGACGGCAGACCAGGCCGCGGGATAGCGGAAGCCGAGCACGATCGCAACGGCCAGCAACAGGTGGATGTTGCCGTCCGAAAGGTTGATCGCCAC
>CAZSWK010000053.1:0-17906 GCA_964610835.1 uncultured Anaerolineaceae bacterium | reverse complement strand
TCGACGCGAGCGGATCATGGGGCAGGTCGAGTCGTCTCGAGAAGTAGGAGCCGGCTGACCAGCTCGCCGCCGCGAGTATCACCAGCAACGTGCCGCCGAACTCGACACTGCCGCTGACGCCACGCGGCACCACGAGCACCGCCACGCCGCCGAATCCGACGACAACGCCGAGGATGGTCCCGCGGCCGACCCGTTCTCCGAAGAGGCGCCGCAACAAGACAACGAACAAGGGCACGATGCCCACGATGAGCGCCGTCAAACCACTCGGCACATCGCGCTCGCTGAGCATCACCAGGCCGTTGCCGCCAAGTAGCAGTGCCAGCCCGACCAGACCAGCACCGAGCCACTCACTTCGACGCAGGCGCAGGGCGCCCAGACCGCCGCGCAAGGCGACCAGCCCGAAGATGATCAGGCCGGCGATGAGATGGCGCGTGCCGGCCGAAAGGAGCGGCGGCATGGTCTCGACAACCACACGGATGGCCAGGTAGGTCGACCCCCAGACGAGGTAGACCGTGCCCAGCGCCAGCCAGATCTGCCACTCCTGGGCGCGCAGGTCGGCACGTGCCTGTCTCACTCGAATCTGCGACCAGGGCGCGGAGTACTGAGTCCGGCTACGTACCTCATTCCGTAGCATCTCGGATGGCGCAGGGATCCATAGTCGCGCATCGTATGCGTTGTCGAGTCGGCCGTATGGCTCGACCGCATTTGAAAATCTCCGCTCAGTCGCCATCCTTACACGGCGGGGTGAGCCGACGAGCATGACGGGAGCCGGATCGGCGCTGGGGCGCGGTCCGGCTCTAGTCTTAGGTGCGCAAATGGATCGACTGAGGGAGCGGCGCGACCGCCTGGCGGTACGCCGTCTCGATCTGGCAATGCTAGCGACGGCGCTCGGGCTGACCGTCGTGACGTTGGCGTTCCTGAAAGATCCGTCGCTCAGCTTCGTGCTGCCCGATCGCTCGGCCGACGTGGCGATCAACTCGTTGACCGTGCTCGCCGCCGGCAGCCTGGCTGCACTGGCCCTGGCGCGCTACCGCGAATCGGGCAGGCTGTCTGGTCTCTTCCAGTCCAGCGCGTTCCTGCTCATGGCGTGGGTTGCCGGCGCCAACGTGGCCGTGGTCGTGTTCAAGGTCGATGGTCGTTTCGGCCTGTCGCTGGGCGGGCCGGAGCAGTTGCCGCTCTACATCTGGTCTGTCTCCCGGCTCGCGGCCGGTGCAATCCTGCTCGTCGGCGGCGCAGCCGCGATCCACCTCGTGCGCCGTCCACGGCGCGTTCGGCGCACGCTGCTCTACCCGATCATCGCCATCAGCCTGGTGACGGTGTTGCTCTACCTGATCCGCGAGCGCATCAGCAACTTCAACGACCTGCTGCCGGCGTTTGTCAGCACGGCGGGAATTCAACAGATGATCCAGGACACGCGCAGCGCCGGGGCGCTGCCCGACCCGACCGCGATCGCGCTGGTGCTGCAGGGCTCGGCGGCGACTTTGTTCTTTGTCGGCGCCCTTCTGTATCGCCGGTCATATCTGCGCGACGGGCCGGTCGCCGACGGGTACCTTGCGCTGGCGATGGTCATCGCCGCTTTCGCTGAGATCCACTTCTACTTCTACCCCGGGATCTATGGCGGCCTGGTTACCACCAGTGAGGCTCTCCGGCTGATCTTCTATGTCGTGCTGCTGGCGGGTCTCAACGCCGAGTCGCGCTCCGACCTGCGCGCGCTGCGCGGGGCGTACGCCGCGCTCGACCGGCTGCGGTTGTCGGAGGCCGAGCGGGCGACACTCGAGGAACGCACGCGCCTCGCCCGCGAGCTTCACGACGGCCTCGCGCAGGATCTGTGGTTCGCCAAGCTCAAGCACGAGCGTCTGGTGTCGTTCGTGCCAAAGGAGCAGCGCGAGCTGGCGCACGAGGTCACACAGGCGCTCGATGCGGCCATAGCCGAGGCCAAGCAGGCTGTCGTCACCATGCGCGCCGACGATCGTGAGCGGCCGTTGGAAGAGCTTCTGTCGCGCGCGGTGGGTGACTTCGCCGGCCGATCGGGCGTGCGCACGGATTTCTCAGCCGTAGACCTGCCCGACTCGCTCTCGCCACGGACGCAGGCGGAGGTGTTGCGGGTGCTGCAGGAGGCGCTGACCAACGTACGCAAGCATGCCGACGCGACAGTCGTGCGGGTCAGTGCGGCCGTGGAACAGGGCGCGCTGCACGTGACGGTCGTCGATAACGGGCGCGGCTTCCGACCGACGGAGACGAGCGGCGACGGTGTCGGCGTGCAGGGCATGAGGGAACGCGCCCGACTGATGGGCGGCGACCTGCGTATCGTTTCAGAACCGAGTGGCGGAACGGCTGTGGACCTGGTCGTCCCGCTCGACGAAAGGGTGGGCACGCTATGAGCGAGCTGGACGGCAAGCTGCGCGTGATGCTCGTCGACGATCACGCCCTCGTGCGCTCGGCAGTGCGCCAAGCCATAGCATCACCCGACATCGAACTCGTGGGCGAGGCGGCGACGGCCCAGGAAACGCTGGCCCTGGCGCCAGTGTTGCGCCCGGACGTGCTGCTCCTGGATATCGACCTGCCCGGCATGAACGGTATCCAGCTGGTTGAGGAGCTCGGCCCGCGCCTGCCACAGACCAAGATCGTGATGCTCACGGTGTCGAGTTCCGAGCGCGACCTGCTCGAGGCCGTGGCGCGTGGCGCGGCAGGCTATCTGACCAAGGACCTCAGCCCAGAGGCGCTGTTGCGCACGCTGCGCGGCGTACAGCGCGGCGAGCTGGCCATGTCGCGGCGCTACGCCGCCCGCGCCCTTCGCTATTTCGCTGATGCGGCTCGGCGCGGGCGGCAGGCATCTGGCCTGGAGGGTGCGTTGATGGAGCTGAGTCCGCGCGAGAACGATGTCCTGGCGATGCTCGCCGATGGCCTCACCGACCGCGAGATCGCCAATGCACTCATCATCTCGCCGCGCACGGTCGAGACCCACGTCAGCAACATCCTGCACAAGCTGAACGTGCGCAATCGCGCCGAGGCCGCGCAGCGCTACCGGCAGGGAGGCTGATCGGGCAGTTCGGGCCCTTTTTTAGTGCCGCCCCAGTCGAGGCCCTTGACGCGGGCGTGCATCATGCGTCATGGACGGCGGGCCGGCTGCGCCCTAGCCGGGAGCCACGGCTCTTGATGACTTGCCCGCCCGTCGTCCCCAGAATCCAGACTGATCGAGTCCGGTTCCGTGCCGGCGCCCGGACTGCTGCGGCGGCGGCACTAGAATTCGGTCGGGCCGGGCAGGACAGCCGACGACACGGGGCTGACATGAGGATTCGCAAGGTGGCCGCGCAGCGCCTTGATGGCCCGCGCGCCGACAAGCCAACCGGCCCAGCCGACGATCCGGCTCATCACGGGCCCCATGACACGCGAGGCATGGGCGCGGATCGGACGAGACCGGGCGATCGCCGCAGCGGCGATCCGGAGCTGAGGGACCGCGGGCGGTCGTCCGGGGAGTAGGGCGTCGCTGCGCCGAAACGTAGTCAGGGGGCGTTAGTCGACCACGGGGAGCCGGGGTCGTCGTCGGCATCGGTGGTGCGCGGGCGTGGCGGCAGCTTTTCCTCGCGGCGCTCGATGAGGCGGGCCGCCACGGGGCTGGCGAAGAAGAACGCGAGCAGCACCGAGACCACCAGCAGACCGACGATGACGACAACGATCGGACCACTCATGTAATTCACGGGTGGCGCGGTATAGGCGACGACGAACCATCCGAAAGGAAATCCGGCCATGGCTGTCAGCGACGGTACCACCGCGCCTAAGATGCCGTCCGTGGAAGTCCCGGAGCGCCTGCTACACCCGCCTTTCGCCGTCCGCGCACGCATTCTGACGCCGCTCGACAGGGGCCAGACTCGCTACATCGCCGATGGACTGCTCTCGGTCGACGAGGCGGGCCGCATCGCCGAGGTCCTCGAAGTCGGGGAGAAAGGCGTGCGTCAGCGGCCTGATGGCCCGCCGCTGGTCGACCTGCGGCCGCTGCTGCTCCTGCCCGGCCTCGTCGACCTCCACGCGCACCTACCGCAGCTGCCCAATGCCGGGCTCGGAGCCGGGCTGGACCTGTTGACGTGGCTCGAGCGCTACATCTTTCCGCTCGAACGGCATTTCGATGAGGCCACCGCGGCAAGGGTGGCGCCGGCCGCCTATCGCGCCTTCGCTGCGGCGGGCACGACGACAGCGGTGCTCTACGGCGCGGTCTACGAGTCAAGCCTCGACGTCTGTTTCGCGGAAGCGGAACGACATGGCATGCGGGTGGTCATCGGCAAAGTCATGCAGGACCGCTTGCGCTACGACGAAACGCTCGATGACCGTGAGGTGCTCGAACTCAGCCTCGCCCAGTCACGGCGGCTGATTGAGCGCTGGCACGGGCGTGACGGAGGTCGCCTGTGCTACGCGGTCACGCCACGCTTCGCCGTCGCCTGCAGCGAGGAGATGCTGCGCCGATCTGCGGCGCTGGCAGCCGAAACGGGCACCTACTGGCAAACGCACCTTGCCGAGGATCGCCATGAGATCGAAGAGGTGCACCGGCTCTTTCCCGAGGCGGCCGACTACACCGCCGTCTACGAGCGCGCCGGCGCGCTCGGGCCACGCTCGATCTTCGCCCACGGCATCTACCTCAGCGACCGTGAGGTGGAGGCCCTCGCGGCGTCAGGTGCCAGCCTCGCGCACTGCCCGTCCTCGAACCTGTTCCTCGCCAGCGGGGCCATGCCGCTCGCGCGCTACCGGGCAGCGGGCCTGTCAATCGGCCTGGGCAGCGACGTTGCCGGTGGGCCTGATCTGAGCCTCTTCTCGGTCATGCGTGCCGGCGCCTACGTGCAGAGTGGTCTGCGCACCATTCGTGGCGATGACGGGCCCATCCTGCGGCCGTTGGACTGGTTGGCGCTGGCCAGTCTGCAGGGCGCACGTGCGCTGGGCATCGGTGACTCGGTCGGCTCCCTGGAACGCGGCAAGGAGGCAGATTTCATCGCCGTCGACCCGCGACGGACGGCGCCCATCAGTGGGCAACAGACAGACGATCCGTCGGACCTGATGAGCCGCCTGATCTACCGGGAGCGGCCCGACATGGTGCGTGGCGCATGGGTTCGGGGCAGGCTGCTGCCAACGTGATCGACAGTGCCGACCTGGTCATCGAGAACGGCACACTCGTGGACGGGACGGGCGCGCCCGCGCGAAACGCCGACCTTGCCGTGGTGGGTGACCGGCTGCACCTGCTGCCGCGCGCCAGCGCCGTGCAGCGGGTCGGTCGGCGAATCGACGCGCGGGGCAAGGTCGTTGCCCCGGGTTTCATCGACCTGCATTCGCATGCGGGACTGACGATCCTCGCCAATCCGCTGCACGAGCCCAAGGTGCGCCAGGGGGTGACCACCGAGATCATCGGCGTCGACGGGCTGTCCTACGCGCCGCTCCCGCCACGCGCCGTGGCCGACCTGATCGAGATGAACGCCGGGCTCGACGGGCGACCCGACCTCGCCGTCGATTGGTCGTCGGTGGGCGACTACCTGGACCGCTTCGACCAACACGTGGCGGTCAACATCGGGCTCCTCGTCGGCAACAGTGCGCTGCGTATCGCCGGACTCGGCTGGGACGACGTCCCGGCCGGTGAGGGAGCGCTGGCGGACATGCGCGCAATGCTGCGGGAAGCGATGGCAGCCGGCGCACTGGGTCTCTCGTCGGGCCTCGACTATCCACCAGGTGCCTTCGCTACGACGGACGAACTTGCGGCGCTGGCCCAAGGGGCGGCACGCGGTGGTGGTTTCTACCACACCCATGTGCGCTACCAGCTCGGCGACCGCTACCTGGACCCTTTCCGCGAGGCGCTCGACATTGGCCAGCGATCAGGCGCGCCGGTCCACATCACCCACTTCTACCATCGTCAAACCCATCCCGGCGGCCCCGCTCCCCTGCTCGACCTCGTCGAGACCGCGCGGGCCGCCGGCCAGGACGTCACCTTTGACACCTACCCCTACGAGTGGGCCTCGACACGGCTGCTGGTCCAGCTCCCGCTGTGGATCCAGGCCGGCGGTCCGGCCGCTCTCAAGCAACGGCTGGCCGATCGTTCCGCCCGCGACCGGCTACGCGGCGAGCTGCGCGAGCGCGGCGCCGCCTACACCTCACCGGCAGGCTGGGCCGACGTACGGCTGGGCTATTTCAGCACGCCGGCAAACCTGCGCTGGGAGGGACGGCCCCTGTCGGAAGTGATGGCCGAGCGCGGCCTGGACGCCGTTGATGCCATCTGCGATCTGCTGCTCGAAGAGGACCTGGCGATCAACCAGGTGACCTCAGGGCCCTGGCACGAGACGCTCCATCACTTCGTCGTCCACCCGGTGGGGATGTTCGGAAGCGACTCGACGTTCGTCGGCGCCAAGCCCTCACCACGTACCTATGGAACCTTCCCGCGGGTCCTGGGCGAGTTCGTTCGCGAGCGTGCCCTGCTTGGCCTGGAGGAAGCCGTGCGCAAGATGACATCGGCAGCGGCAGCCCGGCTTGGGCTGCGCGATCGAGGTCTGCTGGCGGATGGCTACCTGGCCGATGTCGTCGTCTTCGACCCGGACACCGTCAGGTCGAACGCGACCTACCACGAGCCACGGCGCTATCCCGACGGGATCGATTACGTGCTGGTCAACGGCCACCTGGTGGTCGACGCGGGCGCACACACGGGCGCGCTGCCGGGTCGGGTGGTCCGCCGCTGAAGCCGCTGGGGACCTAGAACAGCAGGTGGTTGGTACCGAGCACCATCAGGACGATGATCGTCACCAACAGGACGCTGGTGGCGATGCCGCCCTGCTGGACCCGCTTGACCATGGCGGCAATGTGCGGTGGGGGCCCGGCCGGGCGTGCCTCGCCCGCAGCCGGGGGCGGGGGCGGCGTGCTGGTCGCCTCGACCAACCTGCGTGTGACCGGTACCTGGTTCATGAAGACGATTGCCAGGGCGAGCACGTACAGCACGATGGCCAGCAGCAGCCACCAGTTCTGGAAGACATCGATCGGGACTACCCAGATCAGCGCGACACCGGTAACTGCCTGAAAGAGTGCGAGCGGGAGGACGAGTCGCAGCTCGATGCGCTCGTTCAGCCTGAGCGCGAAATTGGAGTGCATCGGCTCGGCGCCGCTCATCGACCCGATGATCGGGAACGTGAACGTGGGCCCAAAGGCGACGATGGCGCCGCCAACGTGCAGCAACAACAACAGGCCGATGACCCAATCCATCTACAGTGCTCCTCTCAGTCGCGACCGGTAACGAGGGCGCAAGGTATCACCCGCGAGCGCCCATTTCAGGCTCGACGGCGCAGTTACCATCGCCAGCGTGACGGTGACCATCAAGCCCCCGCCCACGCGGCCGAAGGCGGCACCTGCGCCACTGTACGCGCCCGACCGCTCGGGCGCTGAATTTGGCCGGGCCGGCTCGTGGCCCATGCGCCGCGAGGGGCCCGAGAAGCTCACCGGGGCGGCCCTGTACGCCGACGATCTGGTGTTCCCGGGTGCCTGGTACGGGCACACCGTGCGCGCAAGCGACGCGCATGCCGAGCTGCTGGGGATTGAGCTCGATCCCGGGTTCGACTGGTCGCAGGTGGTGGTCCTCACGGCGCGGGACATCCCCGGCCAGAACGTCGTGAGCCTGATCGCCGATGACCAGCCGGCGTTGGTCGAGCACGAAATTCGCCACCAGGCGGAGCCCGTTGCGTTGCTGGCAGCGCCCGACCGCGCCACCCTACGCGCGGCTCGTGATCACCTTCAGCTGCGCACGCGACCTCTGCCGGCGATCTTCGACCCGCTCCAGTCGACACAGGAGTTTGCCCACTTCAACGTGGCCAAGGGAGATGTCGAGCGCGGGCTGGCAGAGGCCGACCTGGTCATCGAAGGGACCTACCGGGTCGGCCATCAGGAGCAGCTGTACATCGAGAACCAGGCCATGATCGCGGTGCCTCGGCCCGACGGCGGCATCACCATCCACGGCTCCATGCAGTGCCCGTACTACATCCACGTGGCGATGCAGCGCGCGCTGAACCTGACCGGTGAGCAGGCCGTGGTCATCCAGACCGAGACGGGTGGCGGCTTCGGCGGCAAGGAGGAGTACCCGTCGATGATCGCGCTCCACGCGGCCCTCCTGGCACAACGTCTGGGCCGTCCGGTACGCATGATCTACGACCGCCACGAAGATCTCGGCGCCACGACCAAACGGCACCCGGCAATCGTCCGTCACCGTACCGGGGTAACCCGCGACGGACGCCTGCTCGCGCAGGACATCGAGGTGGTCATGGACGGCGGCGCGTACTGCACGCTGACCCCGGTCGTCCTGTCACGCGGCACCCTCCACGCGGCAGGTGCATACAGCTGCCCCAACGTCCGCATCGTCGGGCGCGCAGTGGCCACCAACACGCCACCCAACGGCGCCTTCCGCGGCTTTGGCGCTCCGCAGACCGAGTTTGCCGCCGAAATGCAGGTCAACCGTATCGCCGAGCAGCTTGGCGTCTCACCGCTCGAGCTCAGGCAGCGCTGGGTGTATCGCGTCGGCGACGAGACGCCCACCGGCCAGATCCTGCGTGAGAGTGTGGCCGGCGAGGAAGTCCTGGCCCGGGCTGCCGAAGCAGCCGAATTCGAGCGCATCCGGGCTCAGACCGCGCAGCGGCATGGTGAACGCTCGACCGGCGGAGGCTCGGCGGTCTTCTCATCGGGCGCACAGCGGAGCGCGCGCGGCATCGGCCTCGCCCTCGCCTGGCACGGTGCCGGCTTCACCGGCAGCGGCGAGGTCGAGCTGGCCAGCGTCGTCGGCGTCGAGCTGCAGGGTGACGGGCGGGTGCGCGTCCTGACCGCGTCGACCGAGATGGGCCAGGGCACCAAGACGATCTTTCCGCAGCTGGCGGGCGAGGCCCTGGGGATCGCACCGGAGCGGGTGGAGCTGGCCCCCCAGGACACCTCGATCGTGCCCAATTCAGGGCCGACTGTCGCCTCGCGGACCGCGATGGTGGTGGGTGGCCTCGTGATCAAGGCCGCGCGCCGGCTGCGCGAGCAGGTCGAGGCGGCGACCGGGCGGCCATTCGCGGACTCGGCGGCCGACTACGCGCGCGAGCACGGGCCACTGCGCGTGGATCAGCAATTCGAACCATATCCGGGGGTCACGTTCGATGACGAGACTTACCGCGGCGACGCCTATCCGGCATACGGCTGGGCGTGCGCGGTGGCGGAGGTCGATGTCGATCTGGACACTGGCGAGGTCACGATGCGGAACGTGGTCTCGGCCGACGACGTCGGCCACGCCATCCATCCGGTACTCGCCGAAGGGCAGGTCGAGGGCGGCACGCTGCAGGGCGTTGGCTACGCGACGATCGAGGAGATCAAGCTGCTCGACGGACGCTATCTCAACGACCGCCTGGCAACCTACCTGATCCCAACCGCGCTCGATGCGCCACGAATCGAAGCGATCCTGGTCGAATCGCCGTTCTCCGGCGCTCCCCACGGCGCCAAAGGGGTGGGTGAGCTGCCCATGGACGTACCTGCCGCGGCCGTCGTGGCCGCCATTCACGACGCCACGGGCGTGTGGATCCACGACCTCCCCGCGACGCCGGAACGTATCCTCGCGGCGCTGCACGACATGACGCCGCCGGCAGCGCCGGGCATCAGCGCAGTCAGCGCGGAGCCGTCCGAGTGAGCCACGAGTTCAAGGTCAATGGCGAACCAGTGTCCGTGGACGCGCCGGGCATGCGTCGACTCCTCGACGTGTTGCGCGAGGACCTGGGCATGACCGGCACCAAGGAAGGCTGCGGCGAGGGTGAGTGCGGTGCTTGTTCGGTATTGATCGACGGAGCGCTGGTCGACGCGTGCCTCGTGCCTGTTTGCCAGGTGACGGGGAGTGACGTGCGCACGGTCGAGGGCCTCGCTCCGGCAGGTGCCCTGTCAGCGCTCCAGCAGAGCTTCCTCGAATATGGCGGGGCGCAGTGCGGAATCTGTACCCCCGGCATGCTCATGGCCGCGCAGGCCCACCTCGACAGCGGAGGAGCGCCGGTCGACGAGGAGATTCGCGAGGCGATCGCCGGCAACCTGTGTCGCTGCACGGGCTACACCAAGATCATCGAGGCAGTCGCGCGTGCCGCAGGCGCAGGTCAGTCCTAGCGAGTCGCTCTGCGCCCGTAGCGCTTGACTCATCGGCCTCGCGGCATACCCTCCGGTAATGCCCATAGAACCACCCGTCGAGACCCCAGTAGACCTGTCCACGGCGCTCGAGCTGCTCGCAGATGGCGATGCCGGCTGGCGGCCGATCGCCGGCGGCACCGACCTGATGGTCCAGATCATGGGCGAGGTCGGTCCGCTGCCCGAACGCGTGCTCAACCTGTGGCAGCTCGACGAGCTGCGCGGCATCAGCGAAAACGCCGGAGAGCTCGTGCTCGGCGCGCTGACGACGTACACGGAGATCCGACGCTCCGAGCTCGTCCGCCGGCTGCTGCCGGCCCTCGCCGACGTATCCGCCACGATCGGCGCGGCACAGATCCAGAACCGCGGCACCATCGGCGGCAACGCCATCAATGCCTCCCCGGCCGGTGACACGCTGCCGATCCTGCTGGCTGCCGACGCGAGATTCGTCCTGACCAGCACGCACGGTGAACGGGCCATCAACGCGGCCGACTTCTGGCCCGCCTACCGCCAGACCGCGCGCCGGCCGGACGAGCTGCTGACCAGCATCCGGATTCCGCTCCCGGCCGGCCGCCAGGTGCGTTTCCGCAAGGTCGGCACCCGTCGCGCACAGGCCATCTCGAAGGTCCTCGTCGCGCTGGCCTGGCGCGAGGATGGTGGCGTGTGGCGCGACGTACGCGTGGCCCTTGGCTCGGTGGCACCCACCACCATCCGCGCCCGCCAGACCGAGCAGGTACTCGAGGGCGCGGCTCCACGTGCCACCACGGCCGACCACGCGGCCAGCGTGCTGGCCGATGAGATTCAGCCGATCGACGACGTACGGTCGACCGCCGAGTACCGCCGCGCAGTCGCCGCACGCGTGCTCCACCGGCTGCTGCGCGAGGCCGGCGGCTGGTGAAGCCGGACAGGGTCGTCTTCTTCGAGAGCGCGGCGGCCCTGCGTGCGTGGCTGAGCGCCAACCACGGATCGGAGCGCCAGCTGTGGATCGGCTTCCACAAGAAGGGCTCGGGCGGACACGGCATTGCCTACGCCGAGGCCGTCGACGAGGCGCTCTGCTTCGGCTGGATCGACGGCCAGCTGAGCGGCCTGGATGAGCGAACGTACGCGCTGCGCTTCACGCCGCGCCGCGCGGACAGCCTCTGGAGCACGGCGAACATCAAGCGTGTTGCCCAAATGGTCGAGACCGGGCGGATGCAGGAGGCCGGCCTGCAGGCTTTCGAAGCGCGGCGTCCGGACCGGACCGGCATGTACATCAACGACATGCTGGACAGGGGCTTCCCGCCCGAAATGGAGGCGCTGTTTCGCGCCGACTCTGAGGCATGGGCGTCCTGGAACCGCCAGCCGCCAGGCTACCGGCGCCAGATGACCTGGTGGGTCGTGAGCGCCAAGCGCGACGGCACGCGTCAGCGACGGCTGACGGTCCTGATCGCCGAACACGCCGCCGGTCGCCGGGTCGACCCGCTCAGGCTGCCCAGGCTGAGCACCCGGAGTGGGCATGGCTGACGCTCAGGTCACGGGCGCGAGACTGCCCGGGATCGAACGCGTCCTGACACCGGCCGCGATCGACTTCCTGGCCGGCCTGGCACACGAGTTCGAGCCACGGCGGCAGGAGATCCTCGTCGCGCGACGCGAGCGAGCCCTGCGCACCGCGGCAGGCGAAGGCCTCGAATTCCTGCCCGAAACCAGGACGGTGCGCGAGTCGGAGTGGAGCGTCGCGCCGGCGCCCGCCGACCTGAACGATCGGCGCGTCGAGATCACCGGGCCGGCCGAGCCCAAGATGATCATCAACGCGCTGAACAGCGGCGCCAAGGTGTTCATGGCCGACTTCGAGGACGCCTTCTCGCCCAGCTGGGCCAACGTCGTCGCCGGTCAGAACGCGCTGATCGACGCGGTGCGCCACGCGCTCGCCTTCGACTCGCCCGAGGGCAAGCAGTACCGGCTCAACGATGTAGTAGCGACCCTGCTCGTGCGGCCGCGCGGCTGGCACCTGGTCGAGCGCCACTTCGAGGTGGACGGCCAACCGATGTCCGGCTCGTTGTTCGACTTCGGACTGTACTTCTTCCACAACGCTCGGGCGGCGCTCGAGCGCGGCTCGGGGCCGTACTTCTACCTGCCCAAACTTCAGAGTCACCGTGAGGCTCGGCTGTGGAACGACGTCTTCGTGTGGGCCCAGGATCGGCTGGGCATTCCCCGCGGCTCGGTGCGAGCCACGGTGTTGATCGAGACCGTCTGGGCAGCGTTCGAGATGGACGAGATCCTGTACGAGTTGCGCGATCATGGCGCCGGCCTCAACGCGGGGCGCTGGGACTACATCTTCTCGATCATCAAGGCGTTCGCCGCAGGGCCCGACGGCACCGTGCTGCCGGACCGCAGGCAGGTCACCATGGCGGTCCCGTTCATGCGCGCCTATGCGCAGCTGCTGATCAAGACGTGCCACCGGCGCGGCGCGCATGCGATCGGCGGCATGAGCGCGTTCATTCCCAACCGGCGCGAGCCGGAGGTGACCACCAATGCGCTGGCCCAGGTGACCGAGGACAAAGAGCGCGAAGCGGGCGACGGCTCGGACGGGACCTGGGTTGCCCACCCGGACCTGGTGCCGACGGTCATGACCGTCTTCGATGCAGCGCTGGGTGACAGGCCGAACCAGAAATACCGGCAGCGCAACGACGTGCACGTGACAGGGGACCAGCTGCTGGACTTTGACGTGCCGGGCGGGCAGGTGACCGAAGCCGGGCTGGCGACCAATGTGTCGGTCGGCGTGCGCTACATCGCGTCGTGGCTGAACGGCACCGGTGCGGCCGCGATCGACAACCTGATGGAGGACACTGCGACGGCCGAGATCTCGCGCTCGCAAGTCTGGCAGTGGGTACATGCCGGGAGGTTTACGCGCGACCGCGTGCTGGCCGAACTTGAGCCGTGGCGCGCGCAACACCCGGAGGCCGCCGCTCTGTTCGAGCAGGTCGCCCTGTCCGGGGCATTCATCGAGTTCCTGACGCTGCCGGCCTACGAACGGCTCGGCTAGCGACGGCCGCCGCGGCTGCCCAGTCGCCGCTCGAGCAGGAGCGTCTCCGATTCGTGCGTGGCAAGCTCGTACGCGCGCAGGTTGGCATCGTGCGCCTCGTTCACTCGGTCCAGCCTGGAGAGCAACTCGCCGCGGGTAGCGTGCAACAGGTAGTAGCCATCCAGCTCCAGCGCGAGCGCCTCCACCTCATGCAGCGCGAGCTCGGGGCCCTCGACCTCCGCCAGCGCGACAGCCCGGTTCAGACGAACAATGGGTGAGCCGTCGTAGCGAAGCAGCAGGTCGTACAGCGTGAGGATCTGGAGCCAGTCCGTTGCGCGTGCGCTGGGAGCATCGGCGTGACACGCGGCCAGCGCCGCCTGGAGTTGATAGCGCCCGGGACGGTGATGTGCCGCTGCTCTGGCCAGGATGCGCTGGGCGCGGGCGATCATGGCACCGTCCCATGACGAGCGATCCTGCTCGTTGAGCGGTACCAGCGCACCCTCAGCATCGAGGCGCGTCCCGGCGCGCGACTGAAGCAGCAGAAGCAGAGCGAGCAAGCCCAGGGCCTCCGGCTCGCGTGGTAGCTGCGCGCAGATCAAGTCGGCCAGCCAGACGGCGTCCTCGGCAAGCTCCGCCGCGGGGCTGGCGTGGGCGGCGAGGTAGCCAGCGTTGTAGGCGAGGTACGTGACGGTAAGCACGTCGTCGAGCCGCGACGGCATGTCCGCACCGTCGGGCACGGTAAGCGATATCCCGGCGCTGACGATCTTGCGCTTGCCGCGCACGATGCGCTGCGCCAGCGTCGCCTCCGGCACCAGGAAAGCACGCGCGATCTGGCCTGTCGTCAGGCCCAACACCGCGCGCAGGGTCAATGCCAGGCGAGTCTCGGGAGCAAGCGCCGGGTGGCAGCAGGCAAAGAGCATGGCCAGGCGATCGTCGGGCTCGCCGGCCGAGGGTTCATCGGCGAGCATTCGCACCAGGGTCTCGCCACGCGTCCGCCTGCGCAGGCGGTCTATCGCGCGTCGGCGCGCGGCGAGCGCCAGCCAGCCACCGGGGTTGGCGGGCACGCCGTCGCGGCGCCACGTGCGCAGCGCCGCGACGATCGCGTCCTGGACAGCCTCCTCCGCGATATCAAAGTCGCCGATGCGTCGCGTCAGCAACGCGGCGATCTTGCCCGCTTCGGCCCGAACGAGCCGGGCGAGAGCCTCGTCCGGCAGGTGGCCGTCAGTCACTCCCCGTGTTCGACGATGGGCCGGATCTCCACGGCCACCCCCGGGAAGGCGAGCGATGGCCACGTGCGCACGAGCGCGATGGCAGCGTCAAGGTCGGGCACGTCGATGATCGAGAACCCGCCAATCTGCTCCTTGGCCTCGGAGAACGGGCCATCGACCACGACTGGCTTGCCGCCCGGACTATCGGCCGCCTTCACCGTGGTCGCGGTGGAGACCGGCTGCAGCTCCGCTCCGCCGTTGGCAAACTTGTCCCCGTTGCGGTCGAACCAACCGAAGATCTCCTGGTAGACGGCCTCCTGCCGCTCGCGCGGCACCGCCTCGTCGAGATCCGGCCGGCTGGTGAACATGATCACGTACTTCATCGGGCTCTCCTCCCTGGCTTGGTGAATGTTGACGTCCCTCTAACGATTGAGTACCACCGATTTCGACATCTCCCCGGTGGGACGGGCAGTCCCGGCAGTGGCGCCGGGTGAGGACAACCGCCGCCGGGCGTGTCGACTACGACCTATGGCACTGGTCAGCCCGGCCGTGGCGGGCGAAGATCCGGCCGTTCCTCCCACTCATCGGATGGAGGTACGGCAGATGACCGCACAGACCATCGCCCTTGGCCAGCCGACGATCGGCGAATCCCCCTCAAGGCTGGTCCTCTACCAGCACCGCGTCGCGGCCCAGGAGGACCTGCCGGCCACGATGGACCGAGGGTTCGGCGAGCTGTACGAGCGCATCGGCGATGCGCACGTCGCACCGGCCGGCGAGCCGTTCGTGATCTACCTCGACGGGTCGCAGCCCGGAGTCCGCTGGGAAGTGGACATTTGTGCGCCAGTCTCGGCGCGCATTGCCGAGTCCGCCGACTTCGGCTTCATGGAGATGCCCGCCGAACGGGTCGTCGCGCTCCTTCACGTGGGCTCGTATGAAGATCTCGGGCAGGCCTACGAGGAGATCCAGCGCTACGTCAGGGAGCAGGGCCTGACCATCGCCGGGCCGCCGCGCGAGATCTACCTGAGCGGGCCCGACGTGCCACAAGCCGAGATCCGCACATTGATCGAGCAACCGATCACCTGATCCTCGCCGCCGGCAGCGCCGCGCGCAGGCCATCATGGCGGGGTTCCCCGAACGGCCCTTGACGCTCCGCGGGCGAGGGACCAGCCTGCACGCGTGGGCAAGAGGAAGCGCGCAACTCGGGCGTCCGGTGCGATCAACGATATCGAAGGTGCCTTCCCCGATCCGCCCGTCGACGAGCCCGGCTCTCCTGTTCGGACGATCTCCAACAAGGCGTATCTGCGTGAGCTCGAACCGCTCCACGTCGAGCTGGTGAAGCTGCAGGAGTGGATCAGGCACGAGGCCCGCAAGATGGTCATCATCTTCGAGGGACGCGACGCGGCTGGTAAGGGCGGCGCGATCAAGACGATCATGCTTCGGCTCAACCCGCGCTACGCACGAGTGGTGGCGCTGGGCACACCCACCGAGCGCGAGAAATCCCAGTGGTATTTCCAGCGCTACGTTGCGCACCTGCCGGCGGCGGGCGAGATGGTCCTGTTCGACCGGTCCTGGTACAACCGAGCCGGCGTGGAGCGGGTAATGGGCTTCTGCACCGACGCGGAGTACCAGGAATTCCTGCGCTCCTGCCCGGAGTTCGAGCGGATGCTCGTGCGCTCGGGCATCACGCTGATCAAGTACTGGTTCAGCGTCAGCGATGCCGAGCAGGAGCGCCGCTTCCAGAGCCGCATTGATGATCCGACGAAGCGCTGGAAGCTAAGCCCGATGGACCTCGAGTCACGAGCCCGGTGGGTCGAGTACTCGAAGGCCAAGGACGAGATGTTCGCCCACACCGACATCAAGCAGGCGCCCTGGTACGTGGTCAACGCCGACAACAAGAAGCGCGCCCGGCTGAACGTGATTCGGCACCTGTTGAGCATGTTCCCGTACACCGACCTCACGCCCGAGCCGATCAGCCTGCCGCCGCGCGAACCCGATAGCGGATACGTCCGGCCGCCGCTCAGTGACCAGAACTTCGTGCCCGAGGTGTACTGACCCGAGCCTGGTTCAGCGCCAGAGAAGTTCGCGTTCCTGGAACTGGCCGTAGCCGCGGCGGCCGACGAAGTGACCGTCGCGGACGACGAACTCGCCACGCACCAGCACCGAGTGCACGCGCCCGGCCAGCTCCATGTCCTCGAATGGCGTGTAGTCGCTGGAGTGGTGCAGGTCGGCCGTGTGGAGCGTCCGGCGCTCGGTGGGATCGAAGATCACCAGGTCGGCATCCTTGCCCGCCTCGATCGAGCCTTTCGTATTGAGCCCGAAAAGGCGCGCCGGCGCCGTCGCGAGCAGCTCGACCATGTGCTCGAGGCTGATGCGGCCGCGCGCGACGCCCGCGCTGTAGACCACGCTGAGGAGCGTTTCAATGCCCGGTCCGCCGTTGCTGATGCGGTCGAAGGGCTGGCGCCAGTCGGCCTTGTCGACCGCCAGGCGATCTGGTACATGGTCGGTGGCCACGTTGGAGAGCGAGCCATCGGCGACACCCGCCCACAGGGCCTCGCGGTCGTCCGCCGAGCGCAACGGCGGCGAGATGAGGTAGCGCACGGCCTCCTGGTCCGGCAGCGCGTACCGCGATTCGTCGAGCACCAGGTACTGCGGGCACGTTTCCGCGAAGGCCGCCTGGCCAGCCGCGCGCGCCGCGCGCAGCTCGTCTAGCGCGGCCGCGCACGACAGGTGGACGATGTACAGCGGAGCGCCCGCTTCGCGCGCCATCTCGAGCGCCGTGCGCGTCCCGGAGGCTTCGACCCAGGGCGGCCGTGACTCGGCGTGGAAGCGGGGCGCCGTCCTGCCTTCTGCCAAGAGCCGCGCAGTGTTCGTTTCGAGTGCCGTACGGTCTTCGCAATGCACGTTGAGCAAGCCGGCATGCTGGGCTGTCGCTTCCAGCGCCAGCCCAAGCTGGCTGTCGGGCAATGCGAAGTCGTAGACCATGAACGCCTTGAAGGTCGGAACACCCACGTCGATCGCAGCTGGCATCTCGCGCGCGAGGTCGCCATGCGTCGGCTGCAGCACCAGGCTCACGCCATAGTCGACGGCCGAGTCGGAGTCGGTCTGGCTACGCCAGGCGGCGATGTCAGTGGGTAGGTGCCCGGTCTGCTGCGCGCCTGTCCCCGGGTTGTTGAACGCCAGGAATGTGGTCGTGCCACCGAACGCGGCCGCGACCGAGTCCTGGAAGAAGCGGTCCGGCCGGGCGTCCGTCGCGACACGCGTGTGCGTGTGAACGTCGACGACGCCGGGCAACACCAGCATGCCGCTGGCGTCGATTTCGCGGGCGTCCGCCGACCGTGCCACCTCCCCCACCTCCGCGATACGTCCGGCCGCCACCAACACGTCAGCCGCCACGCGTCCAGCAGGCGTGACGATTGTGCCGCCGCGGACGATCAGGTCGCCGGCCACCCGTAGCGCTCCACGAAGTCGCGCCATTCAGCGGGGGGCAGCTCCAGTTCGATCTCGTCGCGGATGTGAATGCTGTCGGCGCCGATCAGGCCGATCTCGGGTTTGAGATC
>CAZSWK010000052.1:0-18235 GCA_964610835.1 uncultured Anaerolineaceae bacterium | reverse complement strand
GTCGAGGGCCGGGTCGATCGCCGCCATGTGCATGCGCAGCGCGTCATCGAACGCGGCGGCATCGCTGTGGCCACCGGACACGAGCACGCGCACGGCCCTGC
This sequence comes from uncultured Anaerolineaceae bacterium, assembly GCA_964610835.1. Lineage (GTDB taxonomy): Bacteria > Chloroflexota > Limnocylindria > Limnocylindrales > CSP1-4 > JALYGJ01. Next base: position 18,134 of record CAZSWK010000052.1, on the reverse strand, counting down.
CGTTCAGGCCGCGAGCGCTGATCTCCCCCGCCAGCGCGGAGGCAAGCGCTGCCTCGTGCATATCTCAGGCCACCGTCATCGCCGCGGTCAGCCGGTCCAGCTCCGTCCGGACCGCGGCCACCGCGTGTGGTATTGCGCCGGCGCATGCCGCGGTCAGCTCGAGACCGACCTCCACGACGCCAGGCTGAATGCCCACTAGGGCAAGCTGATCGGGCAGATCGCCGGTCAGCCGGCCGACGGCCAGCAGGTCACCCAGGCCGACCTGGTGCGGGGAGATGTGACCGCCCAAGGCGCTGTGCAACTCGGCTCCGCGGAGCACCCGCACGGTGCCGGGTGCTTCCTGCATGTCAACCGCGTCGACGACGATCAGCGCCCGCGCATCGGCGACCATGGGCAGCAGGTCGAGACCGAGCGTGCCGCCGTCGACCATGCGCACCCCGTCGGGCACGTGCTCTGCGGCCAGGCGCCGGATGACGTGCACGCCGATGCCATCGTCGGCCATCAGCACGTTGCCCACGCCCAGCACGAGTATCTCGCCGGCCATTGCTACTTGATGTTCTCTTCGACGGCTATGCCGCCGTCGCGCGCCTCGATGACCTCGCGCCGCGTCACGAACTTGAAGCCGGAGAAGATGCTCGACATGAGGCCGTTGCGTTCGAAGTGGTCCACCAGCAGGGCCGAATAGACGTGATGGATCATGAACGCCACGATCGCCCACATGAGCAGGTGATGGATGAGCCGTACGCCCTGTACACCGAAGAGCACGCTCGGCACCCAGCCAAAGAGCGTCGCCCAGGGCTCGATACCGTGGATTCCCACCAGGGCAAAGCCGGTGATCGTCTGGATGCCGAACAGGAAGAAGACGACCAGATAGGTGCCCGCGGCGAGCTGGTTGTGGCCCAGGACCTTGGGCGCGTTGGGCCGCAGGAACAGGTACCAGCCGGTCTGGCTGACCAGCTCGCGCAGCTGCTTGCGGCTCGTTGGGATGAACGCGGTCCAGCGTGCGAAGCGGTTGCCGGCGAACAGCCAATAGGCGCGCAGCAGTCCGGCCGCCAGGAAGGTGAAGGCGGCAAGCATGTGCACGAAGCGCGCGGTCATCATCACCGAGCCACCCGGCGGGATGAGGAAGGGGTCCGCTATGTAGCTTCCCGTCACGGTCAGCACCAGGACCGAGAAGAAGATCGTCCAGTGCGTCACGCGCACCGGGATTTCCCAGACGTATACGCGCACACGCTGCGAAGCGGCGGGCACGACGCCTTCGAGGAACCGCCTCTCTTCCTCGGACTCGGCTGGTACCGCCGGGGCGGCCCGGACGGACGGCGCGGGCGCGATCTCGCCGGCTCGGGTAGCCATCACACGACTCGGATCAGAACGCCGCCCTCACTGCCGGGCTCATATACGTGGACGGCGCACGCCATGCATGGGTCGAACGAGTGGATGGTGCGCAGGATCTCGACCGGTTGGGTCGGATCGGCAACCGGCGTCCCGATGAGCGCCTCTTCCCATGCCCCGCGGCGGCCCTGGCCGTCGCGCGGCGAACCGTTCCAGGTGCTGGGCACGACCAACTGGTAGTTGGCGATCTTCTGGTCCTGGATGACCACCCAGTGCGCGAGCGCGCCGCGCGGCGCCTCTTCCATGCCGAAGCCCTGCGCGCTCGCCGGCCACGACGAGGGGTCCCACTTGGAAACGTCGGCGATGGCGTAATCACCGGTGCCCAGGTTGTTGTTGAGGTCGTCCAACCACGTGGAAAGCCGCGCCGCGAGCAACTTCGTTTCGACGGCCCGGGCGGCAACGCGGCCCAGTGTGCTGAAGAGCGCTTCGGGCCCAACCCCGAGTGCGGACAGGACCCCGTCGACGGCGGGCTTCACATCGGGGTGGTTGCTCGCGTACGCGACCAGCATGCGCGCGAGCGGCCCAACTTCCATGGGCTGGTTCTCGTAGCGCGGCGCCTTCAGCCAGCTGTACTTGTCGCCGCCGGTCACCGTGTCGAAGGGCGGTGTGGGCCCGGTGTACGTGGGATCGGTCACGCCCTGGAACGGATGCTTCAGCTCACTGTCGTCCCCGTTGTACGTGTACCAGGAGTGACTGACGGTCTCGCCGACGCCGGTCTGGTCGACCGCCTGCACGGCGGACAGGTCGCGCCCCATGATCCGGCCGCGGGGCAGGTAGAACGCCTCGGGCGTGCCCGAGTCGTCCTCGGGGAAGTCACCGTAGGCCAGATAGTTGCCGATGCCCGCGCCGATGCCTGCCCAATCCTTGTAGAAGCCCGCCACGGCCAGCACGTCAGGGATATAGACGTTGTCCACGAACGACTGGGCAGTCTGGGCAAGCTCGGCGATCTCCGAGGTGCGCCGATCGGTCAGCGCGGTCGGCGATTCGAGGTCGATGCCCATCGCCATGCCACCGACCACATATGACTGCGGGTGCGGGTTCTTGCCGCCCAGGATGGCCTGGATCTTGATCACGTTGCGCTGCCAATCGAGCGCCTCGAGATAGTGCGCGACGGCCATCAGGTTGGCCTCGGGCGGCAGCTTGTAGGCGGGGTGGCCCCAGTAGCCGTTGGCGAATGGCCCCAGCTGACCCGAATCGACGAAGGTCTGCAGCTTCGCCTGGACCGTCTTGAAGTTGCCCGCCGAGTTCGTCGGCCAGTCGCTCAGCGAACCAGCCAGCTGGGCGGTCGCGGCAGGATCGGCCGACAGCGCCGAGACGACGTCGACCCAGTCGAGCGCGTGGAGGTGGTAGAAGTGGATGACGTGGTCCTGCACGTACTGGATCGCCGCGATGAGGTTGCGTACGAGTCGTGCGTTGGTCGGTATTCGCAGCTGCAGCGCGTTCTCGACCGCGCGCACCGAGGCCAGCGCGTGGACCGTGGTGCACACGCCGCATGCTCGCTGGGCGAAGACCCAGGCGTCGCGCGGATCGCGGCCACGCAGGATGAGCTCCAGGCCGCGGAACATCGTGCCGCTGCTCCAGGCATCGGTCACGACGCCGTTGTTCACCTCAACTTCGATGCGCAGGTGACCCTCGATGCGCGTGATCGGGTCGACGACGACGTGCGTCACTCCTTGTCCTCCGGGCCGGCTTCAGTGGGTTCCGCGGCGCCCTCGACCGGTGCCCCGGGCAGGACCGGCGCGGCGGCCGCTGCCGACTCCGCCGTGGCTGCGACCGGGACGGGCGCCACCTCCCCCTCGCCGTTTGCCCCGTGGCCGCCTGCACGCCGTTGGCGGACGTAGCTCCCAACGCCGTGCACGACCGTCAGGCCGGCCACCACGCCCACCAGGCCCAGGCCGACCTGATCCGCGGTCACCTCACTGGCGAACGGCGGTGGGGTGGGCAGGCGCCGGTAGAACGGCGTCATCGCGTCCCAGAACCCTGGCATCGTGCATCCAACGCAGCCGTGGCCGACCTTGACCGGCCAGCTGGTGCGATCGTTGAAGCGGACCGTCGGGCAGTTGGCGTACGTCTCGGGACCTTTGCAGCCCATCTTGTACAGGCACCAGCCCTTGCGGTGGCCGTCGTCGCCCCACGCCTGTACGTATTCGCCCTGCTCGAAATGCGCACGCCGCTCGCACTGATCGTGGATCAGCTGCCCGTACGCGAACAGTGGCCGGTCGTGTGAGTCAACCGCCGGCCACTCGTTGAAGGTCAGGAAGTGAACGATGGTCGCGGTCAGGTTCTGGACATTGAGCGGGCAGCCGGGCAGGTTGATGACCTTGGCCCGCGGCACCGCCGCGCTCACGCCGATGGCCCCGGTCGGGCCGCCGGCGGCGCCCGGTATGCCGCCATCGAAGGCACACGTTCCGACGGCGATAGTGGCCAGCGCCCCGCTGCACACCTCGTGCACCGTGTCCATGAATGCCTTGCCGGCGATGGTGCAGTAGGCGCCACCCTCCCCAACCGGGATCGACCCCTCGACGACCGCGACATAGCCGTTCGGATATGCAGCAATCGTGTCGGCGAGTGACTTCTCAGCCGCACTACCCGCGGGTGCCATGAGCGTCTCGTGATAGTTGATCGACAGCGTGTCGAGCACGATCTGGGCCACGGTGGGGTGCGAGGCGCGCAGGAACGCCTCGGTGTTGCCCGCGCAGTCCTGCCCTTCCAACCAGATAACCGGCACGCGCGGCGCACTGGCCAGCGCGTTCGCAATGCGCGTGGTGTAAGAGCGCGGCAAAGCCAGGGTGCCGGTCATCGCCGCGGAGAACTTCAGGAAAGATCGGCGCGAGATGCCGCGGTCGAGCAGAGCGCGCAGCAAGCCGCCCACGGCCGGCTCCGGCAAGTTCGGCGAGGAGGTCGGGTCGTTGTCCACCATCTGCCGCCACAAGTACGCCACCGCCACGCGTCATGGCGGATGTGCCATTGGACCCAAATAGACGAGCGCAAAGGCCCTGCCGCAGGTCCTTCTACGCTATTCGGCGCCGCGGGCGAAAGCGGTGACGACGCCGAAGGCCGCCAGCCCGGCGCAGACCAGCAGCGCCGCGTGCAGGCCGCCCAGGAATGTCTGCTGGAGTTGGGCAAGCCGACCCGGATCCCCGGCGCCGGCTGCCGCGAGTGCGGCGCCCGCCGCCGCCGCGCCAAGGCTGGCGAACACCGCGCCGGCCACCGCCACGCTGAGACTCTGGCCGACCACCCGCGACGTGGCCAGGATCCCCGACGCGACGCCGACTCGATCGGCGGGCGCCGCACCCATGATGGTGCGCGAGTTGGGAGAGGCGAACAGCCCCTGACCCAGGCCGGCCACGACCAGCGCGCCGATCACGTAGAAGTACGGCGTCGTGGTGCCCACGCCGGATAGCAGCAGCAGCCCGATACACGCCAGGGCCAACCCGCTGGGCGCCAGCCAGCGCGATCCGCTGCGGTCGGCGAGTGACCCGGCAAAGGGCGCGACAACGCCCAGAGTGATCGAATAGGGCGTCAGCAGCAGGCCCGTCGTGAGCACGTCCAGGCCGCGCAGCTCTTCCCAGTAGAAGGGCATCAGAAAGCTCACCGCGAAGAGCGCCAGCATGGCCAGCATGAAACTCAGGTTGGCGAGCACGAAGACGCGGTTGCGCAGCAGCGCCAGGTCGACGATGGGCGATTCGTGGCGGCGCTCAACGACGATCGCCGCGACGAGTGAGACGGCGGCCGTGACGAGGGTCCCGATCAGCAACGGCGATGTCCAGCCCCACTGCTCGCCGAAGGACAGGCCGAGCGTCAGCGCGCCGAGCGCGAGCGCCAGCAGTGCCGCTCCGGCGACGTCGAAGCGCGGCCGCCGCCCGGCGTGCTGCTCAGCGAGCAGCCACCAGGAAAGTGAGAAGACCACGAGGCCGATGGGCAGGTTGACGTAGAAGATGGCCCGCCACGTAAAGGCCTGGATCAGGATGCCTCCGACCGTCGGTCCGGCGCTGATGCCCAGGGCCACCAGGATGAGGTTGATGCCCAGCGCGCGGCCGCGCTCGCGCGGCCCGAAAGCGGCCGTGACCATGGCCACGTTGGTAGCGAAGATCGCCGCCCCGCCAAGGCCCTGGAAGCAGCGCGCTACGACCAGGACTGGCAGCGAAGGCGCCGCGCCACAGACAGCCGAGCCGGCCGTGAACACCACCAGCCCGATCAGAAAGACCGGACGCCGACCGACCATGTCGGCCAGCCGGCCAAAAGAGAGCAGCGCCGCGGCGATGACCACCAGGTAGCCGATCACGATCCACTCGACTTCACCGGCCAGCGGTGTGCCGAAGTCATGGGCGATCGATGGCAGGCCGATGTTGACGATCGAGGAGTCGAGCGTGGTCATGAATGCCGCCGTCGCCGACAGGGCGAGGACGACCCACTTGTTCGTCGACGGGGTCGCCATCACCGGAGTACACCACGATCCGGCCATGCAGGCTGAGTGGCCCAGGTGCTAGAGTTGGGCAAGTGACTAAGGCAAGCGACCAACTCGAGCCTGTGGCCAGCGATGCCCAGTCCGGAACGCGCCAGCGCATCCTCCAGGCAGCGACCGAGCTGATCATCGAGGTCGGCTGGCAGGGCGCCACCACGCGCCGCATCGCTGCGCGTGCCGGCGTCAACCAGGCACTCGTCCACTACCACTTCGGGTCGGTCGAGAAGCTGCTGCGCGAGGCGGTGATGAGCGTCATGGAGCGCGACGTGGTCGAGCTGACCGAGCGCCTGCTGGCCAGCAAGAGTCCCGGCGAGGGCATTCGCCAGCTGTCGGAGTGGATGAGCGCCTTCACGCCAACTTCACCGATGGCTGTCCTGTCAGCAGAGATCCTCGCGCGGGCGACGCGCGATCCGGCTATCCGTGACTGGATGGCACAGTGGCTGGCCGAGGTTCGCGGCGATATCGCGCGCTCGATTGCCGCCGGCCAGCAAGAGGGCCGGCTGCGCGCCGACCTGCCGGCGGATGGTGTCGCGGTACTCACCGCGGCGCTGATCGACGGGTTGATCTTCCATGGGCTCGTCGACCCACGGCTCGATATCAGCGGGGTGGCGCGGACGCTCGACGTCATGCTCACCATTGACCAGGAGAAGGAGAGGGACTGATGGCCGGTCTGGCATCGAAATTTCGCGATCATTCGGACAAGCGCCAGCCGCCACCGGAGTCTGGATCCTCGGACGCGCACGCGCCGCGCCCACCGGTGATCACCCTCGCCGATGTCCACAAACGCTACGGCGAGGGGGCGGCGGCCGTCGACGCGCTGCGCGGCGTGGACCTCGAGATCCCGAGCGGTGTGTTCGCCGTGCTGCTCGGGCCCAGTGGGTCGGGCAAGACCACGCTGCTCAACCTGGTCGGCGCGATCGAACCGCCGTCAAGCGGCCAGCTGATCGTCGATGGCGTCGACCTGCAGGGCCTTGACGGTGGTGCCCAGACGACTTTCCGGCGCGAGCACATTGGCTTCGTCTTTCAGTTCTTCAACCTCATTCCAACGCTCACTGCGTTGGAGAACGTTCTGCTCGTGGCCGAGCTGGTCGGCGCGGGCAGGTCTGAGGCCGAGAATGCGCTGGCCGCGGTCGGTCTGGCCGATCGCGCCGATCACTTCCCGAGCGCGCTATCCGGCGGCGAGCAACAACGGGTTGCGGTCGCGCGGGCCGTGGTCAAGTCGCCACCGCTGCTGTTGTGCGACGAACCAACCGGGTCGCTCGACCTGGCCACCGGCCAGCAGGTCCTGGCGACGCTACGTGAGATGAACCGCAAGCGCGGCATCACCGTGGTGCTGGTCACCCATAACCAGGCGATCGCCACGATGGCCGACACGGTCGTGCACATGGGCTCGGGCCTGGTCACAGCGGTCGAGCCCAATGCCAATCCGCGACCAGCGACGGAAGTGGTCTGGTGAACCCGCTGCGCCGCAAGCTGTTCCGCGAAATGCGCCGCCACCGCGGCCAGTTCGCGGCAATCGTCTTCATGGCCCTGCTCGGCACTGCCCTGTTCGGCGGCTCGTTCGACGCGTGGCGCAACCTGCAGGCCTCGTACAACCAGGTCTTCGTCGATCTCAACCTGGCCGACTACACGATGGCCGGAGTTGCCAGCGACAAGGCCCAAACCGTGGCCGCGGTCAATGGCGTGGCGACCGTGGTTGAGCGCGACGTCGCTGAAACCGGCCTGGACATCGGCGGACATCTGCTCGCCGGCCGGCTGGTCGGCTATCCCCTGGGTCAAGCGCCGGCACTGGACCGCATCCGCGTCGATACCGGCTCGCTGCCGGACGGGCCCGACCAGGTGGTCGTCGAGAAACACCTCGCCGGCGCAATGGGCCTGGCGCCCGGAAGCACGCTGAAGGTAGCCCTGGCCAGCGGCTGGCACCAGGTCACGGTCAGCGGCATCGGCGTATCGGCCGAGTACCTGTGGCCGGCACCGAGCCGGCAGCAGATCCTGGTGCCCTCGGATGAATGGGGCGTGGTCTTCGCCGCGCCTGAATTGGTCGACCAGGCGCCGTCGGTCAGCCACCAGCTACTCGTTGGCTACGCACCCGGGGCCGACCGGGCAGCGCTCGACAGCCAGCTCAGCCAGCTGGCCACCAACCTGGGCGCGACCGACTCGTTCAGTCGGGCCGAGCTTGCCTCCAATGCCGCGCTGAAAGAGGACATGGACGGGTTCGGCGAGATGTCGTTCATGTTTCCAATGCTGTTCCTGGGCGCGGCCGGGTTGACCGTCTACGTTCTCCTTGGCCGGCTGGTACGGGCACAGCGCGGCGAGATCGGCGTGCTACTCGCTCTTGGGCTGCGGCGGCGAGCGATCGTGAGCCACTACGTCAGTTTCGGCCTGGTCGCGGCCCTCGCAGGCGCGATCCCCGGCGCCCTCATCGGCGTCGGCCTGGGCGACCTGGTAACCACCCTGTACACGGGCGAGCTGGGTATTCCCACGCGCGTCGTGAATTTCTATCCCGACACGCCGCTCATAGGCATCGGCTTCGGCCTGCTCATGGGCGTGCTGGCCCCCCTGGCGCCGGCCGTCCGGGCGGCGCGCATGTCGCCGGGTGAGGCCATGCGTGCCACCAGCGTGAGCGTGGGGGAAATCAGCCTGGCCGAACGGCTGATACCTCCGCTGCGCCGCTTGCCGGAGCGCTGGAAGTTGATCGTGCGGGGCATCGGCCGCAACCGCCTGCGGTCGGGCGCGACAGTGCTCGGCATCGTCATAGCCATCACGCTCGTGCTCGTCAGTTGGGGCCTGCTGGACACCACGCAGGTGCTCGTCGATCAGCAGTTCGTGCAGATCGAGCGCCAGTCGATCGAGCTGACCACCCTCGGGCCGGTGAGCAACAGCCTGCTCGCTGAGGTCACCGCCACTCCCGGCGTGACGGCCGCCGAGCCGGTCGCCCGCTTGACGGTGGGCTTGAGTACAGCCACCGGCAGCTACGGCACCCAGCTGGTCGGTTTCGTCCAGGACACGCAGATGCACGGCTTCCTGGCGCCCGGGGGTGCTGCCGTGCAGCTCCCCGCGTCGGGCCTGCTGGTTGACGACGCCCTGCGTTCGAAGCTCGGCCTGGCCAGCGGCGATAACGTCACCGTCACCACCAGCGATGGCAGTAAGGCGACCGCGGTGGTGGCTGGCTTCGTCCACGAGCCACTCGGTGCTTACGCCTACGGTGCCCTCCCCTACGTGCGCCAGGTGCTGGGTCAGCAGTCCGTCGACAGCCAGACGCGCTCGGTGATGGTGCGGACCGACGGGGCCGCGTCACAGACCGTGCGTGATGCGCTGAGCAAGCTGCCGGGTGTCGTCGCTGTCGTGCGCAGCGATTCGCTCAAATCGCTCCTCGACCAGTTCATGGGCCTCTTCTATGTCTTCGTCGGCGTGATGTTCGTGCTCGGCGCACTGCTTGCCTTCGCGCTGATCTACGCGACCATCTCGGCCAACGTGGCAGAACGCTCGGTCGAGCTGGCCAACCTGCGTGCGTCAGGCATGTCTGCCGGCCAGATCGGGCGCATGATCACGACTGAGAACCTGTTGCTGGCGACGATCGGCATAGTGCCCGGCCTGATCATCGGCTACCTCGTCTCAGCCGAGTTCATGGCCTCGTTCAGCAGCGATCTGTTCGCCTTCGATCTGGTCATCCGGCCACTCAGCTTCGTCGCGGCGGCATTGGCCGCGGTGTTGGCCGTTGGCCTCAGCCTGGTGCCTACCCTGCGCGCCGTGGGCCGCGTTGACCTGGGCACGGTCGTGCGCGAGCGTGCGACCTGAGGAAGTCGCCGCGCAGACGGCCGGGCAGGTCTGATGCGGCCGGCATCATTTCGCTCGGTCGCCGTCGCGGTGATCGCCTATGCGATCGCCATGGGTTACCTCGAGGCGGCCGTGGTGGTCTACCTGGGCAACACGCTCAGCGGTCTCGGCCCCAGCGCGGCCGCCGCCGAGGCGTTCGGCCGGCTGGCGACGACCGAGATGGTGCGCGAGGCCGCGACGCTGGTGATGATCGCGTCGGTGGGCTGGCTGGCCGGGCGCTCCGGGCTTGAGCGTTTCGCCTGGGCAGCGGTCGTCTTCGGCGTGTGGGACATCGTCTACTACCTTGGCCTCTATGCCATAACCGGCTGGCCACCGTCGCTGGTCACGTGGGATGTGCTGTTCCTGCTGCCGACCACCTGGGTGGGCCCCGTCTGGGCGCCGGTTGCCGTGAGCATCGCCCTCATCCTGGGCGGACTCTTCGCCGCGGGACGCCTCCGTGCCGGCTATCGCATCGTGGTACGCCCGTTGCCGCTCGCGGCAGCGCTCGGCGGAGCGCTGCTGGTGGTGGCCGGCTTTGTCATCGATGGTCCGCGGGTGCTGGCCGGCGACCTGTCACCGTGGGACGGATGGCCCTTGCTGGTCGGCGGTATCGCGCTCGGCGCCCTGGGCACGCTGCCGGCAATCGCCCGCGCGCGACGGCCGGAAGGGTCGGAACCCGCCTAGGTGTCCGGCCCAGGTGCCCGGCCCAGGTGTCCGGCCCAGGTGTCCGGCCCAGGTGTCCGGCCTCGGCGCGCCGTTTGCATCACGTGTAACAAACCGCCTTTTGCCAGCGTTCCCGCGACGTCCCGGATGCCGGCGCCCCAAGCACGGGCACGCTCGGGGGCTGTATCCCGCGTGCCGAACAGGGTTTCACGCGGGTTGACGTTGGCAGAGGCCATCCCAGGAGCGCCGCGGCCGGCGGCTTTCGGCGGTTTGTTGCATCTCGTGCAAGGCGCCGTCGAGGGAGTCAGCGGGGCTGGCGCGACTGCTGCCAGCGCTGCGCGAAGGAGGCGTGCGCGGCCCACTCGTCGCGATCATCGAGGGGTTCGAGCTCGGTGACCCCGGATTCGGCGAGAGCGCACAGCAGGATGTAGTCGGCCAGGTGCGGGTTGCGTGGCAGGAGCGGACCGTGCAGGTAGGTACCCAGCGTGAACCCGGGCCGCCCCGTATCGCCGGGCTGCGCCATGATGCCCTCGGCACCGTCACGCGCGTTGTTGCCGAAGCCTGACACCACGCTGCCCAGCGGCTGGCGTCCCTCGCCCAGGAACGTGCGCCCGCCGTGGTTCTCGAAGCCAACGACCGTCTGCTCCTGGCCGGCGAAGCCCGCAAGTGACGCCGACGCGCGACCGGCGGCCGCAATCGGTGAGTCCTCGCCCACCGATACGACGCAGCCACCGACAAGCCGGTCTCCGCTCTCGGGCGCCTCGGTCCAGGCATCGAAGAAACCGGCACCGGGGATGGTGCCCGCGTGAGCGGAGCGGTACTCGCGGCCCAGGTTCTGGTAGCCGCCACACACGGCCAGCAGCACTGCACCGTCCGCGACTCGCTCCGCGACGCGCGGCATGATCGCCACCAGGTCGTTGGTGATCGCCGCCTGGTCGCGGTCGGCGCCACCGCCGATGAACAGGATGCGCGTGTCGGCCGGGAGCTCGTCGTCGGCGTTGAGGACAGGCTGCACGTCGACGATGATGCCGCGCCAGCCGGCGCGACGGACCAGCGTGGCCACGTTGCCCCGGTCGCCGTACAGATTCAGACGATCGGGAAATAGATGTGCCAGCCGGAGGCAGATCCGCTTCCTGCCGCTGGTCTTCGAGCCGGCCACTAGACCGGCATCGGTGCCAGCACGCCGCGCGCGACGAGCGCCGCGCGCAGCCGCAGCAGTCCGGTGTACGTGGCCATCGTCACGACTGTGCCGCCGGCCGGCGTGTCATGCACCAGGGCGTCGAGTGCGGCAACCGGCTCGTCGTAGGTCGGCGGTAATCGATCGGCGGCGTCGCCAGGCTCGTCGAGTTCGTACTTCAGCCGCAGCCGAAAATCCTTCGAGCGACTGCCGCTGATGGCGCAGCGCAAACGGTTGACGAGCGGCGCCGGGTTCACGTCCCAGTACCAAGACACGTCCTGGCCGTCCTGGTAGCCGTCGTTCATCACGAACATGACCGCGTCGATGTCCGAAGCCGCGGCGATCCGCACCAGCTCACCGAGACTGGCCGGATTCTTGCCCAGCGTCAGGATCACGCGCCGGCCCTCGAGTTCGAATGTCTCGTAGCGGCCCCACGCGCTATCCGCCGCGGCCAGCGCGGCGAGCGCGTCAGAAAGCGGCACGCCCATGGCCGTCGCCGCACAGACCGCCGCAGCGGCGTTGTATGCGTTCGAGACGCCCGGCAGCGCGAAGTCGACGTCGGCCGACTCATCCTCCGACGCCACGCTGAAGCGCAACACCTGACCCGCGAAGCCATGCGATGCCACTATCTCGACCGACAGCCACGGCTCCGGGCGGCGAAGCCCGCAGCCGGCGCACGCCCAGCCGCCCAGGTGGCCTATCGTCCGCCACTGGTAGTCGAGCGCCCGGCCGCAGTTGGGGCAGACCTCGGAGTCGGCGGTGAGGCCTATTTCGAGACCCACCGGCCCCGGCCCGGCCAGGCCGAAAAGGCGCTGCGGGCCGGGCGCAGCGGTGGCGATCGCGGCCAGGCGCGGGTCGTCGGCCGGCGCGACGATGGTGGCAGAGGGCAGGCCCTGTAGCGCCCGCCGCCAGCGGCGTTCGATCTCGTCGATCTCGCCGTAGCGGTCGAGCTGGTCGCGGAACAGATTGGTCGCCACGATCACGCTCGGCGGGACCTGCGCGGAAAGCCGCGGCAGGGCGAACTCATCGCACTCGAGGACTGCGGCGCGGGGCGTCGACGTGCCTGCTCGAGCCGCTGCCGCGAGCAGGGAGGTGGTTATCGACTGGCCCAGGTTGGCGCCCGAGCGATTGGTGATGGCCGGGTGGCCATTGGCGGAGAGCAGCTGGCTGAGCAGATGGGTCGTGGTCGTCTTGCCGTTGGTGCCGGTCACGAACGCGAGGGCATCGAGGCGCGCCGCCAGCCGGCCGCCGATTCCCGGTGCCAGTCGTTCGGCGAACATGCCCGGCAACGAGCTGCCGCCATGCCCCAGCCGCCGGGACGCGAATGCGGAACCGCGGCCGAGTGCCACGGCAACTCGATCGGTGAGCGTTAGACGACGTCGCTTGCCGGCCATCTCGGCCGCAACTCTAGCGCGGGCTGCCGCAGGGTCCCGCGACCAGCCCGTCAGGAACATGACATTCGGCCCTATCCATATATGCAGGGCCCACGTATGTTTCACGCATATGGATGCGCTGGCCATTCGTCTACGAATGTAGTCAGCATTTCCAAAGGAGGCTGGCCATGAGCATGCTTCACACAATCGATACGAGGCCGGCAGCCCTCGTTCGCGACGTGGTCCTGGTGGCGCTGATCGTCGCGCTGGCCATCGTCGCCACGATCATTTTCTCCGGTGCGGCACCGATTTCGTTCAACATCACGCCGGACCCGATGGGCGCCTACTCCTGGTAGGTCGGTGACGGGCGCGCGAGATTCTTGCGCGGACGTCACTCCCGCAAACGAGGCGTCTCTCAAAACGGCCTGATCTCGATCGGATGGTCGGTGGCCGCGGCCACCTTGCGCCCATGACAACGGTTCTGCCTGGCCACACTGCTGGGCGTCCTGCCTGCTGGGCAGCTTCGCCTTGGGCGTGACCCTCGACGGGCTGGCGTGGCTGTGACGCTGGCGTGGCTGTGACGCTAACGCCCGTCCGCTTCGTGGAGGGAAGCAGAAGGTAGCTGTTCAGCGATCTCGTCGCGGTGCGACGTCCCAGACATTGCGCGTGGCAGCGGCGAGCGGGCGTGGGACCTTCGTCCTGTTGTTCGCGCACACCATCTCTCCCTACCCTGCACTACATCGCACCGCCGATGGCAAGAGGCACAACTGACACGCTCAGCTCATGGTGAACACTGGTCGCCAAGGCCGCCTGACAACCTGACCGACGCCTGTCCGGCCAATTCGCCACGGGTGGCAGCAGGCTGATGGCCCTCAGTTCCAGCCGGCGACTCGCTGCCTGGGCGGGCGATCCCCATAGCGCATGGCGCCTTACGGCAGCAGGCCTCGGCGGCATTGTCGTCGCTTCGTTCTTCCTGCCGCGGCCGTGGCCGGGAGCGCTCGTCGTCATTCCGACGCAGCTGCTCGGGATCGGCATCCTCGTCGTGGCCGTCCTGCGCAGCCGCGGGATCCTGCCAAGAGCCTGGGTCACCATGGCAGTCGGCATGACGCTCCTCGGCGCGAGCCTTGTCCCGTACGCTTTCGGGGCGTTGACGCTCGCCCAGCTCGAGCTGACGCCGATCCGGCTCGTCGGCTTTGGCATGACGGCGGTTGGCCTGATCCAGCTGACTCGCGCTGGCGATCCCGAGGGGGACGCGTCGGGCGCCCTCGATTCGCTGGTTCTCGCGACGGCGGCCGGATTGGTCATCTGGTTCGGCCTCGTCCAGCCCGAGGTTGAGGCAGGCCGCCTTCATGGCTGGCTCGATGCCACCTACGCTGTCGCCTATCCAAGCGTGGACTTCGCGCTCGTTGCCCTGTTCGTCCGGCTGGCATGGGTACGGCGGCGTCTGGAGCCATACCAGTGGTTGATCGCCGCGTGCATGGCGGCGGCCACGGTGACCGACGTCAGCTTGCTCCACGGGTACACAGCGCCGGGCTACCAGTCGGGCCAGATATTCGATCTCGGGTGGCTGCTCTTGATTCCGCTGGCAGCTGCCGCCGCCCTCCATCCCTCGGCGCGCCAGCAGCCCCTGAGCCCGCCGGCCAGACGATGGCCAAAGGTGCCGAGTATGCAGCTGGTCGCCATGGCCGCTGCCCTGCTGGTCGCGCCGGCGATCCTCATCGTGTATGCGCTCCGGCACCCCGGCGGACTACAAGAGCCCATCCCAGGCACGCTGTCTGCGGAGGTCGAGCTCGCCTTGGGCATGGCGCTGATGGCCTTGCTCGTGCCTGCCCGTCTGCTCGTCGCCCTCCGGGCACGTGAGCAAGCAGCGCGCATCAACCTCGAACTCGAGGAGCGCTACGTCGCGATCTTCGAGGGCACCGCTGAAGCCATCCTCATCACCGCCGCCACGACACAACGGTGCCTGTACGCGAACACCGCAGCCGCCAGGCTATTCGGTTACACCCGCGGCGAGCTACTCCGGATGGGAGTCGGAGACCTCCATCCGCCGGCAGCGCTCACGGAGATCCTCGCCCGCTTGTCGGAAACGGCAGAGGACGCGATGAGCCAGGGTCGCGCCGTGCCGTGCCTCCGGGCGGACGGCTCGGTCTTTCTCGCCGACATCCGCTCCTCTGTCACCACGGTGGATGGAGTCAGATGCAACGTCGCCTTCTTCTCCGACACCACCACGTTGCGGGCGCTCGAGGCTCGGAACCAGACGCTGGCACTGGCGATCGACCAGGTCAGTGACGCGGTACTGGTGACTGACGGGGCGACGACGATCCAGTACGCCAACCCAGCCTTCGCGCTGCTCTCCGGGCAAGCGCCCGCAGGGCTCGTCCGTGCCACGCCGAGCATCCTCGGCACCCCGCAATCGCGCGACACCCTCGAGGCGATGTGGCAGACCCTTCAGGACGGGCGGACGTGGCAGGCTGACGTCGTCCATCGGCGGTCGGACGGGACTGAGCGAGTCGCCGAGGCTGCCGTGTCGCCGGTCCACGACGACGAGGGCCAACCGGCCGGGCTCGTGGCCGTCGAACGCGACGTGACCGCCGAGCGGGCACTGCGGCGCGAGCGAGAGCGACTCATGCGCGCGATCGAGCAGACCACTGATGCGGTCCTCGTGACCGACCTCGCGGGAACGATCGAGTACGTCAATCCGGCCTTCGAGCGAACCTCCGGCTACCGGCGCGAAGAGGCTATCGGCCAGAACCCCCGAATGCTCAAGAGCGGCCGCCAGGCGGCGAGGTTCTACGAGGTGATGTGGCGCCGGCTGGAGCGCGGCGAAACGTGGACCGGCCGGTTGATCAATCGGCGGGCCGGCGGCGAGATCTACCACGTTGAGGCGACAATCTCACCCATCCTGGGTGACGATGGCGAGGTCACCGGCTACGTCGGTGTTCAGCGCGACGTGACGATGCTCCTGGCAGCGCGCTCCGATCTTGCCAACGAGTACCGCGAGCGTGCGACCGTGGCGGCGGCCCTTTCGCGACTCCAGCCAGGCAAGAGCGCCGCGGCGACCTCGGCCATGATCTGCGACGAACTCTGCGCGTTGCCCAGGATCGATGTCGCTGCAATCTTCGTCTTCTCCGACCCGACACACACCACGACGCTGGCCGCGAAGGGACCGCGCGAACTGCCCGTGGCACCCGGCCAGCCGTTGCCCGAATCTCGGGCAACCTACCTGTACGAGCGAGCGACGCTCGGTCCCTGGGCAGAGGCTTGGCATGCTAGAGCCGAGGACGGCGCATACGGCCAGCAGATGGCTCGACTCGGCTTTTCGGCGATCGCCTACGCACCGATCCGAGACGGCGAAGGCCTGGTCGGCCTCCTCGCCGCCGGGACGCGGGATGACAAGTACGCCGACGACTTCGTCAGTCGCCTGCCGATCATCGGCGAGTTCGCGGCCACCGCGAGCGCACTGCTCGCGGGGCAGCTCGAGCAAGGGCGGCAGGAGGCGGTCGTCAGGAAGCAGATCGCGGCCATCCTCGCCGAGCGTGCCTTCTATCCCGTCTTCCAGCCCGTCGTCGAGCTCAGCTCCGGCCGCACCGTCGGCTACGAGGCGCTAACCCGCTTCGATAATGGCGCGCGGCCCGACGACGTCTTTGCCGACGCTCAGTCCGTTGGTCTTGGGGTCGAACTGGAGGTTGCCTGCCTGGCAGCCGCGATCGAGGCTGCGGCAGCGCTGGAATCGGGCGTTTGGCTCAGCCTCAACGCCTCGCCCGAGGCGATCCTGAGAGCGGATGCGTTGCCGAGACTCCTCACCAACCCGTTGCGCCAGGTCGTGGTTGAGATCACCGAGCACGTCGAAATCCGCAACTACGTTGCCGTCCGGGAGTCGCTCGCTGCACTTGGGCCGCTGGTCACCCTGGCTGTCGACGATGCCGGGGCGGGGTTCGCCAGCCTCCGCCACGTCGTCGAGCTCGCGCCGCGGTTCCTGAAGCTGGACATCGGCCTCGTCAGGGGACTCCACCGCGACCCCATCCGCCAGGCGATGGTCGCCGGCCTCATCCACTTCGCGACACGAACCGGTTGCGTGGTCATCGCGGAGGGCATAGAACAGGCCGAAGACTTGCGCATGCTGCGCGAGCTCGGCGCGCCGCTCGGCCAGGGCTACTTGCTCGGCCGGCCCGCGCCACTGCCGCCCGCCTCCCACAGCAGGCAGCGCAAGAGCCTCGCTGCGCTCAGCCGGTCGAGCAGCAGGCGTGCGGACAAAGGGGCTGGGAACGGGGCCACTGAGACGGGAATCTCGACCCGGCAGGTGGTGGCGCCGGACGGTTCCCGAACCGCGGGACTCGGCCCCTTCGTCGACCGCTGAGAGAACTGCGGGTTCGTGGCCACTGGTGGCGGCCGCAGGCCCACTCACGAAGATCTACCCGAGGCCTGGCGGCGGCGAACTGGCGACCGGACTACTCGCTGAAGTCTCCGGTGCCGGCCGGCCCACGCCGCGCGGCGAGGTAATCGATGGCCCGGGCGTACACGCCTTCCCCGTCGCGCGGACCACGCTCGAGTGGCATCGGCTGGAGGCCAACTGGGCCGGCTGCCGGCGACGGTTAGTGGCGCAGGCGCACGATGATCAGGGCACCGACGTAAGCGAGCGCCATCACCGAACCGATGAACCCGTAGGGCGCCCAATCACCGCCGCGCGCGGTGACCACCGCAAACGCGGCGAGGACCACGATCGCGCTCGCGCCCAGGGCCCACGAGGCGGCTTCGAGGTTGATGTGCTCCCAGCGCTCGTCGACCGGTCGCCCGGCGAGGACGCTCGCCGATTCACTGCGCGACGCGAGGACAGTAACCAGCACCGCATAGCCGATCGGGATGAACGTGGCGATCGCGGCTGTCCAGAGCTCCGCGCCGTAGATCATCTCGGCAGCGCCCATGACCAGGCCGATGACGATGCCGACCATCAGCACCGGGCTCCTAAGGGTGCTCGTCTTCATGGAACACCTCCTCGATTGGCTTGTTGAAGAAGCGCCCGATCTCGAGCGCCAGCGGCAGCGACGGCAGGTAGCGGCCCGTCTCGATCGAGTTCACGGTCTGGCGCGACACCCCCAGGCGCGCGGCCAGCTCCCCCTGGCTCAGGCCGAGCGCCTCGCGGAGCCTGCGAACCTCGTTGCGCATGATGTCAAGTTAGCTTGACAGCACGCGAGGTGTAAAGGACGTTTGTCACCAATGGCCGTGACAAACGTCACCAGGCACCTATCTG
>CAZSWK010000051.1:0-18345 GCA_964610835.1 uncultured Anaerolineaceae bacterium | reverse complement strand
CGTTTCGACGGCGATTTCCTCGACCGTCAGCGGGCCGGCCTCGACCGGGCGATCGACATCCTGCATCGTCCGGGATGCTATCAGGTTTTCCGTCCTTTAGAACGTCTGTTCGACGCGGCGAACCTCGCGCCGGATGGACCGGATGCGTCCACGGTGCCGCGCACAGACGTCCATGTTGCGCCAGCTGGACCACCGTACGTCCGGTTGGCACAAGGTGGCGCGCTCCTGTCCAAACGCTGGACCACATACGTCCAGGTGGCGCAAGGCGGTATGCCCCGACTTGCTGGCGGGTCTGCGCGGGCGCCTGCCATCGCATCTGCCCGCACGTCTGCCGGCTCGCCTAGATGTTGGCCAGGCGGTCGAGCGGGAATGGCGGCAGTGCCAGCGGGCGGACAGCGACGCGGACCAGCAGCAGTGGGTTGTCGTCGCCCGCGACGCGGTTGGCGTGCAGCACGCCGCAGCCGGTGCAGCGATGGATGAGCACCCATTCGCCGTCACCGCGAACGGTCATGGCAATGGGCTCCATCGATGCCTGGCAATCGGCGGCGCGGTCACCCGGCTCGTCGTCCACGTGCCGGCTCCACAGGCAGAGGGGGCAGTGATTGCGATGCAGCGTGCCTGGCGCGGAGGTTGGAACGTCGGCGTGGCAATGCACGCAGCGAAAGCTATCCGCCTTGCGTTCGGCGCGCTCGTTGGCGTGCCGGCCACGGCGGTCAGCCTGTTCGTCCGGCCAGTCGTCGGGTCTATGTCGGTGTCGCGACCGGCGTATGCGCTCGGTCTGTCGGGAATTCAAGGGAAGCTCCTGCGAGTCGTGGGTGCGTGTCCCCGTTCGTCGCGTGGCTTCCAGACATGGAAAAGCCGTCCCCTGCGGGACGGCGTCGGCGGCGCTGCACCACGGCAGTCAGCTCAGACGCAGGTCCTCACGGGGCGCGACGAAACAGCAACCCGCAACTGTCGTTGCCATTCGATCGAGCTCCTTTCAGGCCCTGCGCCGTAGACGACGCCTCAGCGTTGTGGCCGAAGCGGAGTATAGCGCCATCACGCGGCAATTCAGACCCGCTTGTGGACCATCCCCTCGATCACCTCGGCGGCGTCTTCGCCGGCATCGATGGCATTCTCCAACTCCATGTAGACCTCGCGCCACTTGATGACCTCGAGCGCGTCCTGCCGTTCCCTGAAGAGACGGCCGATCGCCGCACGCGACAGTCCGTCGGCACGATGTTCCAGCTCGTGAATACGCTCGAGGTGCTCGTTGAGCCCCTTCATCCTCTCGAGCTTGACCAGCGCCGCCGCGAGCTCGGACGCCTCCTCCGCCAGGATCGCCGTGAGCCCTCGACATTCATCGGTCGGCTGGCGCACGTCGTAGATGACCATGCTCTCGCCGACGGCCTGGATGCCGTCGACCACGTCGTCGAGCCGCGAGCTGAGCTGGTGGATGTCCTCGCGGTCGAATGGCGCTACGAAGGACTCCTCGAGTCGCTGGCCGATCTGGCGGTCGATCTCGTCGCCCTTCTTCTCCAGTTCCTGGATCTCGGCAATGCGCTCGCCCAACCGGTCAAAGTCATCGACCAGGTCCTTCAGCCGTGCGGCGGCCGCAGCCAGGTTGTCGCCGCTGGCCACGAACAGGTCCAGGAAGCGCGCGTCGCGCGGGATCAATCGGAAAGCCATTCCTCCACCTCTCTCGCCGTCACATCAGCGCAATGTCAGCCGAGTCCCAGGGCGTTGAGCCCCAACCAGCACAGTGCGGCGACCGCGCCGGCCGCGGGGAGCGTGACCACCCATGCGATCAGGATGGTGCGCGCGACGCCCCAGCGCACGCCGCGTACGCCACGCGCCGAGCCAACGCCCATGATCGCGCTCGAGATCACGTGGGTGGTCGATACGGGCATGCCCAGATGGGCTGCCGTGATGATCACCGTCGCCGCGGTGGTCTCGGCGGCAAAGCCGTGTACCGGCTCGAGCTTGACCACGCGATGGCCCATCGTGTGCATGATCCGCCATCCCCCGACCGCCGTCCCCAGCGAGATCGCGCTCGCGGCGATGACGATGACCCACCAGGGCACGTCGATCGATGGCAGGATGCCCGCGCTGAACAGGGCCAGGGTGATGATGCCCATCGTTTTCTGGGCGTCGTTCGAACCGTGTGAGAAGGCCATGAAGCCAGCCGAAAGGATTTGCAGCCGCCGAAAGCCAGCGGTCACGGGTCGTCTGGGGGCACCCTTGAAGAGCCAGTACAGGACCACGATCAGGGCCATGGCGACGATGAAGCCGATTACCGGCGAGCTGATCATGGGCACCACGACCTTGATCATTACGCCGTCGATCTTGAGCGCCCCCGGGCCCGCGGCGATCAGCGTCGCGCCCAGCAGCCCGCCGATCAGCGCATGGCTGCTCGAACTCGGCAGGCCGTAATACCAGGTCAGCAGATTCCAGGCGATCGCGCCGATCAGCGCAGCCGCCACGATCCCGGTCGTGCTGGTGGTCTCGTCGACCAGTCCGGCGCCGATGGTCTTGGCCACGGCAGTGCCGGCAAACGCGCCGATGAAGTTGAAGGCAGTGGCCATGACGATCGCCAGGCGCGGGTCGAGCGCGCGCGTGGCGACCGAGGTGGCGATCGCGTTGGCCGTGTCGTGGAAACCATTCGTGTAGTCGAACGCAACGGCCAGAACCAGAACGCCGATGACCATCGGCGTCAGCCCTTCCATCGCGCCGCCTCAGTCGCGGCGCAGTATGCGCAGCGCCGCCTTGACCCGCTCCTCGAGCGAGGCTCCAACGGGCAGGGCCGTAAGCGCTGCCGAGGCGGCTTCACGGGACTCGCCGGCGCTGTAGCCAAGGGCCTGGAGGGCGGCCACGACGTCAGCCACGCCGCTCGTGCCGCCGGCCGGCCCGGCCAGCGCACCGGCGGCTGCGACCTTTTCGCGCAGTTCCAGGACCACGCGCGCGGCAAGCTTCTTGCCCACGCCCGAGACGGCCGTCAGGACCGCCTCGTCACCCTGCAGGATGGCCAGCTGCAGGTCGGTGACCGGTCGGGCCGAAACGATCGCCAGGGCCACCTTGGGCCCCACGCCGGTGACCGTCGTCAGCAGCTCGAAGAAGCCCAGCTCCTCCGTCGAGCGGAAGCCGTAAAGCGCCTGCTGGTCCTCGCGCACCAGGTGATGGGTGTACAGCCGCAACTCGGCACCCTCGCGCAGGCCCGACAGGGTTCCCGGTCCGCAGAACACGCGATAGCCAACGCCGCCCGCCTGGACGACCACCGAGTCGGGAGTCAGCGCAGCGATGAGGCCTTCGACGAACGCAATCATCGGTCACCCAACGAACGTCGCGCCAGACAACTCAGGCCGCCATGGCATGCGCATGGGCGACGCAGATGGCCACCGCCAGCGCGTCGGCAGCATCGTCCGGCTTGGGCATGACGGGCATGCCGAGCACCAGCTGGACCATCCGCTGCACCTGCGCCTTGCCCGCGCGACCGTAGCCGGTGACGGCCAGCTTGACCTCGTGCGGTCCGTATTCGAAGACCGGCAACCCGTGCTCGGCCGCCGCCAGCAGCACCACCCCGCGCGCCTGCCCCACGGCGAACGCGGTCTGGACGTTGCGGTTGAAGAACAGCCGCTCGACGCCGAGCATCGCCGGCTGGTGGGTCTCGATCAGCTCGGAAACAGCGCGGTGGATCTCGAGCAGGCGTTCGGGCAGCTCGTGTGTCGGCAGCGTATCGACGCAGCCGTAGTCCACGGCACGCAACGACGCTCCGTCGCGTTCGACGATGCCGTAACCGGTCGCCGCGGTGCCCGGGTCGATACCCAGCACGATCATGCCGGCCCTTGTCCCAGCCCCTGCCACCCGGCCCCTACCGCCGGTGACTCAAACGGCGGCGGCCTCGGCCAGGATCCCAGCCGGCAGGTCGAAGTTGGCGGTCACGCGCTGCACGTCGTCGAGATCCTCGAGTGCCTCAATCAGTCGCAAGTTCTGGCGGGCAACGTGCTCGTCGACCTCGATCGGGGTCTTGGCATGCATGGCCACCTCCGCCGACTCGACGCTTGCGCCGGCCGCTTCGAGCGTCACGCGCAGCTGCTCCAACGTGCCCGGATCGGTGAGCAGCTCGATGGGGTCGGCTTCGATGTCCATCTCCTCCGCTCCGGCGTCGATGGCGGTCAGCGCCAGCTCGTCGGGATCCTGGCCGTCGCGCGCGATGGAGACGACGCCACGCGGTTCGAACTGCCACGCCACCGCGCCGGCACCGGCCAGCTGGCCGCCGTTCTTGGCAAAGAGCGAGCGCACGTCCGCCGCGGTGCGGTTCTTGTTGTCGGTCGCTGCCTCGACCAGGATCGCCACGCCGCCCGGGCCGTAGCCCTCGTACACGATCTCCTCGTACTGCTCGGCGGCCGACCCGCCGGCCGCCCGGTCGATGGCCCGCTTGATGTTGTCGGCCGGCATGTTGACCGAGCGCGCCTTCTCCACGGCGAGCCTCAGCCGGTAGTTTGCGTCAGGGTCTCCGCCACCCACGCGCGCGGCAATCGTGATCTCGCGTCCGATCTTGGTGAAGACCGCGCCACGCTTGGCGTCGTTCGCGCCCTTCTGGCGCTTTATCTGGGACCACTTTGAATGACCGGACATTGGCCCGGATTCTATATGCTGCCGACATGACCGCAGACATGTCCCATATTCGCAATATCGTGCTCGCGGGCCACTCCGACTCGGGCAAGACGACGCTCGCCGAGCACCTCCTGCTCGAGGCCGGGGTCATCACCCGGCTGGGCAAGGTCGAGGACGGTACCGCCACCCTCGATTTCGAACCGGAGGAGCAGAAGCGCAACCAGTCGCTGTCGCTGGCTCTGGCCACGATGCAGCACGGTGATGACGAGATCACGCTCATCGACACTCCCGGCTACGCCGATTTCGGGGCCGAAATGGTCCAGGGTTTTGCCGCGGCCGATGGGGCGCTGCTGGTCATGGACGCGTCCGGCGGCGTCGAGGCCGGCACTGAGCGGGCGATCGCACTGGGCCGTTCGGCGGGCGTGGCCGCGCTCTTCGTGATCACCCGCTGCGAACGAGAGAACGCCGACCCGACCGCCGCACTGGACGCCCTGCGCGCCACCTTTGGCACCAAGATCGCGCCGCTGCACGTGGCGATTGGTCGCGCGGAGAACTTTCGCGGCTACGTGGACCTGGTCCACCGCAAGGCATACGTGTGGGATGGCGGCAAGCGCAAGGAAACGGATATCCCCAATGAGTTGAGCGAGGAGGTCGCGCGACGTCGCGACCAGTTGCTCGAGGCCGCGGCAGAGGCAGACGACGACGTACTCACCAAGTACCTCGAAGGTGAGGAGATCAGCGACGCCGAGCTGGAGGGTTGCCTGCACCGTGGCGTGCGTGACGCCATCCTGGCGCCGGTGATGGTCACGTCGGCCGCCCATGACATCGGCGTGGCCGCGATTCTGGACGCCATCGTCCGCTACCTCCCCTCGCCCGCCGAGGAGCCGGCAATGCACGCGCTCGACGACAAGGGCAAGGAGGTCGAGGTTCAGCGCAGCGCGGCCGGACCCCTGCTGGCACGCGTGTTCAAGACGACCGCCGATCCGTTCGTGGGCCGGCTCAACTACTTCCGCGTCTACTCGGGCAAGATCGCGTCGCACGACCACGTCTGGAACGCGGCACGCGGCGAGGAGGAGCGCATCGGCCAGGTGCTGCGCGTCAAGGGCAAGGACACCGAGCCCGTGGCCGAGATCGCAGCTGGCGAGATTGGCGCGGTGGCCAAGCTGGCCAGCACCTACACGGGCGACACGCTCTCGTCACACGACAAGCCACTCACCCTGCCGCCGCTCGAGTTCCCCGAGCCCAGCCTGCCGGTCGCCATCGAGCCGCAGACCAAGGCCGACCTGGACAAGATGGGCCAGGCGCTCAGCCGGCTCGTCGAGGAAGAGCCCAGTGTGCGCGTGGAGCGCAACGCGGAAACCGGCGAGCAACTGCTGTGGGCCCACGGCGAGAACCACGTCGCGGTCATCACCGAGCGGCTCAAGCGCAAGTTCGGCGCCGCTGTGGTCACGCGCTCGCCGCGCGTGCCCTATCGCGAAACCATCCGCTCGAAGACCCAGGCCGAGGGCCGGCACAAGAAGCAGACCGGCGGCCGCGGGCAGTTCGGCCACGTGTGGCTGGAGATAGAACCCAACCCCGGTGGTGGCGTCGAGTTTGCCACGAAGGTCGTGGGCGGCTCGGTGCCGCGTCAGTTCTGGGCCGGTGTCGAAAAGGGCGTGCGCGACGTCGCCGACAAGGGCCCGGTGGCCGGCTACCCGGTGATCGATTTCAAGGCCACGCTGTACGACGGCTCGTTCCACACGGTCGACTCCGACGAACTCTCCTTCCGCCTGGCCGGTTCGCTGGCCACGCGCAAGGGGATCCAGGAGGGATCGCCGGTGCTGCTCGAGCCGATCATGAACGTCGAGATCCAGGTGCCCGAGGCGTACATGGGCGACGTGAACCGCGATCTGAACACGCGCCGCGGCCGGGTCATGGGCATGGCCACGTCCGACGGCATGCAGGTCGTCCACGCCCACGTGCCCCAGGCAGAGCTGTTCAGCTACGCGACCGAGCTGCGCTCGATATCCGGCGGCCGGGGCCAGTTCAAGGCGACCCTCGACCACTACGAAGAGGTGCCGTCGCACGTGGCCCAGGGAGTGATCGACGCTCACAAGAAGGAAGACGCCGGCGGGCACTGACGCGACCCGGCCGCGCCGCGCTATGTGGTCATACGTTCGCCCGGCGCACGCTAAGTGCCGTGGGCGGTGTCCGTGGGGCACGGTCGCGATGCATTCACGCTCGATTCGTGAGGCTCACGATGCTGCGAGCCATCCGATCCGCGCTCGAAAGGCTCTTAGTGTTCGCACGGCGCGAATCTGACCAGATCTCGATCTCAGCGAGCCCGCCGACCTTGAGCGCTGCCACGCTGCCTGCGATCCTGCGTCGGTGACAAGTGAGCGCGACGTGAAGCCAAACGCGTCCCAGGTCTACACGTGGGAACCGTCGAACGCGGCCATCGCCGCGCGTTACGGCCTGCGGCCCGAAGAGATCCTGCGCTTCGACACCAATACCTCGCCGGTGGCGCCCGACTGGCTGCCGGACGCCCTGCGTCGCCCGTTCGATCCCCCGCTCAACGAGTATCCCGATTCGACCTACGCGGAGCTTGCCGGCGCGGCTGCCGGATACACAGGCGTCCAAGTGCATGAGTTGATCGTCGGCGCCGGAGCCGATGAGGTGCTCGACCTGGTCGCCAAGGCGTATCTGCCCGCGGGATCGAGCGCCATCGTGCCCATCCCCACGTACCCCATGTACGGAGTGCTGACCTCGCAGCGAGCGGCACGCATCGTGGCCGTGCCACGGCGTGGTCCGGCGGACGGTTTCGCGCTCGACGTCAGTGCCATCGCCCGGCAACTGCCCGATGCCCGTGTTGTCTGGCTGTGCTCACCCAACAACCCAACCGGCACGGCCGACTCGGCGAGCGATCTCGAGGCCGTCCTGGCCGCCGCGGCGGCACTCCCCGACCCACCACTGGTCGTGATCGACGAGGCCTACCACGAGTTCACCGGCGCGACGGCGCTGGAGTGGCGCCACCGCTTCCATCATCTGCTGGTGGTGCGCACCGTGTCCAAGGCGTTTGGGCTGGCCGGGGTGCGTGTCGGCTTCGGGCTGGCTGATCGGTCGGTGATCGAAAAACTGGAGCGCGTCCGCCCGCCGGGGAGCATCTCGAGCGTGTCGGCACAGCTGGCTGCCCGCGCCCTGCAAGCGCCCGGTTATGCGCTGGCGAATGCCCACGCGCTGGCCGGCGAGCGCGACTGGCTTGCCGCGCGTCTGCAGGAGGCCGGCTGGCAGCCGCTGCCGAGCGTGGCGAACTTCCTGCTCGTGCGCATCGGCGACCATGCTGCGGCCGAAGCGGCGGCCGACGGACTGCTGCATGCCGGCATCGTGCCGCGCACCTTCGGCCCCGCCAACCCGCTGCGCGGCCACCTGCGCCTGACCGTCCGCTCACGCCCCGAGAACGAGCGCCTGATAGAGGCCATTCAGAAGCTGCTCTCGAGATGATCTCGCGGAACGACGAGTACGAATTCCACAACCCTGCCGGCATTCGCCTCGCCCAGGTCATCCATCACCCCACCGACCGCCGCAGCCAGGCCTGCACAGCGCTGACCGCCCTGGGCATCACGCCGCCCGATATCGACGTGTGGGCATTTGGCGAGGCTACCGGCCGATCTAGAACGATCCTGCTGCCGACCTCCTGAACCGGGACGGGACGTTTGATTGCCCGCAGTTGCCCGACAAGCCACCCGGATGTCAGCCAGGTTGACAAATTCACGGGTCGACGAGCACTAAGGCCCCAACCGCGATGATCAGGAGCTGCCTCGGCGGACCTGTTCACGCTCGGCATTGGCCCGCGGACCACGACACCCCAGGTCACTTGGCGCGCGGGCCGGGGCTTGGGTCGTCGCTGGGCCCAAATTGTCAGCCTGGTTGACATCGGAAGCCGCAGCGCCGGTTGCCTGGCCGCGGGCGCGCTCAGTCGACCACGCGGCCGACGGACATGCGTCGCTTGCCAACCTGTACGACGAGGAAGCGGTCGTGGAGCAGCGGCGGCGCACCGGAGGTCGGGTCGGTTACCTGCCGCTGATTGAAGGAAACTCCCCCCTGCTCGATCAATCGTCGGGCATCGCCCCGTGACTTGAAGAGCCCGGTGGCCACGGCGATATCGAGTGCTCGCCCGCCAAGAAGTTGGGCGTCCAGGTCGAATCCACTCTGGTCATGCAGTGCATCGAGTTCAGCGACGTCCGGCAGCGCAGGTGCCACGACCGCATCCGCAGTGACACGTCCCACCTTTGTCCTGATAGCGCGCACCCCGTCCTGCCGCTTGGCCTCCTCCTCACCGTGGACGCGTGCCGTCAGGTCGAATGCCAGCGCGCGCTGGGCGGGCCGCTTCTCGGGCGCCGCCCGCTGGGCCGTCTCGAGCTCCTGAACCTCGTCGGCTGACAGCAGCGTCAGCCAGCGCAGGTGTTGCGCCACCAGCGCGTCCTCGTCGTTCAGCCAGTACTGGTAGAAGTCGAACGGCGAAGTCAGCGACGGATCAAGCATCACCGCGCCCTTCTCGGACTTGCCCATCTTCACGCCCGAGCGGGTCAGCAGCAGCGGCGAGCACAGCGCGTACGCCGCCGGCTCCTCCCCCTCCTCGCGCCCGACCACGCGGCGAATGAGCTCGAGCCCGGCGGTGATGTTGCCCCACTGGTCGGCACCGCCCATCTGCATCTCCACGCCACGCTCGCGGTAGAGGTGCAGGAAGTCGGTCGCCTGCAGGGTCATGTACGAGAACTCGGTGAACGACATGCCCGCCGCCAGGCGCTGCTGCACCGATTCCTTGGCGAGCATGTAGGGCACGGAGAAGTGCTTGCCGATGTCGCGCAGGTACTCGATCAGGCCATAGCGGGTCAGCCATTCGCGGTTGTCGACCATCTGCGCCTGGGTCGGCCCCGGTGAGAAGTCGACGAAGCGCTCCAGCTGAGCCCGGATGGCGGCCGAGTTGGCGCGGATCTGCTCGTCGTCGAGCAGGTTGCGCTCAGACGACTTGCCCGAGGGGTCGCCGATCATGCCCGTTCCGCCGCCCACCACCACGAAGGGCGTGCCGCCGGCCTGCTGCAGGTGGGTGAGCATGAACACCTGGATGAGGTTGCCGACGTGCAGCGAGCGCGCCGAGGCGTCAAACCCTATGTAGGCGGAGATCGGCCCTGCCGCGAGGCGTTGCTCGAGACCCTGTGATGCCTCGGCGATCAGCCCGCGCCAGGACAGCTCCGCGAGCAGTCCACCGGACGTTGTCACGAGGCTAATGCTAGAGTCTCGCCGCACATGCAGACCAGCCGCGTTGGGGGCGGGCCGCGGCAAGCCAACGGCCGCGCCGACGGACCCGGCGAAACCTACTCGAATGGCCGCCCGCCAAAACGCCGACGGCGCAAGGGCGGCGGGCTCAAGGTCGCGATCCCGGTCATCGTTTTCTCGACCATGTCGATCATCGGCCTGCTCGGCCTGCTGGGCACGGTGGCCGTGTTTGCGCTGTACAGCCAGAACCTGCCCGACCCGCACGGGCTGCAGCAGCTCGGCGCGGTGGGCGAATCGGTCGTCTATGACCGGACGGACTCGGTGGTGCTGGCCCGTTTCGGCGCAGGCGTGCAGCGCCAGCCCGTCACCTACGACCAGCTGCCACCAATCCTGATCGATGCGCAGACGGCCATCGAGGACAAGTCCTTCTGGACCAACACCGGCGTCGATCCGTTGGGCATCTTTTCGGCAGCCATCGACACGCTGCAGGGCAACGAGCGTGGCGCCTCGACCATCACCCAGCAGCTGGTCCGCGAGCGGCTGCTCGATCCGGCCCTGGTGGCCGATCCGACCCGGGTGATCGAGCGCAAGCTCAAAGAGATCATCCAGTCGGTGCGCGTGACCGAGGCCTATCCCGGTGTGCAGGGCAAGCAGGAGATCATCACCGCCTACTTCAACTCCAACTACTACGGCAACGGCAGCTACGGGGTCATGGCCGCGGCGAAGGGCTACTTCGGCGTCACCGACCTGCATCAGCTGACGCTCGGCCAGGTGGCGCTGCTGGCGGCGCTGCCCCAGTCGCCCTCGAGCTACGACCTGGTGCGCAACGCGGTGACCGCGGCCGATGGCACGACGCTGTACGTGCCGCTCGACACGAGCATCCCCATCGTCGCGCGGCGCGACTACATCCTCGACCAGCTGGCCAAGGATCCCTCACGCCTCGTGCTCACCGGCAACGAGTACACGGCCGCTCAGTTCGAGGCGGCCAAGAACGAGCCGATAATCCTGGCGCCGCAGACTTCGCAGGAGCAGCAGCAGTGGCTGGCGCCGCACTTCATCTGGGCGCTGCGCGACGAGCTGGCGCAGAAGCTGTGTGGCGGCGCGGATACCTGTCCGGCGCTCGAGGCGGGCGGTCTGCACATCGTCAGCACGCTCGATTACCACATGCAGCAGATCGCCGAGAAGTGGGTGACCGCCGGCGTCTTCCTGCCCCACTCTGCCGATCCGCAGGCGATGGCCGCTCAACTCGGCGTGCCCTACGAGCCGTGGATGAAGAAGCTCGAGAAGCTCCAGGTCGGCAACGGCGCGCTGGTGGCGATGGACTACCAGACCGGCGAGATCCTGGCCTACGTGGGCAGTGCCGGCTACTACCGTTCGGCCGACGCCTCGGCCCAGTTCCAGCCCCAGTTCGACGTGCTCGCCAACGGCTGGCGCCAACCCGGCTCGGCGTTCAAGCCGTTCAACTTCGTGACCGGCATCAACAACGGCACGATGACCGCGGCGAGCATGTTCATGGACGTCACCACGGCCTTTCCCGATGGCGCGAACACGTACATTCCGACCGACTACGACCAGCTCGAACGCGGACCCGTACGCATGCGCAGCGCGTTGCAGTGGTCACTCAACATCCCGGCCGTCAAGGCTCTGGCGATCAACGGCGTCAACAACGTCTTCGACATGGCCCGCAACTTCGGCATGGTCTTCCAGAACGACCTGCCCACGGCCGGCCTGTCGCTCACCCTGGGCACGGAGGTGACCCATCCGCTCGACGTCACCCAGGCCTACGCGACCCTGGCCAACGGCGGACGGCACATCGGCTACACGCACATCCTGGCCATCAGGGACGCCAGCGGCAATGACCTCGTGCCGCCCTACACGCCGCCCAGCGGCGACCAGGTGGTCAGCTCCCAGGCGGCGTACGTCATGACCAACATCCTGGCCAGCAACACCGACCCGCGCCAGAACCCCATCTGGGGCGCCTTCGCGCTCAAGGGGCCTGACGGCCGGCGCCCGGCGACGATCAAGACCGGCACCAACGACAACGCGGTCGACCTCGACGCCTTCGGCTACACCGCGCCGCCCGATGACGCCGGGCGCGCCGCGGGCGACTACGCGCTGGTCGTCGGTGTCTGGGACGGCAACAGCGACGGGTCATCTGTGCTGCGCCCCAACAACCCGGTCTTCTCGACCGACATAGCGGCACCCACCTGGCACGGCTTCATGCAGGAGGTCACCGCCGACTGGCCGATCCAGGACTTCGCCGTCCCGCAGGGCATCGTCACCGCGCCCGTGGACGCGTGGAGTGGTATGTCACCGACCCAGTACACGACACAAACGGTGGACGAGGTCTTCATCGCCGGCACGGTGCCGCCTCCCGACACCACCAAGATCGCATTGCAGGTGGTCACCGATGCGTCCGGCAACACCCTGCTGTGGGCAGACGGCTGCGCCGGCACGCCGGTAACCCAAGGTTTCCTGGACCTCGACAACGTGGAGGCCAGCCAGCCCGACTGGCAGATCGCCGATCAGAACTGGATCGCGCGCGCCAAACAGGGGGTCGGCATCGCGGGCGGGCCCGACCCACAGAACCCGACCAAGACGAGCTATCTGTTCAACCGCAGCTACACGCCGTACGGCCACAGCTGGGGCGCGCCCTGGCCGCCGACCGAGACCTGCCTCGCCGCGCCATCGCCGTCCCCCAGCCCATCGCTGAGCCCGTCGCCGAGCCTGCTGCCGACCGAGACGCCAAGCCTCGTGCCCAGCCTGCCACCGCCCAGCCTGCCGCCGCCCAGCCTGCCGCCACCGCCTCCGACCGAGGTGCCGAGCCATACTCCGAAGGGTCCGCCCACGCCCCCACCCACTCCGCCACCGACGCCACCGCCGAGCGTTTAGCTCTGCTCATCCGGAGGCCTCAGAATCGCGGAATGCGACGTGTGCTTCCCACCCTCTTCGTGGTCGTGCTGGTCGCCACAGGTTGCGGCGGCCCGGTCGAGTCGGCGACCCCCGTTCCCACACCGTCGCTGACCGCCTCACCGAGCGCTGCGCCACAGTCCACGCTCACGGCGCCACCAACGCCGGCGGCATCGCCGACCGGCACATCGACATTGCCGGCCACGCCGTCGCCCACACCGGCGATCACCGACCTGGTGCTCGACGTCCATCAGTTGCCGGCGGGCCACGCCACCGGCACCGCCCTGTACAACACGGGCAGCAGTCTCGTCTGGGGGGCGGGCAAGCGGTTGTGGAGTTATGGCCTGACAGGGTCACCGGGGATCGTGTACACGGGCAGGTCGGGCGATCGCATCGGGTCGGTGGCAGCCAGCGCCGCCGGCTACCTCTTCGTCGAGACGAAGGCGCCCACCAGCCTGAGCAACATCCGCTGGTGGCTCTACTTCCTGCCGATGCACGCCGGTACACCCATCCTGATCGACAAGTACACGAACGGGGAGCTCGGCCCTCCGGACATCGCGATCAACGACACCTACATCGCCTGGATCGTGCCCACCGGCACGTACACGGACACCATCCGAGACCTGCGTGTGGCCCGCATCGACCAGCTCAACCAGCCGCAGACGTTGCTCTCGTACAACGTCGACCAGATGGCACTTGGCGACGTTGCCCTTTGGCAAGACGAGCTGTGGTACGACGTCGCGACCACCGGGCCGAGCGGCACGGCCGCGCACGTCGAGATGATCGACCTGCTGCACCCCGACGCCGCGCCGGTTGCCTACGGTGCGGACGTGCTCGCGTACATGCCCGCAGCGAACGACCAGGTAATCGCGTGGAAGGGTGGCGATCCCCGTTTCGCGGCCGGCAACCCGGCGCCGCCCTTCGTCTACTGGCGCGACACGGGAACCTACGCGCAGCTGGACTTCCCGAATCCGGGGGACAGTCCACAGATCCAGTACCCCACCGTCGGCAACCGCTTCGTCGCCTGGTGGGACGTGCAGGCCCAGCAGTTCTACGTGTATGACCTCGCCGAACGCGCGCTGCGGAGGATCGTCGAGTACGACCCGCACGGACCCCGGTACCTGGTCCCGGCCGTCCGCGGCAACCTGCTGAGCTGGGTCTACTTCGCCAATGATCAGGCGCCCGGCGTCACCCAGTGGGCACAACTGCCGCAGTAACACTCGACAGTTGCTCGCTCCCGCGATGCGCGCACACCATCAACTTCCGCCGATTCCCTGCGTGAACCGTGCGCTCAACGACTTCCGCCCGGGACTTTCGTGCGAGAAGCGCCCGTCAGCGATGCTGCACGCGCATCAACTCCGACCGGCCGTCGCTGCTACAGCTCGACGATGGTCGCGCCGTCGCCGCCCTCGCCGCGCTCGCCGGGGCGCCACGACTTGACCAGTGGGTGTCTGCCAAGGCGGGCGCGCAGCGCGTCGCGCAGCGCGCCCGAGCCGTGCCCGTGGATGACGGTCAGCTTGGTCGCCCCGGCGACGACAGCCTGGTCGAGGTACGACTCGAGGGACTCCACCGCCTCGTCGACGCGGGCGCCGCGCAGGTCGAGGCTCGAGGGCACGGCACGCACTGCCATGGTCTGCGGCTGCTCCGCGCGCAGCACGTCCTGCCTTGGCGCGACGGCCGAGCTCAGCTCGGCGAGCGGCACGTTGATGCGCATCGATCCGGACGCGAGCGTGGCCTCGCCCTTGCCGTGATCGACTGCTTCGACCGTGCCCTGCCATCCACTCGCCGAGCGCACGTACTGGCCAACCGCCACGTCGTGCTCTCCTGAAGGTGCTGGGGCCGGCTCTGGCGGTTCCTCGGCGACCATCTCCGACAGCCGCGCCGCGGACTCCTCCAGCGCTTTCTCCGTCAGCGTCTGGCGGGCGATGAGCTCGCGCGCAGCGGCGATCTCCGCCTGTACCTCGGCAAGGTGCTGCTGTGCCTCGACACGCGCCTCCGCGAGTGCCTGTTCCCGCTCGCGGCGGGCATGCCTGCGCTCCTCCTCCGCCTCGTGCCGCGCCGTGCGAGCGCGCTCCTCGGCCGCCGCCGCGCGCGCGAGCGCATCCTGCGTTGACGCGCGCGTCTCGCGGATCGAAGCCAGTGTGGCCTCGAACTCGGCCTGCGCCTGCCCCAACCGCGAGCGCGCGTCGGCGACCACGTCGTCGGGCAGGCCCAGCCGCTCGGCGATGGCGAAGGCCTGGCTGGCACCGGGCAGGCCGATCGTCAGGTGGTAGGTCGGCTGCAGGGTCGCCAGATCGAAGTCGACCGACGCGTTCTCCACGCCGGCGGTGTTGTGCGCATAGGTCTTGAGCTCCGCGTAGTGGGTGGTGGCAACGACCAGCGCGCCGGCGCCGGTGAGGCGGTCCACCAATGCCTGGGCCAGCGCCGAACCCTCGGTCGGATCGGTGCCCGCGCCCAGCTCGTCGAGCAGTACCAGGCAGTCCTCCCCCGCCGCCTCGACGATGCGCACGATCGAGCGCATGTGCCCCGAGAAGGTGGATAGCGACTGGGCAATCGACTGCTCATCGCCGATGTCGGCGAAGACGTCGCGGAAGACCGGCAGCTGCGAGCCGGGCGCCGCGGGAATGGGCAGTCCCGACTGGTGCATCAGCGCCAGCAGGCCGATGGTGCGCAGGGCGACCGTCTTGCCACCGGTATTCGGCCCCGTGATCACCAGTGCCCGGAAGTCGGTGCCCAGGCGCACGTCGATCGGTACCACGTGACCGGTCAGGCCCGGGTGGCGCGCCGATAGCAGCACGAGGTCGTCGCTCGCCACCGTCTCGGGCCGCACCGCATCGAGTTCCGCCGCCAGCCGAGCGCGCGCCAGCCAGAAGTCGAAGGTGGCCATCGCGGCGAGGGTCTGCTCGAGCGCCACTGCCTGCGCGCCGACCAGACCCGACAACTCGTCGAGGATGCGCTCCTCCTCCGCCTGCGCCTTCAGCTGCGCCTCGCGCCAGGTGTTGCCCAGCTCGACCATCACCAACGGCTCGATGAACAGCGTCTGGCCGCTGCCCGACTGATCGTGCACGATGCCCTTGACGCGGCCGCGCGCGTCGGCGCGTACGGGCACCACGTAGCGGTCGTTACGTAGAGTCACGATGGGCTCCTGCAGCACACCGGAGAGATCGGCGCTGTGGACCAGCGTCTCGAGGCGCGAGCGCAGGCGCTCGTAGGCGACGCGCACGGCGCGGCGCAGGCCGCTCAGCGCGGGCGAGGCGGAGTCGAGCAGCTCACCGGCGGGATCGATGGCGCTCTCCAGCCGGCCGCGCAGCTGGGGTAGCGGCTTGATCGCGCGGCCCAGCTCGTGCAGCAACGGCGGCTGCTCCTCGCGCAGGGCGTCGGCCAGCCGTCCGGCGGCGACCAGCGTGTCGAGCAGCTCGAGCAGCTCCGGCCCCAGCAGCCGTCCGCCGCGGCGCGCTCTGCCGATCAACAACGTGACGTCGCGCGCGCCGCCGACACCCACGTCCGGCCGGCGCTCCAGAAGGTCGCGTGCCTGGTCGGTTTCATCCAGCAGCCGCCGGACGACGAGCGCATCGGTCGACGGCGCCATCGCCAGCGCCAGCTCGCGTGACGGCGTGAAGGCCGTGTAGGCCGCCACCCGCCGGCGAATGCGCGGGTATTCGAGCAGCTCCTGGCTGCGCGCGTCGGTCATGATGCCCTGATCATCGCGAAACAGACGGGTTGCCGGCCAGCCAGAAACGCCACGGCCGGTCGGCCCAACCTTCGCCGGCGTAGTCGACACCGATCCGCCTCCCGCTCCTGACCGCCTCAGCCAGGGGTGCTGCCGCCTCCGCCAGCCAGAGCTCCTGGCCGATCGTCAGGTCGTGGCCGTCAAAACGACGATCGACCGCGAATGCCCGACACAGTCGAGCCGGCCCGGCGCACAGCCGCGCGGCCGCCTCTAACGGTCGCGCGCGCCGGGTGCGCATGGCCTCGATACCCTCCAGCGGCTCGACCGCACGAATCAGCACCGCGCCGGATTCGGCATCGTGATAGCCGACCACGTTCAGGCAGTAGTGCATGCCGTAGACCAGGTAGACGTAGGCGTGGCCGACCTGCCCGAACATCGGTGCGGTCCGCGCGGTGCGCCCGGCCCGCGCATGGCTGGCGCGGTCCTCGGGGCCAACGTAGGCCTCCGTCTCGACGATGCGACCGACGCTCAGCCCGCCGGCCGCCCGGCGCATGAGCCGCACCCCGAGCAGGCTGCGGGCAAGTTCAACGGTCGGGCGGGCGAAGAAGCGGCGCGCGAGCGGACGGCCGACCTCAGCCGGGGTGGACGACATTGGACGGCAACAGCAGTCCCCCCACTGCCAACAGACCGGGCACGAGCGTGTTGTGCAGAGCGCCCCCGATGACCGAGCCGACCAGGCTGGCATGAACATCCTGCACGATGCCCAGCTCCACGCTGGCCGGGTAGCTACCGGCGTAGTACGAGTCAAAGATGACCATCAGCGAGCCCACCACCATGATCGCGACGCCAACGGCCAGCACGCCGCCCACCCAGTCGTCGAGCCACTGGAGCGTGATGACGTTCATGCGCGTGCCGGTGATCTCGACGATCAACGCGAGCACTGTGAACAGGACTGCGAACGTGGCCAGGAACGCGACCATCTGGATGTACTGCCAGGAGAGGTCGGTTTGCTGTGGAGCCAGCCAGTGGGCGACCGAGTCGCGCAGGTAGGCCGCCGCCAGGAAACTCAACAGCCACGCCGCTGCCACCAACAGCTGGCGCAGTGTGCCACGCCAGGCACCCACCACGAATGCCAGCCCGAAGACAAGCAGCAGGAGGGCGTCAGCCACTTCTTACGCGGCCGCCCAATTCGTCGGCCACGGCGGTCTCGATGTCCGCGGTCAGGTCGGCGAGCTGATCGTCGGTCGGTCCGTCGTCGCTGGGCTGGAAGCGCAGGCGGTAGGCGAGGCTGATCTCGTCGTCGCCCAGCGGCGCGCCCTGGTAACGGTCGAACAGCGTCAGTCGGTCGAGATGCGGACCGGCGTGCGCGCGGATCACATCCGCCACCTTGCGGGCCTGGACGCCACGCGCCACGACGATGGCGATGTCCAGCTCCACCGGCGGGAGCTGGGCGAGCTCAC
Source organism: uncultured Anaerolineaceae bacterium (assembly GCA_964610835.1). GTDB lineage: Bacteria > Chloroflexota > Limnocylindria > Limnocylindrales > CSP1-4 > JALYGJ01. The sequence goes on along the minus strand of CAZSWK010000051.1, from coordinate 456 downwards.
GCACCTGGGCCACCGGTCGCGCCAGCTCCTCGAGCAGTGCCAGGTCAAGCAACGCGAAGTTGACGTGCTCCGCGCGCACGCCACAGGCGGCCGCGTAGCGCGGATCGAGCTCACCCAGCCGACCCACGTCTGTCCATCTGTCCTCCGCGTTGAGGGCGGCCACGACCGCCGTGCGGCCGGGGTGCTCGATGCCGGCAACGATATCCGCCGGTAGCCGGAATTCGACTCTGCGCAGGCCCAACCGTGCAAGTAGCCACGCGACCGTGGCCTTGACGTCTTCCATGCCGGCAGCCCGTGCCCCCTCGTACCACGATGCCTCGCGCACGTTGCCGCACATCACGATGCCCAGGCGAGCCTGCTGCCAGGGCTTGCCGGAGCGCCACTCGTGAATGCTGCCCACCTCGTAGATGGCCAGGTCCGGCTGGCGCTGGCGTTCGTTGCGATCGACCACGGCGA
>CAZSWK010000050.1:0-18606 GCA_964610835.1 uncultured Anaerolineaceae bacterium | reverse complement strand
GCCTCGACCACCTCGTCGAGCTGGTCGATGTCGACGTGGCGCGAGAAGACGTTGTGCAGCGCGCGGGTGATGAGCCGCTCGACCACGCGCTCCTCGGGCGCCTCGTCGCTGAGCGTTTCGAGCTCGATCTTGCCCGCCGTCGAAGCGAGCAGCGCGGGCAGATCGCTCACCCGCGGCGCGGCCTGCTTCTCGCGCAGCCGCACGGCGCGCTTGATGGCACTCGCGCTGATCGTCTCCAGGTTGGCGATGCTCACGCGCACGCTGACCCCCGAACGCTGGCTCACCTCGGGCGAGCGGCGTGCCAGCTGGGTCAGCTCGGCCACCAGCTCGAGCATGAACTGCGGCAGCTGCAACTCGGGTATGCCCTCGCCTGCGAAAGACGCGCCTTCCTGCAGCATGATCGCGATCTCGTCCTCGATCGAACGCGGGTAATGGGTGCGGATCTGCGAGCCCAGCCGATCCTTGAGGGGCGTGATGATGCGGCCGCGGCTCGTGTAATCCTCCGGGTTCGCGCTGGCGACCACGAACAGGTCGAGCGGCAGGCGCAGGGTGTAGCCACGCACCTGGACGTCGCGTTCCTCGAGGATGTTGAGCAGGCCCACCTGGATGCGCTCGGCCAGGTCGGGCAGCTCGTTGATGGTGAAGATGCCGCGATTGGCACGCGGCACGAGCCCATAGTGGATGGTCGTCTCGTCGGCCAGGTAGCGGCCCTCGGCGACCTTGATCGGGTCGACTTCGCCGATCAGGTCCGCGACCGTTATGTCCGGTGTGGCCAGCTTCTCGCTGTAGCGGCGGTCGCGCGGCAACCAGTCGAGCGCCGTCTTGTCGCCATCCCGCGCGACGATGGCCCGGGCAACGGGGCTGATCGGCGCCAGCGGGTCGTCGTGCAGCTCACCACCTGCGACCATCGGGACGAGGTCGTCGAGCAGGCCCACCAGCAGGCGCGCGAGGCGAGTCTTGGCCTGGCCGCGCTCGCCCAGGAAGCAGATGTCCTGGCCGGCCAGGATCGCGTTCTCGATCGCCGGGATGACACTGTCGTCGTAGCCGACTATGCCGGGGAAGATCGGCTCCTCCGAGCCCAGCCGGGCGAGCAGGTTGGCGCGCAGCTCGTGCTTGACCGTGCGCGGCCCGTAGCCCGACTCGCGCAGCTCACCCAGGTTGGTCGGGCGGCGCCTCGACTTGGTGCGTGCTGACGGGCTCATCGCGCGAGCGTACTCCTCGGGCGGCGGAGACCATCTATTCGGGCCGATTGGCACATCACAAATGTGCGCGGCCTGCGGGCCCTAACTGATCTTGGCCAGCTCCGACTCGCGCCGGCGAAGGTCGCTCTCAAAGTCGGCGCGCGTCATTCCGGCACGCGCCGCCAGTTCATCGGTCATCGCCCAGTCGAAGTGGTCATATCGAGCGGCCTGCCCGTCCCAGGCGGCAAGCAGCGCGGGCGGGCGCCGTTGCAGGTGGCCGCCCGCGTCGCGCTCCACGGGGCGCATGTAGTAGGCGGCCATGATCGGCACGGGCTCGTCCTCGGCCAGGACGACCACGCCGAGCGTGCGCGCCTCGTCGCCCGGGTGGGCGGCAACCACTTCTTCCAGCGATGGGGCGTGGCTGACAGTCACCGGCACCCCTGCTGCCGCGAGAAGATCAAGCAGCGCGCGCAGATGGGCGTCGGCGACGGCCGGCCGGCGGTCAGCCATCGACATCGTGGCCCAGCGTGGGATCGGCTGCCAGCGGAGTGCCGGCTGACCCCAGCGTCTGGATCGCCTCGCCTTCGAGTGCCAGCTCGGCCGCAGCTGCCTCAGCGGCGGCGGCTGCCTTACGGCGGCCGCCGCCGCGCAGCGGGCGCGCGCGCGGCGTGATCGACAGGTGGAGCAGCCGGCCGATGCGGATGCCACCGGGGAGTGCCTGGAGACCGAAGGTCAGCACCTCCATGAAGAGCGTCCGCTCGAGCAGGAACATTGCCACCTCGAAGACCACGAGGCCGGTGACGATCTCGGTCACGAGCAGCACCCATTCGTGAACCTGGCCGAGCAGGGCAAACTTCACGACCAGCACGGCGCCGGCCATGATCAGCGTCGCCAGCGCCGGCCAGCGCAGCTCGAGCAGGTGGCCGAGGATCGGGACACCGGCATGGCGGCGGACCAGGTACAGGATGACCGGCAGCAGCAGGTAGCTGCCGATGACGAACGCCGCGGCCACCGCCACGATGCTCTGGAACACAACCGCGGCGATGAAGAAGCCCACGACGTGCACGGCGGTGGTCAACAGCCGGAAGCGCAGTGCGACGTCGGGGCGACCGCGGGCATAGAGCAGGGCGCCGCTGAGCACCTGCAGGCTCAGCGACGGGCCGATCAGGAACAGCGTGGTGGCCACCGGACCACTCTCCCGCCACTGCTGTCCGAAGAGCACCGGCACGGCCTCCTGCGCCACCAGGGCGAGGCCGATGTAGCCGGGCAGGATGATCACGCTCAGGGCGCGGTTGATGCGGCTGTAGGCACGCCGCAGGCGGTCCCCGTCACCCTGCAGGTTCGAGAAGGTGGGGAAGACCAGCTTGAGCGCCGTGTTCACCAGCAAGGTCTGCGTGGTATCGAGGATGCGATAGCCGATCGCATACAGGCCCAGGGGCCCGGCGCCCAGGAACGTGCCGACCATGAAGTTGTCGCTGTTGCGGCTGAGGAACGTCATGACGTCGCTGCCAACGACGTTGATGCCGAATCCGAACAAACCGCGGAACTCGGCCAGGCTGAATGCCAGGCCCGGGCGCCACGGGCTGGCCGTCCAGAGCAGCAGGATCGACACGGCACCCCAGGACAACTGCTGGCCGACCAGGGCCCATGGCCCGAATCCCAGGAAGGCCATGGCGACACCGACCAGGCCTGAGATCAGTCCGGCGGCCAGCCGCCGCAGCGCGAGGCTGCGGAAGGCCAGCTCGCGCCGCAGCAACGCGAGCTGCACGCTGCTCAGCGAGGTAATCAGGAAGCTGAGCGACAGGACCGCGAGAATTGGGGTCAAGTCCGGCTGGCCTTCCAGCATCGAGATCGGCGCGGCCAGCACCAGCCCCACGGCGAGCAGCACCAGGCCGGTCAAAATCGCGACCCAGAACGCGGTGTCGATTGCGCTCCGGGTCAGCTCACGTCGCTGAATGAGTGCATCGCCGAAGCCCTGGTCGACGAAGATCTGGGCGAACTGGACGAACACCATGGCCAGCGCGACCAGGCCGAAATCGACGTCGGTCAGCAGGTTGGCGAGCACCACGAAGACGAACAGGCCGACGAACTGGCTTCCCCAGTTGTCGATGAACGTCCACGTAAGGCCGCGCGCAAAACGCTGCTGCATTCCGCCCGACTCCGAACCATGCGCCGCCGGCACCCAGTCCTTGTCGGTGGTCCCCTTCCCGTCCTTCACGCCGCGGCGAGTTTAGCCGCGCTCGAGGCGTCCACGGTCCTGCGCCCGAAAATCGCTGCGCAAAAGCCTCTTGACCGACTCGCACGGACACGCCACACTTCGCGTGCCCGAGTTGAAAATGGGGATCGGGCGAGCAGAGCCCGCGTTCGGGCGCCATATTTGCCGGTACGCCACGACACTCCTCTCACGGACAACTCGCGAGAAAAGTCGCGAAGTCCGGCTCGAGAAGGAGTGTTCTTCGTTGATGAACGTCGATCGGACGTTGACCTGTGCCGATTGCGGCCAGGAGTTCGTCTTCACTGCCAGCGAGCAGCAGTTCTACGCTGATCGTGGTTTCAGCGATCCGCGCCGCTGCCGCAGTTGCCGCGCCGCCCGCAAGGCGTCGATGGGCGGTGGCAGTGGTGACATGGCCGCCGGCGGCGGCTACAGCAGTGGCGGTTACCGGGAGCGCCGCCCGCGCGAGATGTTCGAGGCAGTCTGCTCGAACTGCGGAAAGACCGCCATGGTCCCCTTCCGCCCAACGAGCGGCAAGCCCGTCTACTGCGACGACTGCTTCAGTCGCCGCCGCGCCTAGCGCTCGCTAGCCTCGAGCCACACGTGAGCCCCGGCCAACCGGCCGGGGCTCTTGCCTTTTCCAATGAGAGCCGCAACGTGTTGCGGGAGATGTTGCCGCAGGCCCTACCGGCCGGTGGCCGTCGAGACAGGTGGCGTCACGTTCGGCGTGACGTGCCGGGTGAAACTCTTGCCGATGGCTCGTCCCGGTGCATGGCCAACGAGGTACTGCGCACCCAGCATTCGGTACTTCGAGCGGTAGGTCTCCTGGAGCACGATCTCACCCGCCGCGTTGCGCACCGTTCGGGTAACCGCTGCGTTGAAGGCCTCGTACGCGTCGAATTGCTTCCTGTGCTTGCCCGGTGGCAGCTGACCGGTGTAGGTGTACGTGGCGTAGTCGGGCGCCTGCAGGTTGGTGATCACCGGGTCCGATAACTGGACCGTGCGGCCGTCGTCGATGCCCCACAACTGGAAGGTCACCGCACGTGGCGAGTTGATGCCGCGGATGATCAAGGGGTAACCAGTGTCGTTGACGAACGCCATCGTGCGCCGGCTGCCGGGTCCGCTGTCCCAGACTGTCGCATCGAGCCCAATCGGATAGCGGCTGATGTACAGGGCGTGGTTGGTCCGCGCGGTTATCGGCAGGCCATAGCGCAGGGCGGCATTGAACAGCGTCGTCGACACCGAGCACATGCCGCCACCGATCGGCCCGTCCTCGACGATCTGGCCGTGAACCAGGGCGCCGCCGGCCTCGTACGGTGGACTGGTGATCGGCCCGATCGCCTTGAGGAAGTCGAATGTCGCGCCGGCGTCGACCACGTACCCGTCGAGGATGGTCGTCGGTATCTGGATGTTGACCCCGTTGCCGTTAAGCGCGGGATCCGGGAAGTAGCGGGTTGTCCACTGCGACAACAGCGTCACGCGCGGCGCCATCTGCTGGGCGGCCGCGGTAGTCAGAGAGGGAGGCGTCGGTCCCGTGACCAGGCTGGCCGAGCTGGCCGGCGCACCGCTGATGCGCGCCTGGAGCGCGGCCAGCACCTTCGTAACGGTGGCTTCGACGTCGATCTCCAGGCCATCCTGTGACGGAACGACCGCGATGTGGTCGTTGACCAGCTTGAACGTTGCGTTGCGCGGCGCCACGTTGGCCGACGCTGCGAAATCGGCCACGAACTGCTGCACCGGAGCCGGATCGACCACGACACGCCAATCGGCCGGGTCCGATTCGTCCACGTGCAGCCAGCCGCGCAGCACGGCCGGATCTATGGTCGTGGTGAGCCCCGCCCCGGACACGGTGAGCGGCTCGGCCACGAGCCGCTCACCGGCGTCGGCAGCCGCCTGGGCGATGGCGGTGGGCACGCTCGGTTCAAGGATGGTGCCGGGCACCTGTATCTGAGAGTCGGCGGCCGACAGCCCCGCGACGGCAACCATCGCCTCGGACACCGTCTGCCTGGCATCGATGCTCAGGCCGGGAGCCGCGGGCGAGACCGCGAAGTCGCCAGACGGGCGTTTCAGGGCCGCCGCGACGGGATCGGCCTGTGCCTGCTGGACCTGGCTCAAGACGATCTGGCTGAGCCGGGCGGCATCCCATGTCATGACGGCAGGGACGTCAGCGCCACTCTGGAGCAGCCCGATCTGTTCCCGGAACTGATCCAACGGTAGGCCGCTGCGACCGAGTTGCATCGCCTGCCCGAGCATGTAGCTGAAGTCGTAGTCGCGTCCGAAATCGCTGTATGGCACTACGCGGTGGGTGCCACCGATGTCCAGGGTCAGGCTGCCGGCGGACAGGTCAGGAAGCGCGGCGCGCAGGCGAACCTCGGCCGCCTGGGAGTCGAGGCCGCCCACGTCGACACCGGCGACGCTCACTCCGGGCAGGATGCGGCCCGCATTGACCTGCGCGTAGCCGAATGCGAATGCGGCCACGAACACGCCCAGCGCGCAAAGGGTCAGGCAGAACGAGAACAGGAAGCGCGCCAACAGTTTCACCGCAGACCCTGTTGCACCCCCGTTTGATGTGGGCTCTCATGGCTCGCGCCGGCCCGGCCGGACGCCGTGATTGTGACGGCTTGGCGGGACGCTGTGCTGCGTCCCGGTCAGCTACTTGTCCGCTTCACTCCCGCTTGCCAGCGCAGCCTGGGCAGCGGCCAGCCGCGCCACGGGCACGCGGAACGGCGAGCACGAGACGTAGTCGAGGCCGACCTCGTTGAAGAAGGCGATCGACGCGGGGTCGCCGCCATGCTCGCCACAGATGCCGAGCTTGATGTCCGGGCGCGCCGCGCGGCCTTTTTCGACCGCTATACGCACCAGCTGCCCGACGCCCTGCACGTCCAGGGTCTGGAACGGGTTCGCTGGCAGGATGCCGCGCTCGACATAGCTGAGCAGGAAGCCACCCTCGGCATCGTCGCGCGAATAGCCGAACGTCATCTGCGTCAGGTCGTTCGTGCCAAAGCTGAAGAACTGCGCGTACTTGGCGATCTGGTCGGCGGTCAGCGCCCCGCGCGGCACCTCGATCATCGTGCCGAACATGTAGTCGACATCGGTGCCGGCGGCCTGCTGGACCTTCTTCGCCTCGGCCTCGAGGATCTCGTGCGTGGCGGCCAGCTCGTTCACGTGGCCGACCAGCGGGATCATGATCTCGGCGTGTGGCGAGCCGCCAGCGCGCTTGCGCGCGATGGCGGCGTTGAGAATCGCGCGCGTCTGCATCTTGATGATGTCCGGGATCATCAGCCCCAGCCGGATACCGCGCAGGCCGAGCATCGGGTTCTGCTCGCGCAGCGCCTCGACCGCACGCAGCAGCTCACGTTCGGCCGCGAACTTCGGGTCATCCTGGGCCACCCCGGTGGCTTCCATGCGCGTGACCTCGACGAGCACCTCCGAATGGTTGGGCAGGAACTCGTGCAGCGGCGGGTCGATCAAGCGCACCACGACCGGCAGCCCGTCCATGGCTGCAAAGATGCCCTCGAAATCGCCCTGCTGGAGCTTCTCGAGCTTGCCGATGGCCTCGTCGAAACTGCGCACGGCCTGCTCGTCGTCGGCGCTCAGCGCCTCGCCGGCTGCCAGCCGCTCCTTGGCACGTGTCGCCTGGAAGGCGACGAGGATGGCATCGCGCACGATCTCGAGCCGCTCGCCCTCGCGGAACATGTGCTCCGTGCGGCACAGGCCGATGCCCTGCGCGCCATACCTGCGTGCCTGGGCGGCCTCCTCGGGCTTGTCGGCGTTGGTCCACACCTGCAGACGGCGCGCGCGGTCGGCCCAGCCCAGCACCTTCTGCAGCTCGGGCTGATCCTCGAACCGTGCCGCGGTCGTGGGCAGCGCACCGACGAACACCTCGCCGGTCGTGCCGTCGAGCGAAATCCACTCGCCCTCGCTGAAGCCAAGGCCGTTGACCCGGGCCGACTTGGTCCCGTAGTCGATGACCAGCGCCGCGCACCCGGCCACGCACGGCTTACCGATCTGGCGCGCAACGACGGCTGCGTGCGAGGTCGCCCCGCCACGCGCAGTGAGCACGCCCTGGGCGGCGGCCATACCGTGGAAATCGTCGGGCGAGGTCTCGATGCGCACAAGGATGACCCTCTCCCCCTCGCCGGCGAGCGCGGCCGCGCGATCAGCGTCGAACACGGCCTTGCCAACGGCCGCCCCAGGTGAGGCATTCAGGCCGGCGGTGATCCTCTTGGCCTTCGACTTTGCCGCCGCGTCGAATTGGTCGCGCAGCAGCTGGTCGACGTGCGCCGGCTCGATGCGCTGCAGCGCCTCCGCCTCGGTCAGGATGCCCGCGTCGACCATGTCAACGGCGATGCGCACGGCTGCGGTCGCGGTCCGCTTCGCGTTGCGTGTCTGGAGCATGAACAGGCGCCCGCGCTCGATGGTGAACTCGATGTCCTGCATGTCGCGGTAGTGCCGCTCCAGCCGGTTGGCGATGTCCTCGAATTGTCCGTAGATGTCCGGCATGCGCTCGCGCATGTCGCTGATCTGCAACGGCGTGCGGATGCCGGCCACGACGTCCTCGCCCTGGGCGTTGGTCAGGTACTCACCGAAGAGCAGCTTCTCGCCCGTGTTGGGATTGCGCGTGAAGGCCACGCCGGTCCCCGAGTCGTCACCCATGTTGCCGAAGACCATGGTCACCACGTTGACGGCGGTGCCCAGGTCGTGCGGGATCTTGTTGTAGTCGCGGTAGTCACGCGCTCGCTTGCCGAACCACGACGCGAAGACAGCCTTGATGGCCAGGTCGAGCTGGTCGTAGGGATCGGTCGGGAACTCGCGGCCGGTCTCGTCGCGAACGATGCGCAGATAGACGTCGACCAGCTCACGCAGCGCCGCGGCATCGAGCTCGGTGTCCTGCTTGGCGCCGCGTCGTTCCTTGGCCGTGTCGAGTGCGTGATCGAACTTCTCGGGCGCGATGCCCAGCACGATGCGCCCGAACATCTGGATGAAGCGCCGGTAGGCGTCCCAGCCGAAGCGTTCGTTGCCCGTCAGTTCGATCAGCCCGTGCAACGTCTGGTCGTTGAGGCCAAGGTTGAGGACGGTATCCATCATCCCGGGCATAGAGAACTTGGCGCCCGAGCGCACGCTCACCAGCAGCGGGTTGTGAACGTCTCCAAAGCCTTTGCCGGCCTGCTGCTCAACCTCCTTGACTGCCTCGAGAATGTCGTCCCACAGCCCGTCGGGCAGCTTCTCGCCGGCGGCGAAGTAGGCGTTGCAGGCCTCGGTGGTGATGGTGAAGCCGGGTGGCACGGGCAAGCCCGCGTTTGTCATCTCGGCCAGTCCGGCGCCCTTGCCGCCGAGCAGGTCCTTCATGCCAGCGTCGCCTTCAGCGTGGCCTCCCCCGAAGGCGTAGATGTAGCGCTTGTCGGCGCGGTGCGCGCGCTCAGCGGGCATGGTCGGTGTCTGCGTCATGGGAGACCTCGGGCGTGGCTTGAGGGCCGGCTACAGCGCCGGCGAGTAGGTGTGTTCTCAGCGGCCCGATTGTACGCGTGAAGGCTGGTCAGACCGCCATTCCCTGATCGGCCAGGGCAGTTTCAACCGCGGTGCGCAGCTGGTCGGGCGTCGGGTCGCTGCCGAGTGGCGTGACCCGGTGCGGTCCCTCCGTCTCGACCCAGTTGACGCGCTCGTCGACCGAGGTGAGCACGATGGGCAGGTCGGGATACGTGTCGCGCACGTCGGCAATCAGCTGGCGCGCCCCATCTGGCCCATTCATGACCCAGGCGTCGTAGATCAGGATGTCGGCACGGTCGACCAGCTGGCAGGGCAGATCGCCGAGCAGCGGACACCTCCGATGATCCGGCCCGGCGCACAGCTCCACGGCATATCCCGCCTGGCGCAGCGTTCGGGCATGTTTGATGGCGACTTCGGGATCGGCATTGACGACGACTGCCGTATTCATGGACCAACTTTGTGCCCGTTTCGGAATGCCTGCTGCAGCCGTCAGGCCCGATATGGCAGGCCATCTGGCCCCTCGTGTCGCCGCCTCCGGGTACCATCGGGCAGACATGACTGACGACCGAGCAGACACGCGCCTCATCGCCGCCGAGCACGAGGCCTACAACGCCACCCTCGTCCGGCGCGAGGACGACACTGACGACCTGGCCTACTTCTGGGTACGCTTCGACAACGAGCCGACGCCCTTCGAGGCGGGCCAGTACATGACCACCGGCGTGTACGTGGACGGAAAGCTGCTGCAGCGACCGTACAGCGTCGCCTCATCGCCGCGCACCGCGGGCGACGGCTACGAGTTCTACGTGCGCCTGGTGCCGGTCATGCGCTTCACCGAGGCGCTGTGGCGCCTGCCGGTGGGTCACCGCATGCGCATGATCGGGCCCAAGGGCCGCTTCATGCTCGAGCCGGACGACGACCGCATCCACCTGTTCGTGTCGACCGGAACCGGCATCGCGCCGTTCATCGCGATGATGCGCACACTGCTGCTGGATGGGGCTCCGCGGCGGGTGGTGATGCTCAACGGAGTGTCGTATGAGCACGACCTGGGCTATCGGCCACTGCTCGAGGGCTGGCAGGCAAGCGGCGAATACCCGGTCAGCTACGTGCCCACGGTGTCACGACCCAACGACCCGGCCAATGCCGCCTGGACGGGGCGCACGGGCCGTGTCGAGTCGAACATCGACAGCGTGTGTGACGAATACGGACTCACTCCCGACAACTGCGTCGTGTACATCTGCGGCAACCCCGAGATGATCGTCACGGTCGAACAGCAGATGCTCGGGCGCGGCTTCCCCGAGCCGCACGTCAAGAAGGAGCTCTACTGGCCCAAGGCGCGCGAGCCGCGCCCCGAGGTCGCTGTCGCGCGCTAACGGCGGACGGGGGTCGCGCGGCGCTCGCCCCGCCCCGCTGCCCCGATGCAGGGGACAGGCCACAAGCTGTCCCCGTCAGCGGCTCGGGCCCCGCCACGCAAGATGCGGGTGGCGCATCGCTTTGGGGCAATTCGCGGACCAAAGTCGGGCGACCACCGCGATGTGAGCGTAGTTCGCCGAGGGAACCGGTACTTGTCGATCCCCTGCGCGCATCACACTGGTCACGCAATGGCCGGAAGGCGTTCGGGCCGCACCGGAGGGCGACGACTGCTCGAAGACCGGGTTGGTAACCCGCCACCGCGCGCCGACCGGCTCGTGCGAGGGTGACATTCGGCCCCACCTAAACGGGCCGCGTCGATGTATCGGCCAAACCCCCAGCGGTCGAGTATGCGTTCATAAAGCTGCGAATGGAGTACACATGCATCCGATCGTTGCCAGGCAACAGCTCTCGCCCAACGTCACTCGTTTCGTCGTCGAGGCCCAGCGCATCGCGCAGATCCGCCAGCCCGGCCAGTTCGTGATCGTTCACGCCGACCAGGGCTCGGAGCGCATTCCGCTGACCATCGCCGACGCCGACCCTGTGGCGGGCACCATCACGCTCATCATCCAGGCCGTCGGCAAGAGCACCGAGGATCTGGTCGCACTCGGGGTCGGCGACGCGATCCGCGATATCGCCGGTCCACTTGGACGCGCCACCGAGCTGCTCGAGACGGGCCACGCGGTGTGCGTCGGCGGCGGTGTCGGCACGGCGGTCGTCCTGCCCATCGCGCAGGGCCTGCGCGAGCGCGGCGTGTCCGTGACCAGCGTCATCGGCGGTCGCTCCCGTGAGTGGGTCATCCTCGAGGAAGAGCTGCGCGAGAACGGCGACGTGGTCGTGTGCACCGACGACGGGTCGTACGGCAAGCCCGGCTTCGTCACCCAGGCGCTCGAGGAAGTGCTGGCCAGCGAAAAGGTCGACACGGTCTACGCCGTCGGCCCGGTGCCGATGATGCGCGCGGTCGTGGCGCTGACCAAGCCGCTCGGCGTGCCCACGGTCGTGTCGCTCAACCCGATCATGGTCGACGGCACGGGCATGTGCGGCGGCTGCCGCGTGAGCGTTGGCGGCAAGACGATGTACGCCTGCGTCGACGGGCCCGAGTTCGACGGCCTGCAGGTGGACTTCGCCGAGCTGAGCGACCGGCTGTCGACCTATCGCGACTTCGAACAAGCGGCGCTCGAGAAGCGCCACTGCGCTGTGGGAGTGGCCTCATGACCGAGACTAGCGAACCCGCCCCGGCCGGCGAGCGACCGGTGCTGACCAACAAGGAGCGCATGACCATCGAGCGTCACCTGATGCCCGAGCAGGCGCCCGATATCCGCGTCACCAACTTCGACGAGGTGAACCTGGGTTTCACCGAGCTGCTCGCCATCGCCGAGGCGGAGCGCTGCATCAACTGCCCCAACGCCGACTCGCTGTGCGTCGCCGGCTGCCCGGTCAACGTCAACATTCCGCGCTTCGTTACCCTCGTGCGCGAAGGCAACATACAGGCCGCGGCCGAGGCGCTGATGGACGACAACGCCCTCCCCTGCGTGACAGGGCGCGTGTGCCCGCAGGAAACGCAGTGCGAGGGCCTGTGCGTGCGCGGCAAGAAGGGCCGCCCGGTGGCCATCGGCTACATCGAGCGCTACGTGGCCGACTGGGCGATGAACCACCGCGACCAGCTGCCGATGTCGAGCAAGGCATCGAGCGGCAAGCGCGTGGCCATCGTGGGTTCCGGGCCGGCGGGCCTGACCGCCGCCGGCGAGCTCGTCAAGTCGGGCCACGACGTGACGATCTTCGAGGCCTTCCATGCGCCGGGAGGCGTGCTGGTGTACGGCATCCCCGAGTTCCGCCTGCCCAAGGACATCGTCCAGAAGGAAGTCGACCGGCTGGTGGCAGAGGGAGTGCATGTCGAGGTCAACGCGATCATCGGCCGCACCTGGACGCTGCACGAGCTGCGCGGCATGTACGACGCCATCTTCGTGGCCGTGGGCGCCGGCCTGCCGGTGTTCATGAACGTGCCCGGGGAGAACTTCAAGGGCGTCTACTCCGCCAACGAATACCTGACGCGCGCCAACCTGATGGGCGCGTTCCGCGACGACTCGGACACGCCGATCCTGCACCGCAAGCGGGTCGCTGTGGTCGGCGGCGGTAACGTGGCCATGGACGCGGTGCGGACCGCACACCGACTGGGTGCCGCGGAGGCGATCATCGTCTACCGCCGCGGACCCGACGAGCTGCCCGCCCGACGCGAAGAGGTTCACCACGCCGAACAGGAAGGCATCCGCTTCGAGTACCTGACCGCGCCGATCGAGGTGGTCGGCGACGAGCACGGCTGGGTCAAGGGCCTCAAGTGCGTGCGCATGGAACTGGGCGAGCCCGACGAGTCGGGCCGCCGGCGGCCGGTCAAGGTGCCCGATTCAGAGTTCATGCTCGACTGCGAGATGGTCATCGTGGCCATCGGCACCCGGGCGAACCCGCTGCTGACCGCGTCCGAGCCGGACCTGGCCGTCAACGAGTGGGGCTACATGGTCGTGGACGAGAACGGCATGACCAGCGTGCCCGGCGTGTTCGCCGGCGGCGACATCGTCCGTGGCGCGGCCACGGTCATCCTGGCGATGGGCGACGGCAAGCGTGCGGCGGCCGCGATCGACCGTTACCTGGGGGTGGCTGCCGCGTCAGCTGCCTGATGCGTCAGGAGCCCGGGAAGAACTCCGCCAGGTTGTTCGCGTCGCACGCCGACGCGAGGCACGGCAACCCGAACGAATCCTCGATGCTGCGCAGCAGCGAATAGTGGTCGTGCTGCACGTCGGACTGCATGCCCGCCGGCGTCAGCGGCGAGACGACGATCAGCGGCACGTGGTCGCCTCCGGCGGCCTCGTCCCAGGCGATGAACAGGACGCCACCCTGGTGCCATGCCTCGCTCCCGAGGATGCGCGGCACGAAGCCGCTCATGAAGGCATCGCCCTGCGCCGTGGTGCCGTTGTGCATGTCGTTCGACTCGTCGGGCACGATCAGCTCGAAGTCGGCGGCGGCCGGGTCGAACGTAGTGAAGTCGGTGATGTGCGCGCAGCGGCCCGGATTGCGGCTGATGCTCGTGAAGCTGATGAGCGGGTTGTGCTTGCGGACGTATGGCCCGGCGCTGTCGGTGCCGCCGGTACTCGAGCCACCCGTGAAACAGGGCGAGGGCAAACCCTGTTCGAACGCTGCCCAGGTCCTGCCGGCTGACTCCAGCTGATCGGCCAGGTTGGGCGCGCTGATGTCGTGCGAGCCGTCATCGCTGATCCCCTGCGTGGAGCCGGAAACGAGGGCGAGGTAGTTCGGCTCTGAAGGAGAGCCGACTGCGTGGTAGTTGGTCGCCAGGCCGTAGCTCGCGATCAATGAGTTCAGGTACGGAGCGTCGGAGTTGCCCACTACCGCCGAGTAGCTGCGGTTCTCGAGCACGATCAGGTAGACGTGCGAGAAGGCGGGCATGCCGCCAAGCGGGCCGGCCGAGATGCTGCTGCCGGGGCTCGCGCCGCCGATCAGGGTCGGCGCCGGCAGCGAGGTGGCCGGCACTGGCGTTGAGGACGAGGGAATGGCACAGCCAGGCATGGCCAGCAGCAGACTCGCGACCAGCACCCCCAGGCGACGCATGGTCAGTCTCAGGCGGGCTGGGCGGCTGCCAGGCGGTCGAGTATCAGCTGCTTGACGCCTTCCACCGGCACGCGCTCCTGGCCCATGGAGTCGCGATCGCGCACCGTGACCGCACCGTCCTCCAGCGAATCAACGTCGACCGTGACGCACCACGGCGTGCCGATCTCGTCCTGCCGCCGGTAAAGCTTGCCAATCGACGCCGTGTCGTCGTAGACGGCCATCGTGTCGGCCTTGAGGTCGACCAGGATCTTGTGGCACAGCTCGACGATCTCCGGCCGCTTCTTGAGCAGGGGCAGGACGGCCACCTTGTACGGGGCGAGCTGCGGATGAAGTGCCAGCGAGACACGCTTCTCGCCACGTACCTCTTCCTCGCGGTAGGCGTCGATGAGGAAGGTGAACGCGGAGCGATCCGGGCCGCCGGCAGTCTCGACGATCCAGGGCACGAACGACTTCTGCGTTAGCGGATCAAAGTACTCGAGGTTCTGGCCGCTTTCGCCCTGGTGGCGGCCCAGGTCCCAATCGCCGCGGTTGTGGATGCCCTCGAGCTCCTTCCAGCCGAACGGGAAGAGATACTCGATGTCGATCGCCTTGCGCGCGTAGTGCGCCAGCTCGTCCTTGGCGTGCTCGCGAAAGCGCAGCCGCGACTCGGTCACGCCATAGCCCGTGTACCAGTCCCAGCGGCGCGGCAGCCACTCCTCGAAGATGCGCGCTGCGTCGTCGGGGGGCACGAAGTACTGCATCTCCATCTGCTCGAACTCGCGCATTCGAAAGACGAAGTTGCCCGGGCTGATCTCGTTCCGGAAGCTCTTGCCGATCTGCGCGATACCGAAGGGCAGCTTCTTGCGCGAGGACTGCAGGACGTTCTTGAAGTTGACGTATGAACCCTGAGCCGTCTCCGGGCGCAGGTAGACGACGGCGGCGTCCTCCTCGACCGGACCCATGAACGTCTTGAACATCAGGTTGAAGCGACGCGGCGCCGATAGCGGCCCGCCATCGACCGGGCAGCGCAGGCCAAGGCGCTCGACGACGGTCGGATCGCGCTTGTCTGTTTCGCTCAGATCTTCCGTGCCGGGCAATTCGTCGAGCCGGAAGCGCAGATGGTCCGTGGCGCACTCGACCAGCGGATCGGTGAACGAATCGACGTGGCCTGAAGTGACCCACACCTGCGGCGCCATGAGGATGCCCGCGTCGAGCCCCACGATGTCGTCGCGCAGCTGGATCATGTGCCGCCACCAGGCGCGCTTGACGTTGTTCTTCAGCTCGACACCGAGCGGGCCGTAATCCCACACGGCGTTGATGCCGCCATAGATCTCCGAGCTGGGGAATACGAAACCACGCCGCTTGGCGAGCGACACGATGGTGTCTAGATTGGCGATGGACGGCGCGGGGTCAGCCGCGGAGCTAGTGACGGTCAAGGGAAGGTCTCCTCCGGGCGCCGACTCCGGCATGGCCGGCCCAGAACCCGAATTCTCGCACGACGCCTGATCTGACCTAGCGATCGACGACCGATGAGGAAATACCGACCATCAACCAGTCGTCGCCGTGCCGCTCGTAGACAGCGATCCAGGCGCTCTCGAAAGCCCGCTCCCGGCCCGCGTCACCGCCGGCCAGCTCGGCCAGGCGGGCTTCGATGTGGATGGCCATCCAGGCCTGGCGGCCGTCGCCGCTGACCACCACGTGCGGTGGCTGGAGATCATCCCAGAGCGAGTAGCGGACGCTCTCGAAGTACGCGCCGAAGCGTTGCTCCAGCTCGGTCCGCGAGATGCGCGTCAACTGGCCCCTGCCCGCTTCCCAGATCTGTTCGGCGAAGCACGACGCCATCAGCGCTGCGTCCCCGGTGAGATGCGCGTCACGCTCGCGCCGGTGGACGTCCAGCAGCGCGTCACGGATCGAACCGCTCATGATGCGGATGCCAACGCCCGCCGCCGGCGCACCTCGTCGAGGAAGGCGGCGGAACGCGGCTCGCGCTCGAGCATGTTGCGCGTGAAGCCGCGCAGCGCCGATTCCACCTCGACCTCCACCGCGCTGGGCAGCCGCAGGCCAGCGATGGCCTCGATGTCCAGGCGGCGGTAGGCGCGCAGCAGCTTGAGTGCCTCGAGCGAAAGGCGTGCCTGCTCGGCGGGCGGCGGTGCGTGGCGCGGGCAGAGCACGCCACCCAGCGTCGGCACCCAGCGGAACTCGTCGGTCGCCTCGAGCACAGCGTCGCACTCGACGCAGCGCTCGACCTCCGGGCGCATACCCAGCGCATCGGCCAGGCCAAACTCGTACCAGCGCGCCACGCGGCCGGGCACCATGCCGTCGTCGAGCAACTGGTAGGCCCGCCGCAGCAGGGCGTAGACGGGGTACGCAAAGGCGCGCTCCTCGACGGCGCGCTCGGCAAGCTCGGCGAGGTACCAGGCAGTGGCCGTCGACTCGAGCGTATCCCGGAGATTCAGCCATGCGTGGCCGACGCTGGCCGATGTGACGACATCGAACGTCCGCGCGCGGGCGAGAACGAGCACGAGCTCGGCGAACGGCTCGACCGCGCCGCCCAGCCGGCTGCGTGGCCTGCGCACACCCTTGGCGATCGCCTTGAGCTTGCCGTCGTGCGGTGTGAGCAGCGTGAGCACGCGATCCGCCTCGCCCAGCTCGAAGCGCGACAGGACGATCGCCTGGGTCTGGTAGACGCGCGGTGCCGGCACGGGACCAGCGTACGCGTTGTGCGCTGTGCACGTGCCCTATTCCAAACCCGAATGCGTCGAGCTCTCCCGCTAGCAATACTTGCTACTGCACGGTATCCTGTAAGCGATGACCGAGCTAGCCCCAGCCCGCCTGTATCCTCCGCCGGTGATCATCTCGCCCGATCTCGACCGGCTCATCGCCGATACCGAGGCCGAGATCCTGCAACTCATCGACAGCTCCGAGGACGAGCGCACGCGGGCGATGTACGACATGCTCCGCTACCACCTTGGACTGGACGGTGATCAACCGCGCGGCAAGCGGCTGCGCCCGCTGCTCGGACTGCTCGCCTACGAGTCGCTGACCGGCGACCATCGCCGTGCCCTGCCGGGTGCCGCCGCGGTCGAGTTGGGCCACAACTTCAGCCTGGTGCACGACGACATCGAGGATGGCGACATCGAGCGGCGCCACCGCGCCACGCTGTGGTCGGTGTTCGGCATTGCGCAGGCGATCAATACCGGCGACACGCTCTTCACGCTGTCGCGCATGGCGCTGCACCGGCTGACGGACCTTGGCTTCTCGGATGCCAAGGTGCTCGCCCTGATGCGGCTCTACGACGAGACCTGCGTCGCGCTGTGCGAAGGCCAGTTCATGGACATCTGGAGCGCCGAGCACGACGAACGCCTGTCGGTCGACTTCTACTTCGACATGATCGGGCGCAAGACGGCTGCCCTGATCGCGGCGTCGGTCCAGGCCGGCGCCATGCTGGCCACCGATGATCAGCGCATCATCGACGCGTACCGCGGATTCGGCTGGTCACTGGGCGTGGCCTTCCAGCTCAACGACGACCTGCTCGGCATCTGGGGTGACGCGCAGGCGACCGGCAAGGAACCGTCCGACCTGGCCAAGCACAAGAAGACGCTGCCGGTGATCTACGCCCTCGAGAATGCGGCCGAAGCGGACCGCGCGCGCCTCTGCGAGCTGCTGGCGGCCAGCGAGCTATCGACCGCCGATATCGAGTCGGCGCGCGAGATCCTCGAGCGCTGCGGCGCGCGCGGATACACGCGCCAGCGCGCGCGCGCCGAACGCGACGAGGCACTCCTGCGGCTTGAGCTGTCAGGCGTCGTTGGCGACCGTGCGCTGGAACGGCTGCGCGAGATAGTCACCTCGGCCATCAGCGCCTGACGGCACCGGCGCCCTCTTCGCGGGCGCGTTCGTCCTGCGGGCCACCGCGTCGTCTCATCTGGACGCATCTGGGCCGCGATACCGGCATATCTCAGCTTTCTCGTGTCAGCTGGACTGCCCGCGGGCCAGGCGGCGGATCCTGCGACCAGACCGGCGAGAGCGGGGACGTATCCTGTCCAATTGGCGCGACACCGGCACGAGATCAGCCGCGTGATTCGGCGACCGTGCGGACGCCAGCCCTCACTGGGCGTCGGCGCCGTTGGCCTCCGCATCCTCGGCCGGCTTGCGCACGACCATGACCTTGCCCACCCGGCGCCCCTCGGTCGACTCGACAGTCAGGGTCAGGTCGTTGACCTCGACCTTGTCGCCCGGTATGGGCACCCCGCCGATCTCGTGGTAGACGAGGCCGCCGACGGTGTCGTATTGCTCGCGATCGGCTCCGTCCAGCTCGACGCCGAAATGATCGGCCAGGTCGTCGACGCTCATCCGGCCGTCGACGCGCGCCTCGTTGTCGGAGAGTGCCTCGATCATCGGTTCCTCGATGTCGTACTCGTCCTGGATCTCGCCGACAATCTCCTCGATCAGGTCCTCGATCGTCACCAGGCCGGCCGTGCCGCCGTACTCGTCGAGCACGATGGCGATGTGCACCCGGCGGCGCTGAAAGTTGTGTAACAGGTCGTCGACCGAGATCGATTCGGGCACGAACAGAGGCGTGCGCAGGATCGAGCGTATGGCCGGCATCTTGCCGCGCTGGAAGTGCGGAATGAGGTCCTTGGCGTACAGGATGCCGACGACGTTGTCGATCGTCTCGTCGTACATGGGGACGCGCGAGTGGCCCTCGTTGACGATCAACGCGAC
>CAZSWK010000049.1:9881-18609 GCA_964610835.1 uncultured Anaerolineaceae bacterium | reverse complement strand
GCCACTCCCTGGCCACGGGTCCACGGCGCGATGAGATAGCCCACTTCACTCTCGCGTGACAACCAGTCGGTGCGGTGCAGGCCGATCGACCCGGCCCAGCGCCCGGCGCGCTCGATCGCCCACTGGATCCCGTCGCTCGAGGTGCGAAAAGCGGGCGCGATCCTGGTGCACCAGGCCTCCGAATCGGCGTCGGTGTAGGGGTTCGGCAGCGGCAGCCACTGCTGGCTGAGCTCGTCACGGCAGGTGACGGTGTTCTCAGCCATGTCGTCTCGCCGGAACGAGCGCAGCAGCAGTCGCTCCGTCCGGAGCTCAACGTCCGGAAAGGTCGACTTCGCCTGGTCGCGCGGTGTCATTGGCAGCCAGCGTACTGCGCCGCGTACATCACCCTCTCTGACGCTGGGTCTGGGCGGCTTGCCCAGGATAGTCGCGGTTCGCCTGGCAGGCGTCTGCGGCTGCCGTCCTCAACATCACGTGGCCGGCCTTACTCTTCGCTCATGACGGCAGTCCTGTCGCTGCTCGTGGTGATCATGCTGTCGCTGCTGGTCACCCGGGTCGCGACCATTGCCCTGACCGCCACCGGGCTGTCCCGCGAGGCCGCCCGCTTCCAGGCGCGATCTGCCTTCAGCGGAGCGGGATTCACCACCGCCGAGTCAGAAGCTGTGGTCCGTCATCCAGTCCGGCGACGAATCATCATGTGGTTGATGCTCTTCGGCAGCGCGGGCATCGTGGCCGTCATCGCCTCGTTCGTGCTGGCCTTCATCGAGCCGGGCAACGCGGCCAGCCCGATCCTGCGTCCGCTCATTTTCGCGATCGGGATCGGCGTTCTGTGGGTCCTGTCGAGCAGTCGCTGGGTTGATGCGCGGATCACCGCGCTGACGATGCGCGCCCTCAAGCGCTGGACGGACGTCGACGCCCGCGACTACGCCTCTCTTCTGCATCTCGGAGGCGATTACATGGTGACGGAACTGGAAGTCCAACCGCACGACTGGCTTGCCGAGCGAGACCTGACCACGCTCGGGCTGCGCAGCGAGGGGGTGATCGTCCTGGGGGTCCATCGCCCCGACGGGAGCTATCTCGGGGTCCCAACGGGGGAGACGACGATCCACGCCCGCGACGTGCTCCTGGTCTACAGCCGGCGCGATACGATCGCCGAGCTGGATGGTCGCCGGCACGGCCTCGCCGGTGACCGGGCCCATCTAGCTGCGGTCAACGAACAGGTCCGCGTCGAGCGTGAGGAGTCGCGCCAGGAGTCGCGCCAGGAGGCGTGACCGGCGGCGCCGTTTGGAGCGTGGCGAAGGAATCGCCGGTGGCAGGGATCGGCTCGCCCGACGATCTCGCGTTTCAGTAGCCCGTCAGTTCGACGTAGGCCTCGCCGCCCAGCGGGCTACCGGCCCGCGTCGCCGACACCACCTGCGAGCCCTCCCAATAGGTCACGCCCGTCGTGGCCCGGGTATCGAGCTCCTGATCGGCGACGGTCGGGGCCAGGTCGATCGACAGCTGTTTGCCGGGAATGTCGATGCGCCAGCCAGCCGGATAAGTGGCGCCGGTCTGGGGGCTGGTCCAGTGGTCCCGCACGGTCACCGTGAACTGATCCTGGGAGAGGTGCTCGGCGGTCCCCTCCGGCGCCACATACGTCCCGTAGACGAGCGGATATGAACCATCTGCGGCGCGTACCAGCGAAAGCGTCAGGTCCGACCCATCGTCAAGGTTGACGGCGAACCAATCCCAGCCTCCGCCGCCGACGGCGATGAAGTTCCCCCACTGGTGGTCAAACCAGGCCGTTCCATCGACCGCCAGTTGCTGGCCATTCAGCTCGAGTGTCCCGGTTGCGGCCATCCGCGGGCGTGAGTAGTAGTACGAGCCGCCGGCGGAGCCAAAGTCGACGTAGCCGATCGTGTTGTGCAGGATCGGCGCCGCCAGCGTGTCGACCAGTGACAGGTTGAGCCCGAAGTCGGTGGTCGTGGCAGCCAGCGTGTCGTGCCCGTTCACTCCGGACATCTGCCAGGGCGTGTTCGCCACGTCCGGTACCCCCTGGTCGTTGCTGCCGCGGATCGAAAGCGCGAAGCCGCCGCCGACCGGCGAGTGATCCACCTGCGGCCCGATTTCGGAACGCTGGTCGTAGCTGAAGGTGCCGCCGCTCTCGTCGGTGAGTGCCAGGTGCGATGCCCACGACACCGGGAATGAGCCGCGCTCCGCGCGGAAGATCACGAACTCGAAACCGAAGTGGCGCCCGTCGCTGGCGGTCAGGTGGCCGGTGTAATACCACCACTCGGTCAGTCGGTCGTGGGGGCCTTCGTCCGCCGGGAAAGTGAGCGGCTGCGGATCGGGCGGCAGCGAGACAACCGGCGTTGGTGCTGGAGCTGATGGCAGCGGCTCCGGCGCGTTGGAGAGAATGCGTCCGCCGGCCGAGCAGCCGACCACCAGCAGCGCCGCCGCCAGTGGCGGCAGCCAGCGACGCAGGCGCTCGGGCATCCACCAGTTCACGTTGCCCAGCAGGCGCATGGCCGAAGGCACGAGCAGCGCACGCACGAGCGTGGCATCGACCGCCACGGCGATCGCCACGCCCAGGCCGAGCGCCTTGATGAGCACGATGTCGGCGAAGGCGAACGAGCCGGAGACCACGACCACGATGAGCGCTGCCGAGCTCACGATGCGTCCCGAGCGCTCCATGCCGCGCACCACCGCTTCGCGGTTGTCGCCCGTTGCGTCGTAGGCCTCTTTCATGCGCGACAGCAGGAATACCTCGTAGTCCATCGACAGCCCAAAGAGCACGCAGAACAGGATCACCGGCAATGTCGTCTCGACGAAGCCGAGCGGCGTGAAGCCGAGCAGCGCGGACAGGTTGCCGTCCTGGAAGATCCACACCAGCGCACCGAAAGACGCCGTGATGGACAGTGCGTTGACGATCAGCGCCTTGGCCGGCAGCACGACCGAGCGCAGCAGCACGAAGAGCACCAGGTACGTGGCCAGCAGGATGAACGCGGCAGAGCGCGGGAAGTCAGCACCGATCCGGTCAACGACGTCGCGCACCTCCGCCGCGCCGCCACCCACGAGTACGTTGAAGCCGGGCGGCGGCGCCAGCGCGGAGTTGGGATCGCGCAACTCGGCGACCAGCGCCTGCGCCTGGTCGCGGTTGGGCCCGTAGGGCGTGTAGACGGTGAAGGCGGTGAGGTCGCCCTTGGTGGTGGCAGCCAGGACATTGGCCATGAAGCGGTCGGCGGGTCCGCCGGGTGCACCCAGCAGCAGTTGGTACTGCTGCCTGGTGATGCGCGGATCGACGTTGACCAGCCCCTCGACCCGATTGACCCGCGGGTCGGCAGCGATGCGCCGTGAGTAGTCGTAGAGAGCGCCGACGTTCTGCGGGTCGGTGACCGGTCCGGGTGTCGTGATGGCCAGTGTGATCGGCGCGAATTCGCCCTCGCCGAAGTTCTTCACGAGCAGGTCGTAGGCGGCGCGCGAGGGCACGCTGGGCGGCAGGATCGTCGCGTCGGGAGCGTCGAAGCGCACGTGCAGGAACGGCGTCCCGAGCACGATCAGCAGGGTCAGGGTGGGGACGAAGAAGAGCAGCGGGCGGGCCATGACGCGCCGGGCCAGGCGCCCCCAGGCACCTTCCTCGTCAGGCTTTGGCTGGCCAATTGGCAAACCGACCCGCCGGCTGATGCGCTCGCGCAGGCGGACGGGCAACGCGTCGACGCGCGGGCCGAGCAACGCCAGTCCGGCCGGCAGGAGGGTGACCGCGGCACTCACCGCCACGCCCACCACCGCAGCGCCGGCGATGCCCACCGAGCGCAGGACCATGAACTCGAAGAGCACCAGCCCGGCCAGTCCGAGGAGCACCGTCAGGCCGCTGAAGAAGACGGCGCGACCGGCCGTCGCCACCGTCACCGCGACCGCGTCGTTGATGGCCGCCTGATCGTGCGTGCCCTCCGGCGTCCGGCCGCCGTTCCGCGCGTGCAGCTCTTCGCGGAAGCGGCTGGTGAGCAAGAGGGCGTAGTCGACCCCGAGGCCGAGGCCGAGCAGTGTCGCCAAGTTGAGCACGAAGATCGACAACGGCGTCAGCTGGGCGACGAAGAACAAGACGCCCAGGGCGATGACGACTGCCGAGCCGCCGACCACGATCGGTACGCCCGCCGCGACCACGCTGCCGAAAACGAGCAGCAAAGCGAGGGCGGCCAGCGGCAGTGAGATGAACTCGCTGCGGCGCAGGTCGGTCTCGGAGAGGACCTGGATGTCGCCGTAGAACGCCGGGCCTCCTGCGAGGTAGATCTTGATGCCGGGAACCTGGGTGATCGCCTGTTGGACCGGTGCCAGTGCCGCGGGCGAGTCATCAGGTGAGAGATCGAGGGTGACAACCTCGTAGACCGTCCGCCCGTCGGCGCTGACCTGTCGCGGATTGGTGTAGTTGGTGAGCAGCCCGGTGACGTGGGCGGCGTTGGGTACCTTCGCGAGGGCCTGGCCCACGGCGCTCTCGAAGGCGGGATCGCCCGCGCGCGCGCTCGTCTCGCTCTGGATCAGGATGACCATCGCCGAGGGCGGCACGCCGAGCTGGTCCTGGAGCAGCAGCCGCGCGCGCGACGCCTCGAGATCGTCAAGGCTGAAACCGCCCGAGCGCAACGCACCCGGCAGCTGCGGTGCGAAGGGCAGTGCCGCGAGGAGCAGCAGCATCCAGGTCGCGAAGACCGCGTAGCGGTGGCGCGCGCTGAACAGACCGAGGCGGTAGAACAGGCTCACGGAGAGTGCAGTGTCGCTCGCGCGGCCCGACTCTGTCGCCACCGTCCTTGCCGGTCGAAAATGCGGACATGGTTGACGCGGAATGTCTTGCCTGCCGGGTGAACACCGGTGAGGTCCGTCCCCCGGGCGGGCCGATCTACAACGACGAGCTGTGGCAGGCCGACCACGAGCTCACCCCGCTGCTAGCTGGGTACCTGATCCTCAAACCGCGCCGCCACGTTCACGAGTTGGCCGACCTCACCGACTCCGAGGCGGCCACCCTGGGTCCGGTCATGCGCCGGCTTCTCGCGGCGATGCGTTCCGTTCTGGTCCCGCAGCGCATCTACGTCGTCTCGTTTGCCGAGACGGTGCATCACCTGCACTTCCACCTGATCCCGCGCTACGAGGACATGTCCGCACTCGGGCCCGACCTGCTGTCGGACGTGTTCGCCGGCAGGTGGCGCTGCGACGCCGGCGTGGCGGCGGGGGTCGCCGGCCGGATAGGAGCGGCGCTGGCGCTCGGCCAGGTCAGGGCTCAGGAAGGCGGATTACGTCGGTGCCGGTAAGGGTGAACATCGTCCCGTCCGGGGCGACCGAGTGGGGACCCCCGATAGGGACAGCGGCCGCGGAAAGGTCCGCGTATGGGAACTGCCACGCCTGCCCGCGGTGACCGGCCACACGCGGCGACGATTCGGGCAAACGCAGTCTCGTCGCCCGGAACGGCCCGGTGGAGCGCGGCGACCATCGACCCTTCGGTCGTGACGGCGGTCATGGACTAGGGAGGCTCCTGAGCGCCCTGGCGTTACATGCACGCACAGAAACGCTGTGCGACGTGACCTTGCCTGTCAGCAACGACTCTGCACTAGGGCCTTTTGTCCGGAGTGACGTGGGCTAAAGCGGCTGATCGTCCTCGTCAGCGCTCGGCTCGGGCATGTCCGGGAGTGGCGCCGCGGGCAGCGCCAGCTCGATCGGCTGGCGACCGCTTCCTATGCCGCCGGAGCCCACCAGCTCGTAGGTTGCCTCGATCGCCGCCACACCCGCGATGGTGGTGATTACTGAGCAGTAGCGCGTGATGCTCAGCCTGATGACCCGGGCGATGACTTCCGGCCGCAGCCCTTCGCCCGCAATCCGATAGTGCAGCGCGACGCGCCGGTAAGTCCACGGTGGGTCAGGCTGTTGCTCGCCCTCCACCGCCACATCGAGTGACTCGAGATGTGAACGTCGCTTGCGCAGGATCTCAACCACGTCCCACGCGGAGCACGCCCCGGCGCCGGCGAGCAACAGTTCGGTCGCCGAGAAACCCGTCGCGCTGCGGGTCTCACCCGGTGCTCTCGGCGCGTTGATGGCGATCGTGTGCGTGCCGCGCGAGCTAAGCGCCGTGAATCGGCCCCCCGCCTTGTCCCACGAGACCGTGACCGCTCTCAACGGTCGAGCGCCGCCGCTGCTACTCGCCGATCACGGACCAGATGAAGCCCATGAACAGAAAGATGCCGCTGAACAGGCCCACCAGCGCCGGTGCCCCGGCTTGCTGCGGTCCGAGTCCCAGGCTGGCCAGGAAGGCCATGCCGGCCGCCCAGATGAGGATCAGGACGAGGAACAGCCAGCGCCCGTTGGGCCCGAACAGGCTGCGCGCCCAGGGCGTGAACTGTTGCGCCGGGACGAGTGCGACGCGCAGAAAGATGAACGCCATCACGCTCGCGATCAGGATTGCGCCGAGCAGCGCAAACGGGTGCAGGATCAGCTGCAGGAAGCCCGCGAAGAGGGACACCAGCGCAACGCCGGTCAGCACCAGCGCGAACACCATGGCCAGGTTCTTCCAGCGGCTGATCGACATCCTCGCGAGTCTAGCCGAAACGGCGGGCCTTGCGCCCGGCCGCGGTATGATGAGCGCCCTTATCCACCATGCATAAGGAATATGCAGTGTCAGCGATCGTGCCAAGCGAGAACGCAGAGCTGGCGGCGAAGGCCGATGAGCCGTTCGTCAACCAGCGTGATCCGGCTCGTCGGCTCGGCCCCGATGGCCGGCCGGCGGTCAGCCGCCGTGCGCCGCTATGGGCTGCCGTGCCCGACGAGAAGTGGAACGACTGGCGCTGGCAGCTCTCGCACCGGGTGAACGATCTCGAGGAAATCGAGCAGGTCCTCAACCTGACCGACGACGAGCGTGAGGGCCTCAGCGCGCCGGACAAGTTTCGCGTCGACATCACGCCGTACTTCATCTCGTTGATCGACCCCGACGACCCCGATGACCCGATCCGCCGCCAGGTCATCCCCACCGCGCGCGAGGCCAAGGCGTTCACGGGGATGATGGAGGACTCGCTCGCCGAGGACCGGCACTCGCCGGTGCCCGGCCTCGTCCATCGCTACCCCGACCGCGTACTGATGCTCGTGACTACCCAATGCGCGTCCTACTGCCGCTACTGCACGCGGTCGCGCATCGTGGGCGACCCCGCTCAGAACTTCAACCGCCGCGAGCACGAGGCGCAGCTGGAGTACCTGCGCAAGACACCGCAGGTACGCGATGTGCTGATCAGCGGCGGCGATGGTCTGACCCTGGCGCCCAAGCTGCTCGAATCGATCATCCGCGGCATCCGCGAGATCCCGCACATCGAGATCATCCGCATCGGCTCGCGCGTGCCGGTGTTCATGCCCCAACGGGTCGACGACGAGCTGTGCGAGATGCTCGCCAAGTACCACCCGCTGTGGATCAACCTGCATTTCAACCACCCCAACGAGATCACGCCTGAGGTCGCCCGAGCGTGCGACAAGCTCACCAGGGCTGGGATTCCACTGGGTAACCAGTCGGTGCTGCTCGCCGGCGTCAACGACTGCGTCAACATCCAGCGCGAGCTGGTCCAGCGCCTGGTCGAGATCCGCGTGCGGCCCTACTACATCTATCAATGCGATCTGGTCGAGGGCTCCGGCCACTTCCGAACGCCGGTGGGCAAGGGCCTCGAGATCATGGAGGGCCTGCGCGGCCACACCAGCGGCTATGCGGTGCCCACCTACGTCATCGACGCGCCGGGTGGTGGCGGCAAGATCCCGGTGATGCCCAACTACCTGATCAGTTACTCGGATCACAAGGTGGTGTTGCGCAACTACGAGGGCTACATCACCACGTACGAGGAGCCGCTCGAGTATCAGCAGCACGACCGCTCGCGCTGCAAGGCGTGCCAGGCCGCCCGGCCCGAGCCCGGCCAGGCTGGCGTGCTGGGCCTGCTCGAGGGCGAACAGATGTGGATCGAGCCGGAAGGCTTCGAGGAGACGCACGCGCGCGGCAACCTCGAGCCGCACCGCCTGCAGCGGCCGGACAAGTGGACGCCCTACGGTGTGGGCGCAATTGAGCACAAGCCGGCCGGCTCGCTGCCCGTCCTGACCGCCGACGGCGCGCGGGAGACTGAATACGGCCCGGGCGAAGAGCCACGGCCCAGGGACGGCGAGCCCACCGGCTCAGCCAACCACGAGCTGCTCTGAGGGCGTTCCGTCCATATCGCCAGCCTGAGGGCCTCGGAGGTCCTTCACGCTGCCCGGCTGGAGCGTTTTCTGCCCAGCCTGTAAAGGCAAACGCGAGGGGAGTCTCCGATTTCCGCACAACGTGCCAGCGCGTCGGCAATGATCGTGACTCTGACCGCAGTCCTGGCGGTCTCCGGCTGCTCCGGCGGAGGCGGCGCCGCGCCGACGCTCAGCTCGAGGCCGACGGCCTGTGGCCGCCGTGGGTAGCCACGCCGCCAGACCACCCGCCGGTCCATGAGATCCAGGCATTGCGTCTCGCCGACGGCATTCTGGCCAGCACCGAGCTCGCCTTCCCAGTGTCGGAGATGGAGATGTTCCCGCTAGGCTGCTTCCGCGACCAGGGCTGCAGCGACCAGTACCAACAACTGGTCAACGGCTACATCTCTGCCTGGTCATCGGGCGACGCGGCTCAAATCGCGGCGTTGTATCGCGATGACGCCGTATTCACCGACAGCATGCTTGGCCTGAGCGCAGAGGGAGCGCAGGAGATCGGCCAGCTTGGCCAGTC
>CAZSWK010000049.1:0-9781 GCA_964610835.1 uncultured Anaerolineaceae bacterium | reverse complement strand
CTGGCGTATCCTTCCGCGGACGGTCGAAAGTCCGCGGCCGCTGCCCCAGGGGGAGACGCCATGATCAGGTCATTTCGTTTTGCGGCGCTGCTCGCAGCCGTTGCCACGCTCGTCGCCGGCGTCGCCCCGACGTCGGCGCACCCGCTTCAAGTCGGCACCCAGCAGCCTGTCATGGCCGCGGCCCAGTTCGCCGGCAGCGTGTCCCTTGCGCCGGCTCCGTGTGTCGATAGTGCCTACCACCTGATCGGGGCGAAGTGGGCGAAGGGCAATTACAGCTGGTCGTTCAGGGCACGTTCGGTGCCGCGCTCGCTGCGCCGTCGGGCAGCCAGGAACACGATCATCAGGGCCTTCCACAACATAACCAGCGAGCACAACGACTGCGGCCGCGCGGCGCGCATCTCCATCACCGCGAACTTCCTGGGTAACACCCGGCGCAAGCCCGGCTGCACCTCGCGCGACGGCCATAACGTGATCGGCTTCGGGCGTTTGCCGCGGGGCATTCTCGCCGTGACCTGCTACTGGACGCGCAACGGCAAGATGATCGAGGCGGACATGAAGATCAACAATCGTGAAGCGTGGGCGCTCTCCCTCAAGGGCTGCCGTCGCGCGGTGATGCTCGAAGCCACCATTACCCACGAGGCCGGGCACGTCTTCGGGCTCGCTCACGTTGGTGAGCGGCGGCACGGCCGGCTGACGATGAGCACGTACATCGACGGTTTGTGCGAGAACCAGGAGTCGACCCTGGGGCTGGGCGACATGCTCGGCCTCGAGGCGCTCTACTGACCGGAGGCGCTCCTGTTCGAACCTGAGATCCGCGAGCTGCTGGATGCCGAGCTCGAGGTCGACGTCGAGACGCAGCGGGCCAACGGCGCGCAGCGCCGGACCACGGTCTGGCTGGTGGTCGATGCTGGCGACGTATTCATTCGCTCCTGGCGCGGCGAGCGCGGCCTGTGGTACCGGGAAGCATTGAAGACGCCCGACAAGATGGCCGTCCACGTGGCTGGCCGGCGCGTGCCGGTTCTCGCGGTTCATGCCCCCGATGCCGATTCCGTCGATCGCTGCAGCCGCGCCCTGTGGCGCAAGTACCCGCGCAGCCCCTCGACCGCATCGATGGTCGCGCCAGACGTTCTGGCTACGACCCTGCGTCTCGAGCCACGCGACGGTTGAGCGTGGCACTCGCGTTGCGTGCCGTACCCGGCCTGCCGCCTGCCGATCTCTGGCCGCCGGTGATCGCGGAATCGGGCGACCCGTTCAGCGCAGTGCGTGTCGTGCACCTGGTTGCCCGCCTGCCACGCGGCCAGGCCGTCCGCCTGCGTGACATCGTCGAGCGTCTGAACGCGGACTATCTCGACTGGTCGTTTTCACGCACCGTGATCGCCGATGTGATCGTCCAGCTCCAGGCGAACTGGACGAGCGACTTTCGCACGAGCACAGGCATCCAGCTCGCTGATGGCGTGCACGGCGAAGAGCTGACACTCGAAGACAGCGCGCGCATCGAGCAGTGGCTGATCGCGCAGGTCGAGCGCTACGCTGCCGAATGCCGCGCGCGACTTCGCGCATTCGCGCGTGACGAGGGCGCGATCCCCTAGGCCGACAGGGCGCGATAGACGCCGGCCAGGGCCTCCATCTCCGGCTTCCGGTCGGCCGCCCACGCACTGGTGAAGTAGACGAACACGAGCCCCGCGTCCGGGTCAATCCGCAGGCGCGTCCCCGATGCTCCCCCGTGGGCGACTGCGCGTGTCGAGCCCGGCGAGTCACGCATCAGCGTGGGCTTGCTCCAGCCCAATCCGAAATGGATGTCCCGCTCGACGCCATCGACCTCGCCGCGCAGGCCAGCGGTCTGGTCGGTGCCCATTTCTTCGATTGTGCCCGGAGACAGCGGCAGCCAGCCCGAGGGCCCCTCCCGTGGGCTCAGGATCGCCGCGCCGAAGGCGAGCAGGTCGTAGAGCGTCGCGAACAGGCCGCCGCCGGGCACCTGGGCGCGTGCCATGTAGCGCAGCAGCAGCCAGCGAATCAGCGGTTTGTCAGCGTCCACGCCGGCGACCGGGATGATCGCCCGGCCTTTGCCGCGCGGGTCGAACGTCGCGTGCATGCCCAGCGGCGCGAACAGGCGATCGTGCAGGTAGTCGGCGAAGGCCGTGCCGGTGAGGCGCTCAATGAGCAGCGAGAGCAGGTAGAACGAGGCCGAGCAGTATTCCCAACGCGTTCCGGGCGCAAAACGCAGCGGTGCCTCGATTGCCATGCGCGTCATCTGCGCCGCGGAGGGCCTCTTCCGGCGAATGAGCCCGACGTCAACGTCAGTGAGGCCCGACGTATGGGTCAGGACGTGCCACGGCGTGATGCCTGCCTTGTCACCGCCGGCAAGCTCGGGAAAGTGGCTGGCAAACGGCTCGCGGAGACCGGTGAGGCCAGACTCAACGACCTGCATGAACGCACACGCGACGATTGGCTTGGTCACCGAGGCCAGGAAGAAGAAACTATCGGCGGCGACGTTGGTGCCGCGTGGCCCGAATGCGGCGCTGCGGATCGGACCACCGGCATCGCCCACGGCCAACGCTGCGACCGGCACGACGCCCTCTTCGACAGACTCGCGCAGCCCGGCCAGAACGGGGTCCAGGCGCGTGGGATCGGCACGCAGGGAGTCGGCGCCGAGCGAGCGACCGGTCATTGCCCGACGATACTCGCGTATGACCCGTACGCAGTTGATACACGAAACGCGCCGGCTGATCGCCGAGGGCGAGCGCCTGCAGCGCGCGCCGAGCCTGCCCGCCTTGCGCACGTGGCTGCAGCTGTCGGATGAGCTGCTGAGCAGCGCGTGGGGCTCGATGGATCGCTACCACCTGGCGTGGCTGATGGTCGGTCGTTCGGATCAGGTCCGCGGACGGGTCATGACCGACGAGGAGCAGCAGGCCTACGTCCGCGACGTCGCCGCGCAGAAGAC
The DNA here is from genome assembly GCA_964610835.1 of uncultured Anaerolineaceae bacterium. Classification (GTDB taxonomy): domain Bacteria; phylum Chloroflexota; class Limnocylindria; order Limnocylindrales; family CSP1-4; genus JALYGJ01. Next base: position 6,840 of record CAZSWK010000049.1, on the reverse strand, counting down.
GGCCGCGCTACAGATGAGCCTCAAGGCGATCGAGGAATTGAACATGCCCTTTCTGGGCGAAACGCGTGACTGACTCGAAGAGCACGCGCCGGGCTTAGAAGCGCCGGATCTCGTCGAGCGGCACGACGAACACGGTCGCCCCGCCGTGGGTCACCTCGGTCGGCAGCCAATTGGCCTCGAGAGCACCCAGCGGGTCGGGCGGGACAGTTTCGACGTGCGACGAGCAGTTCTCTTCGATCAGGCGCATGGCTATCGGCACCTGCGCGTCATCCAGGCCGACGTACAGCATGGTGTTGCGTGCCAGCAGGAAGCCGCCGCGTGATAGCACCTCTGTCACGCGCAGATCGGCTTCGCGCAGCGCGTCCACCAAGCGGCCCGAATCCTGGGCATGAACAACGGCGATGAGCAATTTGGGCACGAACCCATGATGGCGCGAGGCGGGACGCAGCGCGAGGCGTCCGCGCACGGCACGTCCGCCGATCAGGTCAGCGACGGCGGCCGGTAGACTAGGCCGGCAATGCCGCATCCGAGCCTTGGCCTGCCGCCCCACGACACCACTGCCGGTCTACCCGATGCCGCCGCGCGGCTGCGCGCCAACCGGAAGCGCCTGGCCCAGGCGGCCCTCGCGACCACTGTTTCGCAGGTGGCCGATTTCGAGGTCCGTTACGACGACCTGGCGCTGCGCCACTTCCTGCGCGACTACGACCGTCACATCGAGCAACTGGCACGTGCCATGGAGACCGGCGACGACGGCTATGTCACCGACTACGGCGAGTGGCTTGTCCCGCTGTACCGGCGGCGCCGCGTGCCGGTGCGCGATCTCATCGCCCTGCTGGCGGGCCTCCAGCAGGCCGCCTCCAGCGTGCTGACGCCGGACGAGAACAAGGCGGCGGCGGAGACGTTCAGTCACTGGACGGATCGGCTCGAGAAGCACGGCCGCCTGGCCGGTGACCACAAGGGCAACAGCCTGCTGCGCTTCTTCTGGAAGGGCGCCGGCGTCGGCGACGACAAGTGGGTATGACGCGAAGGGCCGCGTTGAGATGACTATCAAATGGGTCAAGAGCGATCCGCTGATCATGAACGGCGAGCCGTTCTGCTACGCAACGCGTCTTACAGTGCGCAACCTGCTCGAGATGCGCGCCAACGGCCTGGATCCAGATGCCATCCTCGCCCGTCACCCGGAGTTGCGCCGTGTGGGTATGGCCGAGGCATTCCGCTTCGCGGCGGACAACAGGGGTCGTTACGGGGACTTCTTCGAGAAGAACGGTTCACTGCGCGGACCCGGCTTCAGCCCCGAACAGGCCGCGGGCTTTCCCGACCACCTGCGCCAGCTGAACGGGGTCGTGGTCGACTGACGCCCGGGCAGGGCGCTCCCGCGACGGTGCTAGGATGAACCCAGAGATATCCGACATGACCGATCAGATTTCCACCGACCAATCTGCCCCGGCCGAGACACCCGCCTTCGATCCCCAGGCGCGTGCCACTGAGCTGGCCATCCTCGATGCGCTGCGCGCGGTCGTCGACCCCGAAATCGGAATGAACGTGGTCGAGCTGGCGCTGATCAAGCAGATCATCCTGGGCAAAGACCAGACCGAGGTCAAGATGATCCTCACGACGCCCTTCTGCCCGTACGCCGGCGCCATGATTCAGCAGGTGAAGGAACAGGTCGAAAGCGTGGTTGAGCACGACGTCAAGGTGACGCTGCTCGCTGAGCGCTGGGACCCGCGCGACGCCGGACTGGTCTGGTGAACCGTCGCCGCGCGTCGATCGCCACCAGCGCGGTCGCCACGGGGCGCGGCGACGACGGCACTACCGGCCTGCTGTTCGGCGGGCGCATCGCCAAGGATGATCTGCAGGCCGAGGCCTACGGCACCGTCGATGAGGCCGTGGCGGCTCTTGGCCTTGCCCGCGCGGCGTTGGCCCGCGCAGCGTTGGCCGGCGCAGAGATCGAGGGCCTGGCCGATCTCGCGCTGCGCCTGCAGCGCGAACTGTTCGTTGTCGGCGCCGAATTGGCGACCAATCCCGACGCCGGGGCGCGCCAGGTGGACGGCACGTCGCGCGTTTCGGAGGAGATGCTGGCCGGCATCGAGGCGGAGCTGGCGCACTGGGAGTCGCTCATCGAGATGCCGCGTGAGTTCGTCGTGCCCGGCGAGACGGACGCGTCCGCCGCGCTGGACTTCGCGCGCGCCACGCTGCGCCGAGCGGAAAGGCGAATGGTCGGGCTCCAGCGCGCCGGTCGGCTGACCGGGGAGTGGCTGGTGCCGTACGTAAATCGGCTGGCCGATCTGCTGTGGGTGCTGGCGCGCGCGGCGGAAAAGGCGGAGGATCACTCCGCAACCAGGGTTCGCGGCAAATAGCGCAACGGAGGACAGGCACGAGGGACATGCTTGTGGCTTGCCGGCGGCTGGCGCCTGTCTGCTTGCTGGTGCTCGGGCTGATCGTCGGTGGGTGCGGCAACTTCGGCGTCGAGGTCAGCACGCCCGTTCCGCCGTCGGGCATCCGTGGGTCGGTGGTGCTGGGGCCTACGTGTCCCAATCCGCCCTCGGTAGGCCCCAGCGGCCACGTGCCCTGCCTGACGCCGTACGCCGCGCAGCTCGTCGTGCTCGACACTGAGGGCAAGGTCGTGACGCGGACGACGTCGGGCAACGACGGCACTTTCCAGGTCGACGTGCCGCCGGGGGACTACGTCATCGCACCGGCGACCAGCGCTTCCTATCCCATCGCCCAGCCGGTATCGGTCCAGGTCGTGCCGGGCAACTTCGCCGAGGTCCAGATCAACTACGACACCGGACTGCGCTGAAGCGCTCGGCTACCAGTGCTCCCAGTGGACGAAATCGTCGCGCGTGACCCAGCCACGCTTCAGTGACCGGGAGCGCCGGTCGGGCAGCGGGTGGCCGACCGTGATCAGGCCGATCGGCTGCTGGTCGGCCGGAATGCCGAGTTCCGCATTCAACTCGGCGTAGTCGGCCAGTCCGAGGAAGCCTGCCGCCAGGCCCTCGTCGATGGCAGCGAGCAGGATGAGCATCATCGTCGCGCCCGCATCCACGTACCAGTAGGGGATCGGCCAGTAGATCTCCGTGCCGTCATCCTGGATCTTGTCCGGCTCCTGGTAGCGGCGGTGGTAGATCTGCTCGCTGACGGTCGGCACGAAGATCGCCGGCGCGCCACTGATCCAGCGGTCGTAGCCCTCGGCTACGTACTCATCCTCCCTGCAGATCGCGGCGACTCTTCGCCGGCGTTCCGGCTCGGTGACGACGACCAGCCGCTGGCCCTGGCTGAAACCTGCGCTGGGTGCCCGCTGGGCGGCCGCGGCGATGCGCTCGAGTGCCTCGCGCGCGACCGGCCGCTCCGGGTCGTAATGGCGAACCATCCGTCGTCGCCGGACTACTTCGGTGAACTCCATGCACTGCAGCCTAGCCGTGATGCCCACGCACGTTGTTGACACTTGTCGCACACCAGGCGCGCCGACGGGCTTAGTGTCCGAACACGCCGCGGCCGCCAGCAGCAGGCCCAGGTAGCGCCAACCCATCGGTGGGAATCGCGGCTGGTGCTGAGGATCTGAGGCAGCCGGTCGGGGACCCATTTGCGGGTCATCGGCGCCTCGGCTAGACTCAATCCCGACGTGATTACTCGGAATTCGACGGGTGGCTCTGCGAGCAGGGTCGCGCGCCTGCGCACCAGTGCCAAGGCGCGTCCACGCAGCATCTTCCCGGGCACCGGTGCAGTTCATTTCTCGACCCGTGGCGAGTACGGGGTGCGCCTGATGATGGAGCTTGCCCGCCACCACGGCAACGGCCCGGTCAGTCTGGCCGAGATGGCCGACCACGAAGCCCTGCCGCGGCCATATCTCGAGCAGCTCGTCGTCAGCCTGCGCGCCGCCGGCCTCGTCCAGAGCACGCGCGGCGCACACGGCGGCTACGAACTCACCCGTGACCCGGACGACATCCGCATGGGCGAGGTACTCCGCGCGCTCGAGGGCCCCATCGCGCCGATGATCTGTGCCAGCGAAGACCCGGCGCACTCCGTGCTCTGTGAACGGACGGGTTTCTGCAACGTGAACCATCTCTGGCTTACCGTGCGTAACGCCATCAGCACCGCACTCGACTCGATCAGCCTTGCCGAGCTGGCCACGCCGCGCGCGGCGCATCCCTTCCATTCACCGGCCATCCCGGCCAAATCCCTACTGGTGAACAAGCAATGACCAAACAGACCGTTGACGACCGCGAGCTCGTCATTCGCGACCTGCACGTGGTGCCCATTGCCGAGCCCGAGCGCGAGATCCTCAAGGGCATCGACCTGACCGTCCGCAAGGGCGAGGTGCACGCCATCATGGGCCGCAACGGCTCGGGCAAGACCACCCTCGCTTACGCGCTGATGGGCCACCCGGCCTACCGGGTGACACACGGTGAGGTGCTCTGGCAGGGTCGCGACCTGCTGGCCCTGTCGCCCGACAAGCGCGGCCGGCTCGGACTCTTCCTCGCGTTCCAGTACCCGACCGCGATCCCCGGCCTGTCGGTGGCCAGCTTCCTGCGCACCGCGTTGAATGCGCGGATGCGACCGATCGATCAGCAGATAGCCGAGGACTACGACCCGTCGGATCCCACCCGCGGAGGCATCAAGTTGGGTGATTTCCGGCGGCTGATTCGCGAGAAGATGGCGCTCCTGAAGCTCGATGAGAGCTTCGCCGGCCGCTACGTCAACGAGGGCTTCTCGGGTGGCGAGAAGAAGCGCCTGGAGATGCTCCAGATGGCCGTTCTCCAGCCTGAGATGGCCATCCTCGACGAGACCGACTCAGGCCTCGATATCGACGCCCTGCGCATCGTAGCCGAGGGCGTCAACGCACAACTCAGTCCCGATCTGGGCGTGCTCTTGATCACCCACTACCAGCGGCTGCTCAACTACATCAAGCCCGACTTCGTGCATGTGCTCGCCCAGGGCAGGATCGTTGCCTCGGGCGGTCGCGACCTTGCGCTGCGGCTCGAGGAGGAGGGTTACGCACCAATCCTGCGCGAATCCGGCCTCGAAGCGGATGCCGACGAGCAGGAGGCCCCGGAGCCGGCCGAGGCTATGTCCGTCTAGCATCAGTCCCACAAGACAAGGAGCGCAGCAAGAATGGCCATCGTCCGGCCGCTCGACCCGGTTGCGCTGCGGGCCGACTTCCCCATATACGAGCGCGATTTCCACGGCCGATCACTCGTCTATCTCGACTCGGCCGCGACGGCCCTGAAGCCGCGCTGCGTTACCGACGCCATGGACGCATACATGACGCGGTACAGCGCCAACGTCCATCGCGGCATATACGAGATCGGCGAGGAGGCGACTGCTGCCTACGAAGCGGCACGTGCCAAGATTGCCGCCTTCATCGGCGCCGGCGATCCACGCGAGATCGTCATGGTCCGCAACGCGACCGAGGCGATCAATCTCGTCGCCTACGCCTGGGGGCGGCGCAACATCGGCCGCGCCGACACGATCGTTCTGACCGAGCTGGAACACCACTCCAACCTGGTGCCCTGGCAGTTGCTCGCGCAGGAGAAGGATGCCGACCTGGAGTTTGTGCCCTTCGATGAGCACGGCCGGCTGATCCAGGAAAGCTACGAGGTACTGCTGCGCACCAAGCCCAAGTTGGTCGCCTTCACGCACGTGTCCAATGGCATCGGCACCATCAATCCGGTCACCGAGATGGTGCGCAAGGCCCATGAGGCCGGCGCGATGGTGCTTGTTGACGGTGCGCAGGCGGTACCCCACGAGCCGGTAAACGTTGCCGAGGTCGGCGCCGACTTCTACGTCTTCTCGGGCCACAAGACGCTTGGACCGCCTGGTTCCGGTGCGCTCTGGGCGCGCCGCGAGCTGCTCGAGGAGATGCCGCCCTTCCTGGCTGGCGGCGAGATGATCCTCGAGGTGCACCTGCGGCACACGACGTACAACGATGTGCCCTGGAAATTCGAGGCCGGCACCCCGGACATCGCCGCTGCGATAGGGCTGGGCGCCGCGCTTGACTATCTGACCGAGATCGGCATGGAGCACGTGCGCGCTCACGAGCGTGAGCTGACCGAGTACGCGCTGGAGATGCTGCCGCAGAACGTGCCCACGATCCGCATTCATGGGCCGCTGTCGGCGCAGGAAAGGGGTGGCATCATCACCTTCAACCTGGCCGACGCTCACCCGCACGACGTGGCCACGCTGCTCGACCGTGAAGCGGTTTCGGTACGTGCCGGTCACCACTGCACCATGCCGCTCCACGAGCGGCTGGGCGAGGAGGCGACTGTGCGCGCGAGCTTCAACGTGTACACCGGTCGCGAGGACATCGACCGCCTCGCCGAAGCGCTCAACAAGGTGGAGCGGCTCTTCGGCCGGTCGACGGTCCACGCTTCCGCGGCAAACGCGTCACACTGACCGGCGATGGACGACCTGTATCGCGACGAGATCCTCGAGCACTATCGCAACCCGCACAACTTCGGCGTTCTCGAATCGCCGACGGCGGTCAAGGAAGGTGCCAATCCTCTGTGTGGCGACCGCATCACGTTGATGCTCACCCTCGACGCCGAGGGCCGCGTCAAGGACGTCGCCTTCACCGGTCGTGGCTGCGCCATCAGCCAGGCCTCGGCGAGCATGCTCACCGATGAGATCAAGGGCAAGTCGCTGGCTGAGGTGGAGGCGCTGGGGCAGCAGGACGTGCTCGACAACCTGGGCATCGAGATCAGCCCGGCACGCATGAAGTGCGCGATGCTCTCGCTCGAGACGCTGCACGAGGCGCTGGGCAGCCAACACAACGGTCATCGGCCGGCAGAGCAAACAACGAAGGGGAAGTGACCATGGCACCAGGGCAGGGCCCGGTGCGGG